>JAZNHD010000001.1:0-23068 GCA_045576815.1 Eubacteriales bacterium
CACAGAACGACATGGCTACGATCCGACTTTGATAGGGCATAGCTGGGGCGGTTTTTCCGCGCTCAATATCTCAGCTCTTCATCCCGAGGTCTCACACGTAATAGCGCTTTCGGGCTTTACCTCTGTTAAGAGAATGCAGGCGCAGCTCCTTCCGTTCTTCCTTTTCCCACTTCGCCGTCGTCTTTTTGAGATTGAAAAAGAGGCTAACCCAGACTACGTAAATTTTGATGCGGCGGACAGTCTTGAAAACTCGTCTGCAAGGGTGCTTATAATTCACTCGGCAGATGATAAAACGGTCAAAAAAAGCCATTTTAAAAGACTGTATAAGAAGCTGTCGGATAAGGAAAACATTCGCTTTTTACTTGTTGACGGTAAAAATCACAACCCAAACTATTCTTACGGCGCCACAAGGCATCTTGCCGATTTCTTTAATACACTTACCGAAAAGAAGAAAACAGGCGAGCTTGATACCGTGGGGGCGAAGGAGAAATTCGTCGCCTCATACGATTGGTGGCTTATGACCGAGCAGGACGAGGCTGTGTGGAGTGAGATATTTGCGACCCTTTCGGAATAAAAAATGCTGTTCTCGCATGAGAACAGCATTTTTTTATTTGTCTAAATCTACGGCGTGTCCGTCGCAGTGACCGTCGAACATTCCCGTCATATTGACCGAAAGCACACCGTCAGAGTCGCGAAAGCCTATCGCGTGCAAAAGCCTTTTGTCACCGGCATCCGTATCAGCTTCGCAAAGATGAGCGCCGCAAAGGTCTATGAAATTCATAGTTTGCCTGCCGAGGATGAACATTGCCTCAAAGTCTTCGTCACGCTGCGTGGAGCGCAGGTCGCTTATGTATCCCGTCTGTCCCCTTACGTCAAACTGAGATATTCCCATTGGTTCGCCGCTTTCCATATCATACATAAGGTAGGAAAAGTATCCCTCACGAGCTGAAATGCCGTATTTATCAAAAAGCTCGGCTTTTTTCTTTTCGTCCTGTATAGGTGTTATCTTAAACATATTTTATCCCTTCGTTGCCTTATAAAGATATTCAATCTCGTGAGGCTCAAGATAGCGCCACTTGCCAACCGGCATGCCGTCAAGCCTAAGATTTCCGATTGATACGCGAGACAGTCTCTTGACCGTAAGTCCTGCCGCCTCGCACATTTTGCGTATCTGTCTGTTACGCCCCTCGAAGAGTGTCATTTTCATAACAGTGCCGCTCTCGTCCGACTCACCGAGGATAACGTCAACCGGCTTGATTTTATATCCGTCGATAACGAGCGGCGAGGTAAGAATTTCGTACTTCTCGTCGGTTACCTCCTCGCCGACTTTTACACGGTAGACCTTGGGTATACTGTGGCTCGGGTGCGTGAGACGGTTTTTTAATTCGCCGTCGTCCGTTAGGAGAAGCATACCCTCTGAAATAAGGTCAAGTCTACCGACAGGGTAAACTCGCGCCGGGACTCCGGACAAAAGATCTGTGACACATTTTCTGCCTCGGTCATCGGTGGTTGAAGAAAGGTAGCCTCGCGGCTTGTTTAACATTATGTAGGTATATTCCTTTTTTTCGAATCTTATCCTTTTACCCTTATAAGTCACGACGTCAACTCTCGGGTCGATTTTCGTGCCGAGGGTGGCAACGTGTCCGTTTACGGAAACGTTGCCAAGTGAAATTTCACCCTCTGCCGCACGCCTTGACATAAGTCCTGCGTCTGCTATGAATTTCTGGAGTCTCGTTTTTTCCATTGCATCTATCCTTTTTGTCCAAATATACTTGTAAAGAATTTTTTAATAAAGCCCTCTTCCTTTGGTGCTGATACGTCCTCGGTGGCTGTGAGAGCCATTCTTACTAACGGCTCGCCGTCAAGCGTGTAAATTACCTCGCCGAGTATATCACCGCGCTTTACGGGAGCTGTTGTGAAGCGGGATAGCTTCACGTATTCCTTGACCTCGCGCTCAGCCTTTTGAAGTATTAACGATGCGCCGTCTGTGTTTGTGACCTTAACGGTTTTTCCCTCCGCGCCGAGAACGCTTATCTCGTATTCATACTCATACGGCTCGGCAAAGGTCAGCTTCTCGACCTTGCTGTATCCAAAATTCAGCATAGTCCTGTGGTCGCTCCAATCGCTTGGTGCATCAAGCGTAACGCTTATGAGCGTCAGCCCGTCGCGCTCCGCAGCACCGACAAGACACCTACCTGAGCGCCTTGTAAATCCGGTTTTGACACCTACCGTGCCGTCGTAGAGCTTTAGGAGCTTGTTATGGTTTACGTAGGTCCTGACTCTTTCCCCGTCGGAGAAGGTTTTCTTGTAAGTAGAGGTTATCTCTTTTATAATAGAATTTTCGAGCGCCGCGGCGGCAATTTTTGCAAGCTCTGCGGCCGTCGTATAGTGCTCCTTGTCGTCAAGGCCGTGCGGATTTGTGAAATGAGTGTTGGAAAGCGATAGCGATGCCGCGCGGTCGTTCATCATATCGGCAAAGCCCTGGATGCTGCCGCCAACGTGCAGGGCTATCGCTACTGCCGCATCGTTTGCGCTCTGCAGCAGCAGGGCATAGAGCAGCTCCTCCATAGTGAGTACCTCACCGCATTTTAAATATGCAGACGAGCCCTCAACCCCCACAGCCTCGCTTGTTATGTCGATTTTCTCATCAGGCTCACAGCTTTCGATTGCGACGAGCGCTGTCATAATCTTGGTTGTACTCGCCATTGGGAGTCTTTCATTCGCGTTTTTTGAAAATATAAAACTCTCCGTCTCAGGTTCATACAGCACCGCAGAGCGCGCGCTTACCGCAACAGCCGCCTCGGAGGAGGCATATATAGTCATAAACGAGAAAATAAGCACTGAAACGAGAATAACGGTCAGATATATTACGTGGGTATTTCTGTTTTGCATTTTGAACACTCCTTTTTCTATATCCTTTGATATAGATGCGGAAAGTATTCAAAGAAATTTATGACAGAGCACCTTTAATTTTCTCAACAATCTCGGGTGAACGCTCAATTAAGGACACAACTCTGTCAACCTCGCTTGGCGCTGAGCTTATAGGAATAAGGTTTACTTCTGCCATAGGCGATACCGTAAGAAAGGCAATCGGGGTGATAGAGAGGGCAGTGCCACCTCCACCGCCGAAATTCTGATTTGGTGCAGGGCGCCTTGAGCCGTAGTCCACGCCTCCCGTAGCTATTCCCATAGAAACCTTTGATACGGGTATCACGGTAACACCGCTAGGTGTGGTTATTACGTCGCCTATAACGGTGTTCATATCGGTAAAGCTCCTTACACCGTCAAGTGAGGCTCTTATAATGTCACTCATTTTATTTTCCGACATTTTCTATCTCTCCTCGGTTTTGATTTTCTTATAGTCGCGCCAAAGCCGTATCATAAATATAAGCATACTGAAGTAGGTGGACTTAAAGGAAATATCAATCACAGTCTTACCGTCGGGAGATAAAGTGAGTGCATTATCAGATACCGTAAGTTTTAACGCTTTTGAATCTAAATATGCAATAAACAAAGAAGCCGACCAGCTGAAGTCATGGTGGGGCAGAGGTAAATCACCGCGACCAAAGGTAATCTGCGGCACGGACAGCCGCTTGATTATCACCTCGCAGCCCTCGGCATAATCAGATATTCGGCGTAGAAGAAGAAAATAGAATTCTTTCCCCGGCTTCTTTTTGGACTTGCTTTTCTTCTTTTTCTTCTTCTCTTCTTTTGATAGTGCGAATGCGAGGAGCACGAAATTAAAGCTAAGCTCGAACTCCTCATCATAATATACTCTGACAAAAACATCCTGTGCCAAAATAAAGAGTATTAGCGTTATGGCGGATAAAACGATATAAGCGCCTACCATAGCTCTCCTTAAATTAAATATCGCCCTGGATATCGTCCTCTGCTGACGGCTCCTCAAATTCTACAATGGAAATCTGCTCTCCCATATCGTCGGCACTCTCGCTGTTACGGTCAGGAATAGTGCCTTCTGGGAACTCAATTTCCTCTTGCGCAAGGTCCGCGTCCTCGGTTGCCTTCACCTTTCTGAACATCTCTTCGAGCTCCTCGGTAGTTCCGGGAAGCTCCTTTAAGCTCGAAAGACCGAAAACCCGAAGGAAATCGGGAGTTGTTCCGTATAACATAGGACGTCCTGGCGCGTCGAGTCTGCCGCGCGAGACGATAAGTCCTCTGTCAATAAGGTTATTCATAGCGTAAGAGGAATCGACGCGACGAAGAGTATCAACGAACAGTCTCGTTACGGGCTGATTATATGCGACGATTGCAAGCGTTTCGAGCGCAGAGGTTGAGAGCGTGCCGCTTTTCTTAATTCCCAGAGCGTCTCTTATTTCGGTAAGATAGTACTGCTTTGTTGAAAGCTGGCAGGAATCGGCATATGTAAGAAGTACTACACCGCGAAGGATGTCTGAATTATTGTAGGTTAAGGAATACTCGATGACCCTTTCCTTTACCTGACTCGGCGTCATATCAAAAACACGCGCTAGAGTAGCATAGGTTACAGGGTGGCCTGCAGCAAAGAGTATCGCCTCGAGCGCTTCCTCAAATACTATAGGGCGCGCGAGCTCTTCGGGCAATGCAGGAGCTACTTTTTCCTCTGATTCGGTTTCGATAATTTCTTCTGTCATTTTTCTTCATTCTCCTTTTTTTCGTCGCTTTCACTTGTGTCAAATTCGCTAGCGGCGTTCTCGGGGGGGATGTAATCCGGGTTTAAGATAAAGGTCATATTAAGTCCGTTTTCCTCGTACTCAACCACATCCTCTATAACCTTGATTGAAGTTATAGAGATTCTTCCTTGCTTTATAAGCTCGAGAATACCCATAAATCTCGCGACAAGCTCTGGACGTGAATCCGCATCGCAGAGTAGGGTAAAGAGCGACGCTTCACCTCTTGATGAAAGCAGCTCGCAAATTTCCTCAATCTTCTCCTCAACCGAAACAACCTTCCGCTTGATAAGCGGATTAACGAGCTCAACCGGCGTTCTCGCAGTTTCGGCAACCTTCATTCGCCTCAGCACTGTACCGAGCGCCTTAATGAGAAGATTTGGGTCAAGGTCGAGCGGAAGTCCTCTTTCGGGCGGAATATCGTCAGTACCCTTAACGACACGGCCGGAGTACTCGTCGTACATCGGGCGCAGCTCCTTTGCGGCGAGCTTTGCCTGCTGGTAGAGAAGAAGTGCGTCGGCAATCTCTCGCCTCGGGTCGTTTTCCGTGCCCTCCTCGTGCGGAAGTATCATGCGGCTTTTTATGAGCATAAGCTCACTTGCCATAACGATAAATTCGCTGGCAATATCGAGGTCCATTCTTTGCGCCGCTTCGATATATTCCATATACTGATCGCATATCAAGGCAATCGGTATATCGGTTATGCTGACTTTGTTTTTACTGATAAGCGTCAGGAGCAGATCAAGTGGTCCCTCAAACTGATCAAGACGGTAGGTAAGCTGCTCTATCATAGCTCAGAGCTGTCCTTTCGTTGTTGAAATGGAAAAGTTAAATACTGAATAGAGGGATAAGCCCCCAAAGGTCGAGTATAAGACCGCTTATAGCGGAAATTGCATATCCCAAAATGTCAGAAAGCGAAAAAATCCCCGCAATAAAGGATAAAATCGGACTTTCTGCAATAAAGGCAACCGAAAGAAGTCCCGTCTTTATGACGTCGCCCGCCAAAAGCCACGCGAGTACTGCGAGATATATCCTTTTTTCATATCTCATTATACCGAAATATATTTTAGGCGGCAAAATTACGTTAAGAATTCGCGAGCCGTCAAACGGGGGAAGAGGAAGCAGGTTGAAAACGCCGAGACCGATGTTTACCGAGAAAAATATCGCAACAAAGGTAAGGGTGTTTTCAATTAACTTCAAAAGAAACTGCGATTCCACTCCTGTTGACAAGAAAAACTTGAATAACAGGAGATAAACCGGGGCAGTTACAAAAGCCAAGGTGATGTTTGATACAGGTCCGGCAAGAGCTGTCAGCGCAAATCCGCGCCGTGGGTTTCTGAAATTGCGAGGATTTACAGGCACAGGCTTTGCCCAACCAACGTGGAAAAATATCATACAAAGCGCGCCGATAGGGTCGATATGCTTTATCGGGTTAAGCGTGAGTCTTCCAAAATTTTTTGCTGTATTATCACCCATTCTGTAAGCTGCGTAGCCGTGTGAATATTCGTGTACGGCAAGAGCAATAAGAACCGCGAGTGTAGACAGTATATAGTATATCACGTCACTCATTTTTTATAAGTACCTCTAAATTATGCTCGTTATTATTCTCCAAAGCTCGTCCTTGCCGTCACGTGTTACAGAAGAAAAGGGAATTACATCAATGCCCGCCTCACCGAAATATTCGTCACGCAGGTTATCAAGCGCTGCTGAGAGCTGGGATTTTGATAGCTTGTCGGTTTTTGTTGCGACAACCGCAAACCTAATCCCTCTTTCAATCATAAAGTTAATCATCATAATGTCATCCTCAGTAGGACCGGTTCGTATGTCTATGAGCTGTAAAACCAATTTAAGAGCGTCTGATGAGGGGTTTTTGACGAAGAAATCCTCGGTGAGAGTGCTCCACACCCGCTTCGACGACTGCGAGCGCTTTGCGTATCCGTAGCCTGGTAAATCCACAAGGTAGAGCTTTTTGTCAACGTCATAATAGTTGATGGTTACCGTTTTTCCGGGTGCTGAGGAAACTCTTGCGAGTGATTTTCTGCCAAGTAGGGTGTTGATAAGCGAGCTTTTGCCCACGTTAGACCTGCCTGACAACGCAATTTCAGGGCGCGGGTCGCGCGGAAACTGTTCTCTTCTGCCGACGGTCAGAGCAATATTTGAATTGTTGACGTTAAATTTCATCTTAATCGCCTCGCGTATCAACTAAATTCCGAGAGCCTGCGACAGTACGTCCCCGGCGCTCTTGCAGGGAATAAAGGTAAGATGCTCCCTTGCTTCTGTGTCAATATCGTCAAGGTCGCGCATATTGTCCTCGGGGATAAGCACCGTGGAAATGCCTGCGCGGTATGCTGCAAGCGTCTTTTCCTTAAGACCGCCGATAGGCAAAACCTTGCCGCGCAGCGTAACCTCGCCCGTCATTGCCACGTCTCGCTTTACGGGTATATTGCTGAGAGCGCTGACAATAGCCGTTACCATAGTAACACCGGCAGAGGGGCCGTCTTTAGGAATAGCGCCCTCTGGGAAGTGAATGTGGATATCGGTGTTTTTATAAAAATCCCTGTCGATTTTGTATGTATCAGCAATGGTTCTTACATAGGAGTGAGCGATTTTTGCAGACTCCTTCATAACGTCGCCAAGCGAGCCTGTAAGCTCGATTTTTCCGCTGCCCTGCATAACGGCGACCTCAACCTTAAGTAAATCGCCACCGGTCTGAGTGTATGCGAGTCCGTTTACGACTCCTATAGGGTCGGAGCTTTCCAGCTTTTCGGGAATTACCTTGACCTTGCCAAGATACTCTTCGAGGTTTTTCTCGGTTATTTTTACCGATTTTACGTCGGTCTCGGCAATGCGCTTTGCACCCTTTCGAATGAGAGAGGCAATCTCTCGCTCAAGCGTTCTTACACCGGCCTCTTTGGTATAGCCCTTGATGAGAGCAAGTATAGCGTCGTCGGTGATTTTGAACATGCGCTTCGTTATTCCGTTTCTCTTAAGCTGCTTCGGAACAAGGTGATTTTTTGCGATAGCGAGCTTTTCGGAGTCGGTGTAGGTCGAGAGCTCTATAATTTCCATACGGTCAAGCAGCGGTGCCGGAATGCCGTCGTAGCTGTTTGCCGTAGCTATAAAGAGCGTGTCTGAGAGGTCTATCGGGAGCTCCATAAAGTTATCGCGGAAGCTCTTGTTCTGCTCGGGGTCAAGCACCTCAAGCAGTGCTGAGGTAGGGTCACCTCTAAAGTCACGCGACACTTTATCAATTTCGTCAAGCACGATAACCGGATTTTCAACCTTTGCGTTGATAAGTGCCGTAACTATTCTGCCGGGCATAGCGCCTACGTAGGTCTTTCTGTGACCGCGGATTTCTGCCTCGTCGTGCATACCGCCGAGCGACACGCGAGCGTAGCTTCTGCCAAGTGCGCGCGCAACAGATGCGGCAACAGAGGTCTTGCCAACGCCGGGAGGTCCAACGAGGCATATAATCTGATTTTTAACGTCTGGCGAGAACTGCTTTACCGCAACGAACTCCAGAATTCGCTCCTTGACCTTAATAAGTCCGTCGTGGTCCTCGTCAAGTACCTTGCGCGCCTCGTCAACTGTTACTGAATCGGTGGATTTTTTGCCAAATGGGAACTCAAGACAGGTGTCAAGATAGGTCCTTATAACAGTACCCTCGGCCGCGCCGAACGGAGTTTTAGCAAGCTTGCCAAGCTCCTTATAGAGCTTTTCGCGCACGTCTTCAGGGAGGGATGCTGCCGCAATCTTGTCCTCGTATTCCTTGATTTCGTCGTCATCATCGTCACCGAGCTCGGACTGTATAGCCTTTATTTGCTCGCGTAAAAAATAGTCCTTCTGGTTTTTATCGATTTTTTCTCTTACCTGCATCTGTATATCGTGCTCGCACTCAAGGAGCATAAATTCCTCTTCAAGTGCCACGAGCAGCTTTTCAAGACGCGTTCTCGGCAAAGCAGCCTCCAGTATCTCTTGCTTGTTTTTATAATCAATGATTGCGCTTGACGCGACGAAATCCGCGAAATAACCCGGGTCGGTGATAGCCTCTGCACCCATACGGAGCTCCTCAGTAAACGTTGGATGTATATTCTTTACCTCGCTGAGTATGCGCTTTATCTCAAGTATTATGGCATCGGTCGCCGAAGAGGGCTTGGTTTTGCGCTCCTCGCGGGTGACGGCTGTTGCCATCATAAATCCGGAGTCGGTGGTTATATCCTTGATTTTGGCTCTCGCGATGCCCTCAAAGACAACAGTGAGGTTACCCTGAGGATTTTTGACAACGTGCTTGATCTCTGCAAGCACTCCGGTGCGATAGAGATCCGCGCCCGTGGGCGCTTCAACCGTTATATCCTTTTGCGTAGCAAGAAGAACTCTTGCGTTGCACATCGTTGCGGCGGCAGTAAAAGCCTTCAGAGATACGGTTCTTACTATCTCAATATTAAGCTGGACGGCAGGGAAGGAAACAAGACCGCGCAGTGGAATGAGAGGTAGATTTACCTCGTTATATATATCTACGTGTTCAGACATTTTTTCACCTTTCTTTACGTGAGCGTATATAAATTCATTTTATTATACCACACATGGAGGTAAAAATCTATACTTAAATTAAATATTTTGTGTTAAAAAATATTTTCTTATTTAACGCGCATTTTTTAGCTGGGTTAATTGACTATTAGGGGAAAATATGGTATAATACTTTGATAACTATTGATTTTTTATTCCGGAGATTATAAAAATGAGAATTCTCGGCATTGACCCAGGACTTGCTACGGTGGGCTGGGCGGTTATTGAGAGCTCGCGCGGAAACCTTGCTCCGATAGCCTACGGCGCTATTACGACTCCCGCGCACACCGATATTGAAGCAAGGCTACTAATGATAAAGGGCGACCTTGAAGAGATAATAAAAAAGTATTCTCCCGAGGAGATGGCGATTGAGGAGCTTTTCTTCAACACCAATATAACCACGGGAATCGCGGTTGCCGAGGCACGCGGAGTTATACTTTGTACGGCACACGCGCTCGGTGTGAAAATCAGCGAATATACACCCCTTCAGGTAAAGCAGGCAGTGGTAGGCTACGGCAAGGCTGAGAAGCGGCAGGTTATTGCTATGGTAACTTCGATTCTGAAGCTGTCTAAGCCACCAAAGCCCGACGATACGGCAGATGCCGTTGCGATAGCGATATGTCACTCGCAGTGTCGCGCATCGGCAATGGGCAAATATTTCAATAAAAGGTAAGGTGCGACTTATGTGGATAGCTGACAGATGGCGTGATTACGAGGTCATTGACACCTCGGGCGGCGAGAAGCTTGAGAGATGGGGCAAATACACTCTCATCCGCCCCGACCCGCAGGTTATATGGAATACCGAAAAGAAAAATCCGCTCTGGAGAGGTGCAGACGCAAGTTATAAGCGCAGCCGTACGGGCGGCGGTGCGTGGAGTGAAAACAAGCTGCCTGAGAGCTGGGTTATTTCATACGGAGAGCTAAAATTCAGAGTAAAGCCTATGGGCTTTAAGCATACGGGACTTTTTCCCGAGCAGGCGGCAAACTGGGATTGGTTTTCGAATCTTATAAAAAACGGCGATAGAGAAATCAAGGTACTCAATCTTTTTGCTTATACGGGCGGTGCTACCGTTGCTGCGGCGCACGCAGGTGCAGCAGTTTGCCACGTTGATGCCTCAAAGGGTATGGTTGCCGCAGCAAAGGAGAATGCAAGGCTTTCGGGACTTGAAGCTGCCCCGATACGTTATATAGTTGACGACTGCAAGAAGTTCGTTGAGCGTGAAATCCGTCGCGGAAATAAATACGATGCCATCATAATGGACCCGCCGTCATACGGCAGAGGACCAACCGGCGAGGTGTGGAAAATAGAGGAGAGTATCGATGAGTTTGTCGAGCTTACCTCTCACGTTCTTTCGGACAATCCTTTGTTTTTCTTGTTGAATTCTTATACCACCGGTCTTTCGGCATCAACTATGAAATACATTACCACCGTTCGTTTGCTCAAGAAATTCCGCGGACACTGCGAGGCGGATGAGCTTGGCTTGAAAGTAGGAAATACGTCGCTGGCACTGCCGTGCGGCTCAAGCGTACGTGTAACCTTTGATTATTAATTTTTGTGAGTTTTTATGGATAATTACATTATTAAAACCGAGGGCCTCGGCTTCACCTATACGGATAGCACGGATGAGGTCCCGTCTCAGCAGGAGATTCCGGCACTTAAAAACGTTAATTTTTGTGTAAAGCGTGGTGAATACGTGGCCGTACTCGGTCATAACGGCTCAGGAAAATCTACGCTTGCAAAGCTGCTTAATATGATACTCACTCCTACAGTCGGGAAAATATATATCGACGGTGTCGACATAACGAGAGAGGAATTTTCCGAGGACGACGTATTCGACGTACGGCGCAAGGTCGGTATGGTTTTTCAAAATCCCGACAATCAGCTCGTTGCAACCGTCGTTGAGGAGGACGTTGCCTTCGGCCCGGAAAATCTTGGGCTTCCGCGCGAGGAAATACGCAGGAGGGTTACCTCGGCGCTTAACCTTGTAGGTATGCAGGATTATGCCCACCACGCTCCTCATAAGCTCTCGGGCGGTCAAAAGCAGAGGATTGCTATAGCAGGTATTATAGCTATGCGTCCGGAGGTGATAATTTTTGATGAGTCGACCGCAATGCTCGACCCGCGTGGCAGACATGAGGTGGTTGATATTATGGAAAGACTTACTCGCAACGAAGGACTTACTGTAATTAACATAACACACTATATGGAGGAGGCGGCGCGCGCCGATAGAGTAGTTGTTATAAACGACGGAGAGATAGTCCTTGACGGAACGCCGAAAGACGTGTTTACAAACACCGAGCTTCTTCATTCCGTGGGGCTTGAAGCACCTCAGGGCACGGAGCTTATTTCTGAGCTTTCCCGATTGGGATACGGTATATCCTCTGACGGACTTGACGAAGACGAGTGTATTGATGCACTTTTCAGCTTTATAAAACGGAAGAAAGAAAATGAATGAGATATTGAGCTTAAAGAACGTTTCATACGTATACAGCAAGGGCACGCCTTTTGAGCTATGCGCCCTACGTGACGTATGCGTTTCCTTTGAGAGAGGGAAAATAACCGGACTTATCGGTCACACGGGCTCGGGGAAATCCACCCTTGTTAACCTTCTCAACGGTCTTACGAGGCCCACCGAGGGCACAGTGCTTCTCGACGGTGAGGATATATGGCAAAACCCGAAGGAAATAGCTAAAATAAGATATAGAGTAGGACTTGTTATGCAATATCCCGAGTATCAGCTTTTTGACGAGACTGTCAGAGCGGATATCGGCTTCGCTCCTCGCAATCTCGGACTTTCAGGTGAAGAAATTACCGAGCGCGTTTGCGAGGCGGCAGGCTTTGTCGGCATAGACGAGGAGCTGCTTGATAAGTCACCCTTTGACCTCTCCGGAGGACAGAAGCGCCGTGTCGCGATAGCCGGCATTATCGCTATGCGTCCTGAGGTGTTGGTGCTTGACGAGCCCGCGGCAGGTCTCGACCCGCGCGGCAGACGTGAGATTTTAGGTAAGCTGCGCGAGTATGCGGTAAAGCGCGGAGCGTCCGTCATTCTCGTCAGTCACTCAATGGAGGATATGGCATACTACTGCGATAACGTCGTGGTTATGAATAAGGGCGAAATTTTTAAGACAGGAACGGTTTCGGAAATTTTCTCCGATGCCGACTCGCTTATAAGTATAGGACTTGACGTTCCCGCGATTTCAAGGATTGCGAAGGGGCTTGTCGAGCGAGGAGTAGACCTTTCGGGAACTCTTTACACCGTGGAAGGCGTAAAGCGAGCGATACTTGAATATTTAGGGGAGGACGAAAAATGATTTCGGATATCACACTCGGTCAGTTTTTCCCCGGGTATTCGGTGATTCACAGACTTGACCCGAGGACTAAAATTATATCGGCACTTCTTTTCATAGTTGCTGTTTTTGTTGCGAATAACCCTGTGTCGCTTCTTGCGGTAACGGTGTTTTCGCTCGTTTTGGTATCGGTAAGCCGTATATCGCTATCAGTTATAATAAAGGGAATTAAGCCTATAATATTCATCCTTATCTTTACAGCCGTTTTGAATGTTTTTCTGACTGGAGGCAGCGGCGAGCCCCTCGTATCATTTTGGATTATAAGCATCTACACCGAGGGCATAATAAGAGCTGTGTTTATGGGTGTCAGGGTTCTTGTTTTGATTATCGGAACGAGTATATTATTAACCTATACCACATCTCCGATTTCTCTTACGGACGGTCTTGAATCGCTTCTTTCACCACTTAAGGCAATTAAAGTGCCGGTTCACACCTTCGCTATGATGATGTCTATAGCGCTCAGATTTATACCAACGCTTGTTGAGGAAACCGAGAAGATAATGAATGCTCAAAAATCAAGAGGCGCGGATTTTTCCTCAGGTGGCCTTGTTAAAAGAGCAAAGGCGCTTGTGCCACTTCTCGTACCGCTTTTCGTATCCTCGTTCAAGCGCGCGGAGGAGCTTGCAACCGCAATGGAGTGCCGCTGCTATAGAGGGGATAAGAACCGCACGAAGCTTGTAAAGCTCGAATATCGCGCACGCGACGTAGTGTTTATGCTTTTACTCGCGCTATTCCTTGCGGCGATTGTTTTTGCAGGAATTTTACCTTATAATTATGAGTCGTTTGGGATTGTTTACGACATACTCTTTTATAAAGTGTAAGAGGTGACGCGTGAAATATTTTGCTAAAATCAAGTACCTCGGCGGTGCATTTTCGGGCTTTCAGGTACAGCCAAACAGACGTACTGTGCAAGGCACTTTATGTGAAGCTCTACGAGAAGCGTGCGGCGTTCCTTGCAAAGTGACGGGATGCAGCAGGACCGATGCGGGAGTTCATGCAAACGAGTTTTGCCTGACGGTTGAGGCTGAGGGCGCAACAGTGCCGCCGGAGAAGCTGCCGATAGCGGTATCGAGATTTCTGCCCGAGGATTTGTGCCTGTATTACGCAAAAGAGTGCAAATCCGACTTCCATCCGAGATACGATGCAAAGGAAAAGGAATATCTTTACAGGATAATAAATTCTAGAATATACGACCCATTCGAATACGGGCGCGCTTGGTTTGTGCCGAGAAATATCGGAGATGCGGAGCTTCTCCAAATGCGTTCTGCCGCTCTCTGCTTTATTGGTAAATACGATTTTTCCGCCTTTATGTCCGAGGGCTCAGATGCCATAGAAACGGTAAGAGAGGTTACGTCGCTTACCGTCAGTAAAACCGATAATTTAATAGAGATAAAAATCCGTGCAGACGGCTTCCTTTACAATATGGTCAGAATTATCGTCGGCACGCTTCTTGAGGTGGCATTTGGCAGGATTTTGCCGGAGGATATCCCACTTATCATTTCCTCGCGCGACAGGAAAAAAGCGGGGCCGACGGCTCCGCCCGAAGGACTTTATCTCAATCGTGTGATATATTAAATTTCCAATAAAGGAAAAATTAAAAGAACATAAAAACTCCCCTTTGTGACAAGATTAGAAAAAGTCATAAAGAGGAGTTTTTTATGAAGGGTACGAAAAAGGCAGTCTACGTTACTGCTGCGGTGATGCTTATATTTTCTGCTCTAATTGCTTTTTTTACGATTTACGTTACTAAAAATATAAATTTCGAGGTCGATGAGGCTCTCTTTCGTGATGCGGACGAGTGGGGTTCAACAACCCTTTATGCGTCAAACTCACGTGGCACCGATGAACTTGACGGTACGTATATCCCGACCGAAATAAATATTTCCGGCGCTCTCAAGAAGGTCTATTATCCTACCTCGGAAATATGCGATTATCTTAAGGATGGGTTTGTTGCCGTTGAGGATAGGCGCTTCTACTCTCACGGAGGCGTGGATGTTAAAAGAACGGTTAAGGCAATTTTTAACTACCTTTTTCGCTCGGAAAAATTATTCGGTGCTTCCACGATTACCCAACAGGTTATAAAAAACATCAGCGGTGACAATGAGGTTACGGTGACGAGAAAGCTCTCGGAAATAATCCGCGCTATGAACATCGAAAGAGAATACTCAAAGGAAGAGATATTGGAGGTATATCTCAACGTAATTCCTATGAGCGAGAATATGTACGGTGTCGGTGCGGCATCGCGCGGATATTTCGGTAAAGAGCCGTCAAATCTTACGGCGGCAGAGGCCGCAATGCTCATAGGCATTACAAATGCTCCTACGGCATATAACCCCTACTCAAACCCCGAGTCTTGCCTCAAAAAGCGCAACTCAGTGCTCGCTATTATGTATTCAGAGGGAGTGATAGACGAGTCGGAATATAACTCGGCTGTGAGAAGCGAGCTTTCCGTAAAGCCTCGCGAGCAATTACGTGTGGTTGATTCATGGTTTGCCGAAACTGTGCTATCCGAGGTCTCAAGCGACCTCTCTCAAAAGTACGGTATCTCGGAGAGTGCAGCGAGGCTTATGCTATCGCGCGGAGGTTACTCCATATATACTACAATGGATGTAAAGGTGCAGGAGGCGCTTGAAGAATATTTTGAAAACGGTGATAATTTTCCCTCGGAGATTTCACGCGGTTTATCCTATGCTATGGCAGTCACCGATTCGAAAACGGGTAATCTTGTGGGGGTTATAGGAAACGCCGGTAAAAAAGATGCTAATCGCCTCTTAAATCACGCACTCCTGCCTCATACACCCGGCTCGGTCTTAAAGCCTATTGCGCTATATGCGCCACTTATCGAAGCAAGGCGGATAAACTGGGCAACAGTTTTTGACGACGTGCCGACGAGCTTTATCAAATCAGGCGAGAGCTACACCGAGTATCCGCACAACTCGCCAAATGTCTACGCAGGACTTATAAGTGTAAAGGACGCTTTGCGTCTATCTAAAAACACCGTTGCTGTAAAGCTCTGTATGATGATGGGGGAAGATGAGGTATATAGGCGGCTTCGCGATGATTTCGGCTTTGACACCCTCGTAGAGCGCGAGTCAGTAGAAAACGGGACTATTACTGATATTGCAATAGCACCGATGGCACTCGGTCAGCTGACAAACGGAGTTTCGGTTTGTAAATTAACCGAGGCGTTCACCACCTTTGCGCGAGGTGGCGTTCACAAAAAAGCGCGAAGCTATCTTGCCGTGGTAGACCATAAGGGTGAGTTTGTTCTTAAAAATGAAAAGGAAGAAAAGCGGATTTTTTCGGAGAACACAGCCGCATTAATGAACAAAATGCTGATGGGAGTTGTCGAGAGCGGTACTGCAAGAGGGATGACTCTCCCGTCTATTGTTGAGACTGCCGGTAAAACGGGCACGTCGGGCGGCAGCCGTGATAAAATGTTCGTTGGCTACACCCCTTATTATACTGCGGGTATCTGGTGCGGATATTCAACGGGTAACGAGAGCGTTTCAGGGCTTTCAAAGAGTCACCTCAAAATCTGGGATGAGGTAATGACAAAAATACACGAGAGCCTTGATTTTTCTGGCGGAAAAGAACACTTTTCAGAGGCAGGACTTGTAAAACGCGCGTACTGTATGGACTCGGGTAAAATCTTTTCGGATAACTGTATCTATGACGTGCGCGGCTCGCGCGAGGAATACGGATATTTCACCCTCGATAATATGCCATCGGGGCTATGCGACCGCCACGTGCTTTGCGCCTACGACGGTGTAGGTAAAGGTGTCTCGCGCGGTAACTGCCCCGACTCCGACGTCGTGCTTGTATCGCTCCTTAAAATACCCGACAGAAAATTCCCAAAGGAAATTTATATCACCGACGCGGAATACGTTTATCGCGATATAGACGGAAGATACGAGTGGTGCTCGGACGATGACCGCCCCTATTTCTACTACGCTATCCCCGAGGGCGAGCACGTTGGCATATCAAAAAGAAAAAGGCAGTTTAACTCGGGCTGTCCTTATCACAAGTAAAAAAGCGGCAAAAGCCGCTTTTTTATCATTCAAGCGTATGTGACACGAGTCTATCTCCCTCGTAGACGAGCTTTAGGGAAAAGAACTTGTCCTCGGTGGCAAGGAGCGAAAGGAAAATCTTGTCGCCCTCCCAAATGGGAAGAGTGGGGACTACTTCCTTTTTCACCCACTCAAGACAACCTTCGGTACAGTCATAGTTTATTTCACCGATGTAACCGTCAGCTGAAAAAAGGTGCATATATTCCGTGCCGTAGAGGTCGGAAACGAAGGTTATAATACCTCTGTAATGCAGATTTAGAGGTGTAACACCCGTTTCTTCAAGTATCTCGCGACGTGCAGCATCGTGTGGCGACTCGCCTTGCTCGAGCTTTCCGCCAATGCCTATCCATTTATCGCGGTTTTCGTCGTTTTTCTTTTTTGTGCGGTGCATCATAAGATACGCACCGTCTTTTTCTATGTAACAAAGGGTAGTGTTCTTCATAAAAATACCTCACAATATGATTTTATCATCAATTTCGGAAAAAATCAATAGTAATAAATATGTATAAAATGTTAAATGCTCAAAAGATATTGACATTTCGAAAAAATGAGGTATAATAGTTAAGTGTTTAATTATTAATTTTTTATCGAAAGGAAAAAATATGTCAGACGATAGATGTATAAGGGCTGTCGAGCTGATGATACGGGCAGGGCATATGCACAAGTGTCTTATTGACTCGCGCGCTGCTGAGCTCGGTATTCACAGAACGCAGCACAGAATACTTATGAAGCTGGCAAGGCACGATAAGCTCCCGTCGCAAAAGGAGCTTGCAAGATGGCTTGACGTTACGCCGGCGGCGGTGACTGTCGCATTAAAAAAGCTCGAGCGCGACGGCTACGTTGAAAAGGCACTCGGTCAGGATAACCGATACAATGAGGTTTTTATAACGGAAAAGGGGAGAGCACTTGTCGTGCGCACGCGTAAGCTTTTTTCGGAAATAGACAAATCTCTTTTTGACGGATTTTCTTCCGAAGAGCTTGATGCTTGTATTGCCTCGCTTGAAAAGCTCGGGGAAAACATAAGGAGGCGGCTTTCCGTCACCACTCGCGATACGAAAGGAACCTAACGAAAAATGAAAAGATGGTATAAATACATAAAGCCCTACCTTTCCTCCTTCATACTTGGGCCTATCTCTATGATAGTCGAGGTTATAGGTGAGGTTGTAATGCCGCTGCTCTTAGCTGTGGTAATAAACGGAGGTATGAACGGTACGCTTGACGTTGGTACGAGCATACTTATCGGCGCGCTTCTTATAGGCGTTGCGGCATTTATGATGCTCGGAGGTGTAGGCGGTGCGTATTTTGGAGCTAAGGCATCTGTAAATTTTGCTACAGACCTGCGACGTGACCTGTTTGAGAAGGTTCAGAGATATTCCTTTGCAAATATTGACAACTTCTCCGCCAGCTCTATCGTAACAAGACTTACAAACGATGTAAATCAAATTCAGATGTTTGTTAATATGATGCTACGTATGGCGCTGCGCTCTCCGGGTATGATGATAGGCGGTATTATTATGGCGGTAACTCTCAAGCCCTCGCTTTCCGTGGTGCTTGCTGTTACTATGCCTCTTATGATTATCACGATAGGCGCTATAATTGCGATAGGCCTACCGCGCTTTACTAAACTCCAGAAGCGCGTTGATGCACTGAACTCCACCGTGCGTGAAAACGTTACTAACGTAAGAGTCGTTAAGTCTTTCGTCAGAGAGGACTTTGAAGAGGATAAATTCAAGAGGGCCAATACCAACCTTCGCCTTGCCGGTCTTCACGCGATGAAGAACGTTATATTTATAATGCCGGTTATGAATATCTTTATGTATGCTACTACTATCGCTGTCGTATGGTTTGGACACGGTATAGTAATCGACGGCGGTATGGCGCCCGGAGACCTTCAGGCGTTTGTTGTTTATGTAACGCAGATACTCTCCTCACTTATGATGGTTACGATGCTGCTTATGAACGCGGCGCGTGCGCTTGCCTCCGGCAGACGTATTTGCGAGATACTTGACGAGAAGCTTGACCTATCCGACGATGGCGCGGCATACCCTGAGCGCACGGTTTCCGGCGGTGACGTAACCTTTGAGGACGTCTCCTTCCGATATTATAAAAACAACACCGAATGGGTGTTAAACAACATAAATCTTGAAATAAAATCGGGCAGTACTGTAGGTATCATAGGCTCGACGGGTTGCGGTAAGACTACGCTTATATCAATGATACCGCGTCTTTACGACGTTGATGCCGGTCGCGTGCTTGTTGACGGAGTTGACGTGCGCGATTATTCGATAAAAAATCTTCGCGACGGAATAGGAATTGTTCTTCAGAAAAATCTCCTTTTCTCAGGCTCTATAATCGAGAATCTTCGTTGGGGTGATGCGAATGCAAGCTACGATGAGGTGGTAATGGCGGCAACACACGCAGCCGCAGATAAGTTTGTGTCTACCTTTCCTGAAGGCTACGACACTCCTCTCGATAAGGGCGGTGCAAATGTTTCGGGCGGTCAGAAGCAGAGGCTCTGCATCGCAAGAGCGCTTATTAAGAAGCCGAAAATTCTGATTCTCGACGACTCAACAAGTGCGGTAGATACTGCAACCGAGGCACAGATACGCAAAGCTCTTACAGAGGATTTGCCCGAGTGCACCAAAATCATTATAGCACAGCGTATAAGCTCGGTTAGAGATGCTGATAAAATAGTAGTTATGAACGAGGGTGTGATAACCGGTATAGGTACTCACGAGGAGCTTCTTTCTTCCAATACCGAATATCAGGAAATTTACTACTCGCAGATGGATAAGAGGGAGGCGTGAGTATGAGAACACTTGAGCAGCTTCAAAAAGAATACAGCCGCCCCTCGAGTAATTTGAGCGGCGGTCGCGGCTTTGGCCCGGGACCGGGCAGAGGCAGAGGCGGTCCGCGAGCAAAAGGCAAGCCGAAGGAACTCGGTAAAACCGTAAAAAGACTACTTACTTACGTTGGTACTTACAA
Source organism: Eubacteriales bacterium (assembly GCA_045576815.1). GTDB lineage: Bacteria > Bacillota > Clostridia > Oscillospirales > CAG-272 > UBA1740. Next base: position 19,637 of record JAZNHD010000001.1, read on the forward strand.
ATTCCGTCTTCTTTTTATTCTTCCTTGTATGCTTCTTACAACCGTATCGGCGCTTGTCGGCGGTTATATGATGGCACCGATAATTAACCGTCTTGCCGCTGCGCTCGGCAGTGAGGCAAAGGGCATGAGCGTGCTGGAGGTCTGGGCAGATGGTGTTATAGAGAGCTTTGCCTCAACGCCGTTTGTATCCTCCTTGATGTCAACCACCGCGGGTGAGGTTACGGTTTACGTGCTTGCGGCTTTGATAATTTTGGCCTCAATATATGCGATTTCAGCGATTTGCTCTTACGTTCAGGCGCGTATAATGCTTTCCGTATCGCAGGGTTCGGTCGAGCGTATAAGAAACGACCTGTTCAAAAAGCTTGAAAGACTTCCCGTAAAGTATTACGACAGAAACCCCACGGGCGAAATAATGAGCCGCTTTACCAACGATATAGACAATATCGACGTTATGCTTAATAACTCTCTTACCTCTATAGTCAGCGGTGTAATTAGCCTTTTCGGTACGTTTATATTTATGATTACCACGAATATTTGGCTAACGCTTATAACAGTGGTGTTTATTCCGCTTCTAGTTAAGGCGAGCTCCATGGTAGCAGGTCGCTCGGCAAAATATTATTCCGGTCAGCAGGCAGCTCTCGGCGCTGTAAACGGGTATATTGAGGAGGGGGTTACGGGTCAAAAGGTAATTAAGGTCTTTAACCACGAGGACACAGCTGTATCAGAGTTCGGTGTTCTGAACGAGGACTTGAGAAATAAGCAGTTCAGCGCACAGTTCTGGGGCGGTGTTATGGGCCCGATTATGCATAATATCAGTATGATATGCTATGGTATCACCATAAGCGTCGGCGGTATTTTAATGGTCTTCGGTAGGCTTTCTTACGGGGCGCTCGGTCTTTTCGCGGGATACTCAAAGCAGTTCTCGATGCCCATAAATCAGCTTTCAATGCAAGTTTCCACAATTTTTGCCGCCCTTGCAGGTGCGGAGCGAGTATTTGGTGTTATGGATTCAGAGCCTGAGGCGGCAGATGCTCCTGAGGCTGTTACGAGTGAGATTATCGGTCACGTCATAATGAAGGACGTAAGCTTTGGTTATAACCCCGACAGAACAGTGCTTCGCAATATTTCACTTTACGCAAAGCCTGGGCAGAAAATTGCCTTCGTTGGCTCAACCGGTGCGGGTAAAACTACCATAACAAATCTTCTTAACCGCTTCTATGATATTGAAAGCGGTGAGATAACTATTGACGGTATACCGCTAAAATCCTACAGCCGAGAGCATCTTCGTAATAATATTGCTATGGTACTGCAGGATACTCATCTGTTTACGGGTACTGTAATGGAGAACATACGTTATGGCAGACTTGACGCAACAGACGACGAGGTTATAGCGGCAGCAAAGACTGCGAGCGCTCACAGCTTCATTATGAGGCTGAAGGATGGCTACAATACCGTAATTGAGGGTGACGGTGCAAATCTGTCACAGGGTCAGCGCCAGCTTCTTAATATAGCGAGAGCCGCAATTTCAAAAGCGCCTATACTCGTTCTTGACGAGGCAACCTCCTCTGTTGATACCAGAACCGAACGCCATATTGAACACGGTATGGATAGACTCATGAAAAACAGAACAACCTTTGTAATAGCTCACCGCCTTTCCACCGTTCGCAATGCAAACGCGATAATGGTGCTTGAAAAAGGCGAAATCATCGAGCGAGGTACGCACGATGACCTCCTTAAGCTCGAGGGCAGATATTACGAGCTTTATACAGGTAAAAAAGAGCTCGATTAAGAAAAGAGCCGACACTGTGTGTCGGCTCTTCGTTTTTTTGTTTTAGATTTTCTCAAGTGCGTAAGAGATTCTCTTAAGGCTCTCGTCCTTACCGATAACCTCCATAATTTCAGTAGCACCGCCGGGAGTTGCAGACATTCCCGAAACCGCAATCCTTATACACCACATAAGTGCGCCGGTCTTTATACCGAGTTTTTCCGCGATAGGCATAAGAGAGGCAAAAAGTGTATCGTTATCAAACGAGCTTACGGTATTAAGCACCGCAAGAGCTTCGTTAAGAACGGTTTTTACAATATCAAAGTCGGCAATTTTGTTCTTCTTGTTAAGGAACAGCTCCTTATCGTACTCAGGAAGCATGAGAAAGAACGCCATTTTTTCATTAAGGTCGGAGAGCTTTGCTATTCTTGTCTTGAGAAGCGCGAGCATTTTAGTCTTGTTTACGTTAGAGGGAATATCCGACTTAATGAACTTGTTTGCAAGAGGAAGAAACGCCTCGTCAGAGAGAGCGTGGATATACTCACCGTTAAACCAGAGCAGCTTTTCAAAGTCGAAAACCGCAGGGGATTTTGAAACACCGTCAATGGTGAAAGCCGCCTTCAGTCCGTTAAGGTCGAAAAACTCGGTCTCGCTGTTTTTGGGGCACCAGCCGAGAAGAGCGATGTAATTGATTATAGCCTCAGGCAAATATCCGTCAGATACCAGGTCCTGAAATGAAACTGCACCGTGTCGCTTTGAGAGCTTGGAAACCGAGCCGTCCTCGTTCTTGCCCATAAGGAGAGGCAGGTGAACGTAAACAGGGCGCTCCCAGCCGTATGCATCGTAAAGAAGCACGTACTTAGGCGTAGAGGTAAGATACTCCGAGCCGCGTACAACGTGGGTGACACCCATAAGATGGTCGTCTATAACGTGGCAGAAGTTGTAGGTGGGATATCCGTCCGCCTTCATAAGAATCTGGTCCTGAAGCTCGGAGTTGTTCATCGAAATCTCGCCGAAAACCGAGTCGGTGTAAGTAGTTACACCGTCAAGGGGCATCTTCTGCCTTATAACGAAGGGCATACCCGAGGCAAGATTTTTCTCAACCTCCTCTTTAGAGAGGTTGCGGCAATGGCGATCGTATCCACCGGTCGCATCTTCCTCGTGGAGCTTATCAAGTCTGTCCTTAGTACAGAAGCAGTAGTATGCAGCCCCCATGTCTACAAGGCGCTTTGCATACTCCATATATATTTCCTTGCGCTCGCTTTGAACGTAAGGACCGTTTTCGCCGCCAACATCGGGTCCCTCGTCGTAATTAAGCCCCGTCATTTTGAGCGTGGACTTTATTACGTCGGTTGCACCCTCAACAAGACGCTCTCTATCAGTGTCCTCGATTCGAAGTATAAATTTTCCCCCGTCGTGCTTTGCGACAAGGTAGGAGTAGAGCGCTGTACGCAGGTTTCCTATATGCATATAACCCGTGGGGCTTGGTGCAAATCTTGTAACTGTCATTTTAGCATTCCTTCCGAATGTATTTATATTAAAATATATTTTAACATAAAATTTAAAAATAGTCAATCTTATTGCATAAAAATATTTGACATTCTGTGATAAAATATGATAGACTATACTTGATATTACTTTAAACGGAGTGACGAGATGTTTAAATC
>JAZNHD010000002.1:0-14661 GCA_045576815.1 Eubacteriales bacterium
AAACAACGAGACACTTACAGCAGAGGATACAATCATCTCCGCTGCATCCTGCACAACAAACTGCCTCGCTCCTATGGCAAAGGCACTCAACGACTACGCTCCCATCCAGAGCGGTATCATGACCACTGTTCACGCTTACACAGGTGACCAGATGATCCTCGATGGTCCTCACAGAAAGGGTGACCTCCGCCGCGCACGTGCAGCAGCACAGAACATCGTTCCCAACTCCACCGGCGCTGCAAAGGCAATCGGTCTTGTAATTCCCGAGCTCAACGGCAAGCTTATCGGCTCTGCGCAGAGAGTTCCCACCTGCACCGGTTCCACTACTATTCTCGTAGCAGTAGTTAAGGGTCAGAACGTAACCAAGGACAGCATCAACGCAGCTATGAAGGCAGCAGCAAACGAGTCCTACGGCTACAACGAGGATCAGATCGTATCCAGCGACGTTATCGGTATGAGATACGGCTCGCTCTTCGATGCTACTCAGACAATGGTTGCAAAGATTGACGAGGACACCTATCAGGTACAGGTAGTTGCTTGGTACGACAACGAGAACTCCTACACCAGCCAGATGGTTAGAACCATCAAGTACTTCGCAGAGCTTGCGTAAGGCTTGAAAATATTGAAATGCACGGAGGTCGCAAGATTTCCGTGCATTTTGTAAAATGGGGTGATTTTTTGAAAAATGAAGATAAAAAGAGTACGCTGAAGGAGAAAATCGTAGGCGCACTGCCGCTTATCGTTTTTCTCTTTCTTATGGCGGTGCTTACGGTGATTTTTTGGCCCGAGGTGGCGGTGCTTGGCACGGAGGAGGGGCAGGCGGCCTTTTCCGAGCTTGTTAAGGAGAGCGGCTTTTTCGGCTGGCTTATAGCGCTCGGGGTGCAGCTTTTGCAGATTTTTCTTGCCTTTATCCCGGGTGAGCCGATTGAGATTTTGCTCGGTGTGCTTTTCGGCCCGTGGCTTGGCACGTTTACCTGCCTTTTCGGTATCTTTATCGGTACTCTTACGATATATTTTCTCGTCAAAAGGCTGGGGGTAAAATTTGTTAAGCGTACCGTCGGCGACAAGGATATTACGAAATACAAATTCCTCTCTGACCCGACGAAAATTGAGCTTACCGTGTTTATCCTCTTTTTCATTCCCGGCACTCCAAAGGACGCGCTTACATATATAGCTCCGCTCGCACCTATTGCGGGGTGGAAGTATCTCTTAATCGCGACCTTTGCGCGTATCCCCTCGGTTATCACCTCAACAATACTCGGCGACAGTATTAAAAACGGCGATTATACACTCGCCGTAATAGTCTTTGCCGTGACCGCGCTGATTTCCGTCGCGGGCTTCGTCCTCGGCTCGCTTTACGTTAAGAAAAAGGGTAAAACCGAATAAAAACCACGCGATAGTCGCGTGGCTCAAAAGAGGCTTTGCCGATAAACAGAAAGCAGAGAAAAGCGCGTACGGTACTCTTGTGTTAGGCTCCCTTGTGAAAAGGGAGCTCCGCGAAAGCGGTGAGGGATTGTCCTTCGCAAAAGACATTGGTAACAACCCCTCCGTCACGGCGTTGCCGTGCCACCTCCCCTTACACAGAGGGAGGCGTTGGTTTAATCCCGTTTCTGCTAGGGTGCCATCGGTATTATTAGGTTTTACCCGTAAATAAAAAAGCCGACACGGGTCGGCTTTTTTGTTATTTTCCGAGCTTTTTAGTCTTTTCGTAAGCGGCCGTTACCGCGTCGATTACGGCGACTCTGAAGGCACCGCACTCAAGTGCGTGAACGCCCTCAATGGTGCTGCCGCCGGGACTGCAAACCGCGTCCTTGAGTGCTCCCGGGTGAGTGCCCGACTCAAGCACCATTTTTGCCGCGCCCATAAGAGTTTTTGCCGCATAGAGAAGCGCCTTGTCGCGCGGAAGTCCGCACTCCACAGCGCCGTCGGAGAGTGCCTCGATAAACATATAGACGAATGCAGGTCCGCAGCCAGAGAGGGCAGAGCCGGCGTCAATAAGTCGCTCGTCAAGCTCGTCAAGCGTGCCCGCCTCACTCATAACCGAGAGAAAATCCGAAACCTGACTGTCCGTCACGGACTTGCCGCGCGAATAAAGTATCATACCTTCTCCGACTGCTACGGGTGTATTCGGCATAATTCTTATCACGGGTACGGGGGTAGCAAAGCATTTCTCTATTTTTTCGATAGCCACGCCTGCCGCCATGCTGACGAGGGTGACGCTATCTCTTCCCGAAATTATATCGGCAACAGGTCTAAGTGCTGCCTCGACGATATTCGGCTTAACACCGAGGAAAATAATGTCGCACTCCTTTGCGATTTTCTCAGATGCTGTGACAGCCGCACTGATTTTCTCGGCAAGCGCCGCCGCCCTTCCTTCGTCCTTATCGGCAAGATAAATCTCTGTATCCTTTGCCTTTGCCGCGGCACTTGCAAGCGCGCCGCCCATATTGCCGGCTCCAATAAATCCAATCTTTTTCATATTCTCTTATCCTTATCTTGTCTGACCGTCACCGGTTATGACGTATTTGTAGGTGGTAAGCTCCTTTATTCCGAGCGGGCCCCTCGCGTGCAGCTTCTGAGTGGAAATTCCCATCTCACAGCCAAGACCGAACTCGCCGCCGTCGGTAAATCTCGTCGAGGCATTCACGTACACCGCGGCACTGTCAACCGAGCCTGTGAAGTATTTTGCCGCCGCCTCGTCCGAGGTTATTATAGCCTCGCTGTGATGGGTCGAGTGCGCTCGTATGTGCTTGACTGCCGCCTCGACCGAATCAACGACGGCGACTGCCATCACGTAGTCGAGAAACTCGGTGTCAAAGTCTTTCTCCGAGGCAGGTATGCCGTCTATTATTTTTGATGCCGCCTTGTCGCATCTAAACTCTACGGGGTGTGCGCGGCCCGCGGTGAGCCTTTCCTTAAGCCGCGGCAAAAGCTCCTCTGCAACGTCCTTATGCACAAGGCAGACCTCTGCCGCGTTACATACCGACGGGCGCGAGGTTTTCGCGTTGTCGATAATATCGAGCGCCATATCGAGATTTGCCGCGCGGTCAACGTATATATGGCATATTCCCGTTCCGGTTTCAAGGCAGGGGACGGTTGAGTTCTCAACGCATGCGCGTATAAGTCCCGCGCCGCCGCGGGGAATAAGAAGGTCAACGTAGCCCGAGGCACGCATAAGCTCGCGGGCGCTTTCTCTTGTCGTGTCGGATACGAGGCACACGGCATCAGGCGGCAGAGACTCGGCTTTGAGCGTGTCGCGTATTACGTCGACTATCGCACGAGAGGTCCTGTATGCCTCCTTGCCGCCGCGCAGCACCGAGACGCTGCCCGCCTTTAAGGCAAGTGCCGCCGCATCCGAGGTGACGTTCGGGCGACTCTCGTAGATTATTGCTATAACGCCCATAGGTACTGAGATTTTTTCAATTTTAAGACCGTTCGGTCGCTCCACGGCAGAGAGCACCTCGCCAAGAGGCGTAGGGAGTGCGGCAATCTCACGGATGCCCTTCGCCATTCCCGAAATTCTCTCCGGGGTAAGCGTGAGGCGGTCTATCATAACGTCTGTCACAGTCCCTCTTGCCGCTTCGACGTCAAGTGCGTTTTCTGCGAGAATTTTGTCGGTAGCCAAAACCAGCGCGTCCGCGATTTTTAAAAGCGCGCGGTCTATTGCCTCGGGCGCGCATCCCGAAAGGGTGGGTACTGCCGACTTTGCTTTTATAAGTAACTCTTGTGTGCTCGTCATTTTTTATCTCTCTTAAAAAATCTCGTTCCGACCGCCACACCGTCGAGAATACTGTAAAGCAGCTCGGGACGTGTGCCGTTCGTTATTATCATATCGCAGCCGTTTTCGGTTGCTATTTTTGCCGCGCGCAGCTTAGTCACCATACCGCCCGTGCCGAGCGCTGAGCCCGCACCGCCGCCAAGCGCCATAATCTCATCGGTAAGCTCTCTTACCTCGGGTATGATTTTTGCATCAGCCGAGCTTTTCGGGTCCTTGTCGTAAAGACCGTCAATGTCGGAAAGCAGCACGAGCAGCTCAGCACCCACCGATGCCGAAACCTCAGCGGCAAGCGTGTCGTTGTCACCGAAGACTATCTCCTCGGTAGCAACGGTGTCGTTCTCGTTTATAATGGGAATAACTCCAAGCTCGAGCAGCCTTTCCATAGTTGCCTCAAACTTTCCGCGTCTGTCCTCGCACTCTAGGTCGGGCGCAGTAAGGAGAAGCTGCGCTACTGTGTGGTTATAAGAAGAGAACTCCTTATCATATATGTACATCAGCTCGCACTGACCGACGGCGGCGGCCGCCTGCTTTCCGGCTATATCGGAGGGGCGGGTGGGAAGGTGCAGCTTTCCGACACCCATTCCGATAGCACCCGAGGACACGAGTATCACCTCGTTGCCCGCGTTCTTCACATCGCTCACTGCCTTGCAAAGCGCCTCAAATCTTCTGATATTAACGCAACCGTTTTTGTAGGTCAGGGTTGAAGTTCCTATTTTAATAACTATACGCATATGAATTTCCGTTCCCTCGCCATAGGCGAGCAAAAAATATATTATAATCCGTATTATACCACGCAGTTTCGCATTTGACAATACTTTAGCCGAAAAAAGTATATTTTTAATTTAATTTAAACATTTTATCCCTGCGGTTGACATTTTCCCCGGGATAGTTTATAATGTTGTGTAGAAATTCAAGGCACTCATACGGAGGATAGGCTATGGACGATATGGAAAGATACGGTGACTACAACGAAATAGACGAGTCGCCGAAAAAAAGCCGTGTCGGTTTTATTATAAAAGCTATTGCGGCAATTCTTTGCATTACGGTGGTTGGCACTCTTGCGTTTCGCATAATAACCTTTAACTACTACCCTGAGAGTATGAAAAGGCTTTATTTTGACGAGACTCTCTCGGACTATTACCGAGAGACAGACGGTAATATCGGCGCACTCTCGCAAAAGCTCAGATTTGAATATGACGACGGGGCAGAGGGGTATTTCTTCTGCAGTAACGTTGTGGTTATACGTGAGGCGGGCGAGCTTCAGCTCTCGCTGCGTTATAACGTGTCGCTTGCCGATACCATAAAGGAGAAGTATTCTCTCACAGAGCTCCCCGAGGACCTCGTTGACAGCCTTACCTTCAAGCTCCGAAAGAGCGGTGAGGGCGCACCCGGCGAGACAGGAGTTCCGCTTTCCGCTACGGTGACACCCGTCATACGCGAGAGCTTTCTTATGTACAGATACGTAAAGCTCGTTATTTCCGGCATCGACTTCGGTGAGGAGGACTCCGAGGACAAAATCAACTGGATAAGGCTTGAGGTCTACGTTGACGGTGCTCCCGAGGGAGAGCTCTTCTCGGGTAATCTCATATATGAAAACAATGACAGTTACTCTAAATTTTCCGAGTACGTACTCTCCGACGGGGAGGCGCCGGAGCTATGATAAATGAGTTCTCGGCAAGGGTAAAATCCTCAAATAACAACGCACGGGTAGCCTTTTTCCTGCTTTTAGGACTTTCCGCTGCAGCTTTCGCGGCTTATTTCTTCTCGCCGCAGTATAAGGGAGTTATAGGTCTTGTCGGTATAGTGCTTATCACCGCCGCCGTGCTCATTTACACCAAGTACGTTTCGTGTGAATACTACTACGATATAACGCACGACTCCGACGGCACACCGGTTTTCGTCGTCCGTCAGATAACGGGCAAGAGGCAGAGCACCCTTTGCCGTATAGGGCTTTCTGATATAGTCGGGGCGGAAATTGAGAGTTCTGCTGAGCGCCGCAGGCATAAAACACCCGCGGGGTACCGCAAATACGTGTATTTTCCGACTCTTATGCCGGAGAGCACTTGCAGGCTTACGGTATCAAACAGATACGAAAGGGCTGAAATACTGATAGAGGTAGGCGAGGAATTCAAAAATCTCTTACTCTCTTATTCGGCAGAGGCAAGAGCTAATTTTGCAGATGAAGAATAAAAAAAGGAGCGGCTGCTCCTTTTTTTATTTGAGTAGTCCCTCGGTGAGTGCATACACAAATTCGCCGTAGCCGACCTCCTTGCCGCTTTCTGCCTTGTCCTTCAGCTCGGCAAAGCGGATAGCTCTGTGTCTTGAAATAAGAAAATTTTCAATCCAATAGAGAAAACGGGTACCCGTGCTGAGCTTTTCGAGCTTTTTCATGCGAAAATACATAGGCGCGCCGTCGGATGAATCGCGCCAGGTGTCAACGAATGCTAGGTCGAAATGCTCGGCGGGCATCTCCTTTTCTGCATATTCAAAGGCGTCGGCACATATCACCCTGACCTTTTCGGGATGGGAAAATTGCGGGAGAATATACCTTTCAAAGAGCCTTATTACGTCAGGGCTTTTTTCTATTACGGTTATCGACTCGACCGAGGGCTTTTCGGATACCATATAGGTATAATAACCAAGTCCGAGACCAAAGGTTATGACCTTGCCGTGCGCTGCACAAATTGCCTCCTCTGAGGTGTCAAGGTCCACGGGCGTCAGCGTCATCCACTCGTTGCCGCCCTCAAGCACGGCGGGGAAGCGGAAGTCCTCCGTAAAAAAACCGAGAGGTGCGTATTCCGAAAAATCGTCGGCAATCTCCATATCGCCGACTATTGCCGCACGGTAGGGAGCGTATTTTTCCCACCTGAATTCCCACTCGCCGTCTTTTATTTCGGGAATTTTTATGTTTTTGTAGTAGGGGTTTTTCACATATTTTTCCGAATTCATTATTCTTACCGACGGAGTTATATAATCGCGGATAAGTATTCTGTCCTCGGTGTCCTTGAAATCAAGACCGAAAAATTCGGTAAGCAGTCCTACTATTGCCTCCTCGCATGTAAGCGCACCGTCCTCGGTCAACGCCTCTATCATATCGGGCTTTATCGCCTCGGGAAAGCTCTCAAGGTATGCGGCGTAAAGGTGCGTCAGCCTGAAATTTCTCTCAAAGGTTTTATAAAGCCTATCCCGCTTTTCCTTGTCCTTAAGGTTCATTTTTTCACCCCTCAATCTGCGATAGTGCGACCCGTGTCGTGTTTTTTCTTGGTTTTCAGTTATATTTTACTCCAAATCCGTCCTAAAGTCAAGTGCTTTTAGCGACCTTTTGCGCCACTGCTTGACATTTCATTTGCTTAGTGATATAATAGCCGTCGCTTAGTGATATAATAACTATATTAAACTTCAAAATACAGCCCCGCAGTGTTGTCGGGACTTATTCTTTTAGGTGGTAATTTTATGCAGTTTTTTAAAAATCGCCGAAGGCTTTCGCTTTTCGGAATAGATTTTTTTACTCTGTCGTTTATATATCTTTTGACTGTCTCGCTTATGTACGTTGCGAGAGATTTACATCTTGACGGCGGCGAGTATCTTCTTTCATTCACGGTTTTCTCTCTGGGAATTATGACGGCGAGAATTGTCGTCGGAGTTTATTCTAACGTGTGGCGATACGCTAACGCTACCTCCTACGTCGCCATAGTGGCGGGTGACGTTATCGGCGGTGCCGCGGCGCTCGGATTTACTCTTCTCCCCTTTGCCGTCAGCTTTTCGATGGGCGTCTGGCAGAGCCTTGCATTCGTTGCGATGGCTGACGTGGCAACCCTTCTTTCCCGCTTTGCCTATCAAATTCTTTACAAGCTGCACAACCGCGAAAAACATTCGGAGCGCAATAGAAAAATAGGCGTTGCGATAGTAGGCGCAGGACAGGTTGGAGCGCTTCTTGCCGACGAGTTGATTTACAACCGCAATTCCCACTATATCCCGGTTTGCTTTATAGACAGAAATAACGATAAAATCGGCAGCCGGGTTTGCGGCCTTGACGTTTACTCCGAGACCGGCGCTATAGAGAAGATTAAGTCGCTTCCTATTCAAGAAATATTCATAGCTCTGCCGAAGATAAGCGGTGAGCAGGCACGCGCTCTTCACGAGTACTACGCTCGCACGGGATGCAAGGTAAAGCTCTACGATTTTCCTATAATGGAGTCGCCCGTCTCACCCGGCAAGCGCGTTATACGTGAGTTTAAAATCGAGGACCTTCTTTTCCGTGATGCGCTTAACGTAGGCGGTGAGGCGGCGGGCTTTTATCGGGATAAGGTGATTTTGGTTACCGGAGGAGGCGGCTCTATCGGCAGTGAGCTTTGCCGTCAGATTGCCGCGGCAGAACCTAAGCGGCTTATAATATTCGATATCTATGAAAACAACGCTTACGAGATACAGCAAGAGCTTATCCGCAAATACGGCGACGCGCTCGCGCTCTCGGTTGAGATTGGCTCGGTGCGCGACAGGGCAAGGCTTGAGGCGGTGTTCTCTCACTACCGTCCCGAGATAGTTTTCCACGCGGCAGCGCACAAGCACGTGCCCCTTATGGAGCACAGCAGCTGCGAGGCGGTGAAGAACAACGTAATCGGCACCTACAATACCGCAGATATGGCGGAAAAGCACGGAGCTGAAAGGTTTATTCTTATCTCCACGGACAAGGCGGTAAACCCCACCAACGTTATGGGGGCATCAAAGCGGCTTTGCGAGATGGTGGTTCAGTGCCGAACGGACAGCAAGACCTCGTTTGCGGCGGTAAGATTTGGCAACGTTCTCGGCTCAAACGGCTCGGTTATACCGCTCTTCAAGCAGCAGATTGAAAACGGCGGACCGCTTACCGTTACCGATAAGAGAGTAATCAGATACTTTATGACCATTCCTGAGGCGTCGGGGCTCGTTATGCAGGCGGGCGCTATGGCTCGCGGCGGCGACCTTTTCGTTCTTGATATGGGTAAGCCGGTTAAGATTATTGACCTTGCTGAAAATATGGTAAGGCTTTCGGGGCTTACTCCGTACGTGGATATTGATATAATTGAAACCGGTCTTCGCCCGGGTGAGAAGCTTTACGAGGAGCTTCTTATAAAGACCGAGACGCTTACAAAGACCGAAAACAATATGATTTTTATAGAAAGAGACACGCCGCACACGCGGAGCGAGATTGAAGAAAAGCTCGAGGCGCTCATTTGCGCGGTTAAGGACTCCGAGGGTGAGGTTGGCTCTCCCTTAGTTAAGGAGGCGATGAAGCGAGCCGTCCCCACCTTCCACGAACCCGGAGAGGTAAACCGCTTGGCAGAAAATGCAGAGGAAATGCGCTCTGCCAGAGTTTAATTTTTATAAGGAAAAGACCGATTCGTGTGAATCGGTCTTTTTGTATTATGGCTTGCAGGTTTTGCATGGCTCGTATCCGTCTTTCTCAAGCTCGGATTTTTCACCCGTATATTCCTCGGTGTTTTTAGAGTTTGCGTAGTGGCAGGTGGGCTTGTGATACTTTTTCGTTTTCGTGTTTACTATGTAGACCTCTTCCTCGGCGGGATTGCCTGTTTCACCGCCGCCCTCGGAGGGTGTACCGACCGTGCCGCCAATCTCGTCCTCGGCAGTAGCTATCCTGCTTGAGCCGTCGGTGTAGTCGAGATAAATGCCCGGCTGTACGTTATAGACGTAAACGCAAAAGCATATGCCGTCGCCGTCGTCCTCAACCGAATATGCCTCCATAAGCACGCCGCTTGCAAGAAGATTGTGGCCGTCAAAGAAGGGGGTAACGCGGTAAATAACGTGGTTTTCGGTTTCCTTTATGTAGTCGGCAACCATGTTCTCAAAGGGCAGCATACCCTTCGTATTCATGTAACGGGTGCCGGTTATCAGGTTTTTCTCGTTTGCGTCCTCGCCGGTCAGCTGGTGGCCGATAAGGTGGGCGCGGTTATAGAGCCAGCCGCCCTCGACGAGCTCCGCACCGTAGTTTTTATTCTGCCAGCCGGAGGGGGTGACGCTGTTTATCTCTCCGCGCTCCTTGGTGGGCATTATTTCTGTTCCAATACACGCCATTGTAACGCCGCAGCGCCCGAGGCTGTCAAGCTTTGAATAGGATTCATATGCTTTTGTTGTATAGTCCTCCTCGTCAAAGAAGGGAATACCGTCGTTTACCGACACGTAAGGCCTGCCGCTATACGCGGGAATTTTATCTAGCGTTACGGTCGGTGGCTTGATTATGTCAATGAGGCCGTCGAGACAGCCGGTGAGTAAAATCGAAAGTATAATCAGCAGTGTGGGCAAAAGCAGCCTTGCCGAGAAATTTCTTTTGGTCATCTTGAGTAGGTCTCCCTCGTTATTTTTTCGTGCGACTTGCCAACCATATCAACCGATTCGGTGAGTACGTAGCCTGCTTCGGCAGGAGAAAAGTCAATTTTCAGGTCGGACGGATAGAGTCTGTTCCATCTGTATATCACAAGCACGTCGGCTTTGTCAAGGTATGCGCTCGGGCGTCTGTCCTCAACGAAAAGACAGGAGTCCTTGGCGAGTGCACCGTCGGCGTCTGTTATTACGAGCGGAAAATAGCCTGCCTCTTTAAAAAGCCGCTCTGAGTAGGGAAAAACGGCAAGCCTCTCACCCGACAGCAAGGCGATATCCTCGGTGACGGCTCTGTCGCGGCTTACGCGCCGTCCCATAAAAGCCATTCCGCCCTCGTCGTCAATGCAAATAAAAAGCTTCATTAAAACAACTCCTTTCCGCCGCCTTCGGCAGCTTCATAAAACAAAAACGAACGTCGCCCTTCGTTTTCTGGTTTAATTATACATTATTTCCAAAATAATTTCAATAGCTTTTTTCATAAAAATAAAAAACTATCGAAAAAGGCAACCTTTTGTAAATAATTATTGACATTTACGGCGATTATGCTGAAAACATAACGGTTTTTTTAGTTCTTCTTGGTGTTTTATTCTTTGACTGAAAGCGTTTTTTTGCTTCGAATTTGAATATTTGCCGTGCGACAAAAAACGATTTTTTCAAAAACAACCGACAATTTTTCATTTTACTATTGAAATGCGCACGCGAGCGTGATATAATAAATAAGTAATGTTTTAAAATATCTTATTTTGTCGAGGTTTTATATGAAGCGTTTCGATAAAAAGGTTTGGCTTGCAACCCCTACAATGCACGGCGGCGAGCTTAAATATATAGAAGAAGCATACGGTACCAACTGGATGAGCACGGTTGGAGAAAATATAAACGAGGTTGAGCGTATCGCGGCGGAGCGTGCGGGGGTTAAATATGCAGTAGCACTTTCCTCCTGTACGGCGGCGCTTCATCTTTGTGTAAAATCCGCAGGCGAGCGCATTTACGGCAGGGCTGCAATAGGTCAGGGTGCGCTTGAGGGGCGTCGGGTGTTTTGCTCGGATATGACCTTTGCCGCAACGTTAAATCCTGTTGTCTACGAGGGCGGCATACCCGTTTTTATTGACACGGACGCTGAGTCCTGGAATATGGACCCCGCGGCGCTTGAGCGCGCTTTTGAGCTTTATCCCGACACGAAGCTCGTCGTTTACGCGGAGCTTTACGGCTTTCCCGGGCGTGTAGACGAAGTCAAGGAAATCTGTGAGCGGCACGGTGCTCTTCTCATAGAGGATGCCGCGGAGGCCATGGGTGCGACGGTGGGCGGCAGACAGTGCGGCTCGTTCGGCGACTATGGCGCTGTAAGCTATAACGGCAACAAGATTATTACCGGCTCGTCGGGCGGTTGCCTTCTAACCAATGATGTTGAGGTCGCGAACAAGGCTCGCAAATGGTCGACGCAGGCTCGCGAGAATGCTCCGTGGTATCAGCACGAGGAGGTTGGCTACAACTACCGCATGAGCAACGTTATCGCGGGTGTTGTGCGCGGTCAGTACCCCCATCTCGAGGAGCATATCGCAAGGAAAAAGGCAATTTACGAACGGTATAAAGACGGCTTTGCCGATTTGCCGGTGAAAATGAATCCTATCGCAGAGGGCACAGAGCCGAACTATTGGCTTTCCGCTATGACTGTTAACAAGGATTATATGTGCCGTCAGGTTCGTTCCGACAGCGAGGCGTGCTACGTTAAGGAATCGGGCAAGACCTGCCCGACCGAGATTCTTGAAACGCTTGCCGAGTATAACGCCGAGGGCAGACCGGTCTGGAAGCCCATGCACATGCAGCCGATGTACCGTATTCACGAGTTTGTGACCCGCGAGGGCAGTGGGCGGTGCAGAACGAACGCCTATATTGCCGGCAGCGCAATTGACGTCGGCGCCGACATATTTGACAGAGGACTTTGCCTGCCCTCAGACAATAAGATGACCCCCGACGAGCAGGACGGAGTGATAGAAATTATCAGAAGCTGCTTCAATTAAATTCGAGTGAGGAATACATAATGTACGCAAGGTTTTTTAAGAGGCTGTTTGATTTTATATTATCCGTGACGGCTTTAATTGTATTATCTCCTGTTATTTTGGTGCTCACGATTGTAGGTGCGATTGTAATGAAAGGAAATCCTTTCTTCCTACAGCCGAGACCCGGAAAGAAAGGTAAGGACGGGAAAGAAAAAATTTTCAAGTTAATAAAGTTCCGTACCATGAGCAATGCAAGGGATAAGAACGGCAATTTGCTTCCGGACGGTCAGCGTCTCGGAAGGTACGGTGCGTGGCTGCGCAGCACGTCGCTTGATGAATTGCCGTCTTTAGTAAATATAGCCTTAGCAGATATTTCGATAGTCGGTCCCAGGCCTCAGCTTGTCAGAGATATGACATTTATGACAGACGAGCAGCGCAGACGTCACGATGTTCGTCCCGGATTAACCGGTCTGGCACAGGTCAACGGACGCAATAATATAACTTGGGAAAAGAAATTCGAATACGATATTGAGTACATAAATAAGATTACCTTTTTGGGAGATATCAAAATAATCTTCAAAACAATTGGTAAGGTCCTCAAAAGAAGCGATACAGTTCGAGAGGGAACTGTATCGGATATGGATTTCGGAGATTGGTTAATGACGGAAGGCAAAATTGACCGAGAGACTTACGATGCAAAGCAGGAAGAAGCGAAGGAAATGTTGAAGGTGTAACAGATGAAGATAGATGGATGGTATTATTATAATCATGCCGCTATACCGACGACAGCTCCCCATGAAAATCCCGATATTTCACCGATTAAAGATGGAAATATCTGGAAAATCGGGGGGGGGGTACTCCTTTATTGGCAAGGTGGACTTCTGACTATGATTGCGGCTACGAAACGAATTGGTGGTACGTGATAAAGGATACCCCGTTTGATATAAATGCGCTCAAAGCAAAAAGGCGGTATGAGATAAATAAGGGTAATAGGAATTTTGTTGTCAAAGAGATTGTTCCATCAGAGTATGCTGAAGAGATTTACTCCATTGCTGTAGCTGCATATGAAACTTATCCAAAATCATACAGACCTAATGTATCGCATGACCAATTTGTTACCGGTGTTATGAATTGGAATTTCTATAAGGTCTACGGTGCTTTTTCCGTAGAGGACGAATCTCTTTGCGGGTATGCCTGTCTTAACAAAAGAAACTTGGAGGGAAATTATATAAATTTTACCTTCATGAAGGCTATACCTGATAGGGAGAAGCTTGGTTTAAATGCTGCTATGGTCAATAAAATTTTAGTGGACCATGAGCAATTTTTGAATTCCGGCGGTTATATATGTGACGGAGCGAGAAGCATCAATCACGAAACCGCTTTTCAGGATTATCTTGAAAAATATTTCGGATTTAGAAAGGCGTATTGTGAATTGCACATTGTATATAGACCGGCTTTTGGCGCACTGATAAATATGATATATCCATTTAGAAAATTGCTTAATAAGCTGGGTTCTAAAAGAGTAGCCGGAAAGCTCAACGCCTTGTTGCGTATGGAAGAAATTAAGAGAAGAAAAATATGAAGGAGTTAAAGCATGGCTGATTTGGTTTCAATTATAATGCCATCATATAATACCGCGTCTTTTATAGATGAATCAATTCAGTCGGTTCTTTCGCAGTCTTATACGGACTGGGAACTCATTGTTGTAGATGATTGTTCAACCGATAACACGGATGATGTTATAAAGCCCTATTTGACAGATGAAAGAATTAAATATATTAAAAATGACAAGAACAGTGGTGCCGCGGTTTCAAGAAATCGTGCGCTTCGTGAAGCAAGAGGAAAATGGATTGCTTTTCTTGACTCTGACGACCTATGGATGCCGGATAAGCTAGAAAAGCAGGTTAGATACATGGAAGAAAATGACTATCATTTTTCCTATACGAATTATTCAGAAATCAATGCAGACGGAACAAGAAACGGTGTAACGGTAACCGGTCCTCTGCGAATTACAAAAACAGGTATGTTCAACTATTGTTGGCCCGGTTGCCTAACGGTTATGTACGATGCAGAAGCAGTAGGTTTGCTCCAGATTGCAGATATCGAAAAAAATAACGATTATGCTATGTGGTTAAAAGTGTGTAAAAAGGCAGATTGTTATCTATTGAATGAAGAGCTGGCGTTGTACAGAAGAGGCAGGACTGGCAGCATTAGCACGCACAGTATTAAAAGGTTGATTGGCTGGCATTATAAGCTGCATAAAGAAGCAGAAGGGCAGAACAGTTTGGTCGCTGTTGTCAATACAGTTCGGAATTTAGTGTTCGGACTTCTAAAAAAGATGATTTACGTTCAAAGAGGAGATACGCGATGAAGAACAATGAATATGTTGCGGTTACTGTTAGGGATAATCTTGTATATAGAATCAGACGGCAAGGTCAGACGATAGCCTACAAACTTTTCGGTGCTAAATTTATGGCAAAAGTATATTATAGAATTGTTATGAAGAAAAAA
>JAZNHD010000003.1:0-16583 GCA_045576815.1 Eubacteriales bacterium
GCTGAATTTCACCGTCTGCCATAACGACGATGGTGTCGGACATTGATAAAGCCTCTTCCTGATCGTGCGTTACGTATACGAAGGTTATTCCTATCGATTGCTGAATCGATTTAAGCTCGTTCTGCATATCCTTGCGAAGCTTAAGGTCGAGCGCTCCGAGCGGTTCGTCAAGCAGAAGGACCTTTGGATGCGATACGAGAGCACGCGCTATTGCAACTCTTTGTTGCTGACCGCCCGATAGAGTGCTTACGCTCTTGTTTTCAAATCCCGAAAGCTCAACCATTTTAAGCATTTCGGTAACTCGCGTCTTAATTTCATCCTCCTTGACTTTTTTTAGTCTGAGGGGAAACGCTATATTTTCGTAAACGTTAAGATGAGGGAAGAGGGCGTATTTTTGAAATACTGTATTCAGATTTCTTTTATATGCGGGAAGGTCGCTGATTTCAACGCCGTCAAAATAAAGCTCGCCCTCGTCTGCAGACTCAAAGCCGCCGATTATACGGAGCGTCGTGGTCTTGCCACAGCCCGACGGACCGAGAAGCGTAATAAATTCTCCGTCTCTTATGTATAGGTTCATAGAATCTATGACCTTTTCTCCGTCGTAAGATTTTGAAATTCCCTTGAGCTCAATTAGCTTTGCCATATCCAAATCCCGTTTTCCTTTCCTATGCGTATGGTGCTTTGCGAGAACGCCGTTATTTGTCAAAACCCGTCAAAACGTGACGATATTGTATAACAGCGTTAATTATAGCAAAAACATAGGCGTTTTGCAATAGTTTTTGAATAATTTCCTTCAAAAAAATTTGCAGTTATTCGAGATTAGGCGGATTTTGGGCAAATCTCGTCAGGAAAATATTGAAAAATCTCCTCAAACCTTCCATTTTCTCTCAAAATCTCGTTAATTCTCAAAATTCGTCTTTTTGAGGCTCTCCGACATCTGAGAGAGTAATCCCGACGTGAAAACGGCGTAAATCCAATAGCCGTCACCGACTCTTGAGAGAAGATATAGCGAAAGCATTGCGGCCGTGGCGGTTATGAAAAGGGAAGCTGCCGAAAGTAACTTATATAAAATAAAAGGCGCGCCCCTTGAATCAAGCACAGTACGGATTATTCCGTAGCCGTCGTAGCCCGGCACAGGCAATAGATTTGAGAGCCCCGTGGCGAGATTTATAAAAGCACCGAGCCGCGCATAATCACCGAGAGGGAGAATTAGCAGGGAAAAGATAAATGCGAGCGCAAGGTTAACGAGCGGCCCCGAGAGGTATAGCATTATTTCTTCACCGTAGCCGCGATGCTCACGGCTCCTTATGCCAAATCCCGATAGCCGTCCGCGAGGCCTTCCGCATCTGCCACCGGATAGGAAAAGATAGCCCTCGTGGCCGCACTCGTGCGCCAATGCCGAAATGAGAGTAAGCCCCGCCGCCGCGGGCTCGTCAAAGCCGTATATCAGGAAAATCCAGAAAAGCACCGACAAAAGCTCCTCTATTACAGTGAGAATCTTCACGGCAACGGCCTTAATTTCGTTAATGTGCATAAAAAATACCGCCTCGAGATGTGCAAAAAGCAGAAATTGTTTTTTTGAGTATAATTTTCTTGTCAAAGAGAGAATTTTATGTTAAAATTATATTACCTAATAATAGGGAAAATCCCAAAAGGAGAAAAAAATGAAAAAGTATCTTAAACTATTGGTTGCACTCCTCACTGTCATGGCGTGCATCCTTTCTCTTGCATCCTGCGGCGACACCTGTCCCCACGCGAACGTCGTGGCGGTAGACGAGTCGGTCGCAAAGGATCCTATCGGCATTGAGCCGGGTATGACTGCGGGTAAGCAGTGCGCTGATTGCGGCGCTGTAATTGAGCAGCCGCACGAGTTTTACCGTGTTACCTTTATTTTCAGCTGTAAGGCGGCAATTAGTGTCGGCGGCGGAACACAAATAAGGGATGTCGAGACCGAGGTAGCTTACTTCGATTTCGCAAAGGATAATAACAACGGCTTCACTGCCGAGACCGAGGCTCAGGCAAAGGCTACGGCTTATCACGGATATACCTTCGGCGGTTGGTATACTGCTTGGGATAAGAGCACACAAGAGCCCGCGGGCACTGATTATGCTTTCCCGAAGGAGAAAATCACCGCTAACGCTAAGGTTTACGTTGACCGCGCTGACAGAGCAGGTGAGAATGTTACGTGGAAGCTCGAGGCAAATGCTAAGGACGCTACTAAGTACGACCTCATTATCTCGGGTACCGGTCCTATGTTCGATTTTGAATTCTGCGACGGTATTGATATTCCGTGGTACATAGAGAGAGAAAAGATAGTTACTCTCGTTATCGAGGACGGCGTTACCACCATCGGCAACAACGCGTTTGCAGAGCTTACCGCGCTTACCAATCTTGACCTTGCTGACTCTATTACCTCTATTGGCGTTAATGCTTTTCTTGGAGATAAGAAGATCAGAAATATGACCATTCCTGCGGGAGTTACCGTTATTCGTGAAAACGCGTTTAAGGATTGCGTAGGCCTTAAGAGGCTAGTGCTTAACGAGGGCCTTAAGACTATTGAGCAGCTTGCCTTCTACGGCGACAAGGCTATTGTCAGCGTAGTAGTTCCGACAAGCCTTGAGACCATTGGTAACGGCGCGTTCCACCCCGGCACCAACAATCTCGGTACTGTTGAAATCCACGCACTCAAGAAGCTCTTCTTCCTTGGTGCAACCGAGGACGAGTTTGATGATATTGATATCAGCATGGACAATAAGTGGTTTGCTGATTTCACTACCCTTTATTGCTATACCGAGGATGCCGCTGAGGGTGTTACCGGCTCTTATTGGTATCTTGACGGCGAGGTTCCCGTTCAGTACACCGTAGCTATCTCTTATAAGGCATCGGGACTTTCTGAGGCTATTGCTACTGACTACGTTCCTGTTACTCCCGTTAGGGAAACCGATGATGAAAACGAAAACGGTATTAACAATGAGATTATCGTAGACAGCAGCGGTAACGTTAAGGGGTACACAGGTGTTGTATTACAGGCTAACGTAGATTTCCGTGAGAACCTTTCCTACAACGGCTACAAGTTCGTCTTCGACTCTGCGCTCGTCGTTGGCGCCCCCTTCAATAACGACTTGGTAGTTACCGGTGGAAGAGGTAACATGCTTTCCGATGACGGCGGTATCGTATGGTCGTGTTATGATTCCAACCGAGACCTCAAGAAGGATACCATTAAGATTTCTGTCGGCAACGCAGACGGCTCTATGATTATGTGGGACTTCGCTTACACTAGCGATGCAACAGTATACACAGGCGGTAATAGGGATGCTATGAGCTCTGTTACGACTCTTATCATCGAGCCCGGTGTAACCTACATTGGTAGTAACGTATTTGCGGGCTATACCGGTATTACAGAGGTTTACATTCCCGCAACCGTTACTGAAATACATCCCGAGGCGTTCAGCGGCTGTACCAACCTTACTGCTGTTTACTACGAGGGCACCTCTCTTGCAGATTGCGAGAATATAACCGCGCTCGTTAACGCATCCGCCGATATTGTGGCGTTTGCAAAGACCGAGTCGGCAGTTGCTACCGCGGGCAGCTATTGGATGTCCATAAACGATAAGACTATCGCATGGAAGCTCGAGGGCAGCACTCTTACCATCTCCGGCAACAGCGATATGATGGATTTTGCCACGGCGGCTGACGCTCCCTGGTATGGCGCAAAGGATAGCATTACCTCGGTGGTTATCACTGTCGGTATCGTTAATGTCGGTGATAATATCGTTAACGGCTACACCGGCGTTACCTCTATCAAGCTTCACAATAAGATAAGAGAGGTTTCCGGTTCAGCATTTGCAGGCACGGGTGTTCTTACCAACACTGCTAACTACGTTAACGGTGCCGTAGTTGTTGACGGCGTGCTTCTTAAGGTTGCGGAAAACGCAGGGGAACTCTTCAAGACCTATAAGGGCATGATGGTTATTGCAGAAGGCGCGTTTGACGGCTGCGCTAATATTAAGAAGCTCTTCGTGGTAAAGGGAATTATCTACATAAGCGAGGGCGCATGCTCGGATCTTGCGCTTGACGCAGTTTACTTCGAGACTAAGGCAAGCATGACTAAGTATGCAAGCTCCGCTTTCAGCAACGTGGCTAAGAAGTACTTCTACTCCGAGACTCCCGACGTTGAGGGCTTCTACTATGACAACAGCGGCAACATAGTGCCTTACAGCCCCAACTAATAATCAAAAATAATTAAAAAAAGGAAAGCGGCTCTCGTCGAGAGCCGCTTTTTTACCGTTTTATATCTTTATTTTCGAGGGTATCACAACGCCCGACGGAGAGGTGATTTTTTTGGTCTCGCCCTTTCCTGTTTCGACTGTGAGGGTTGCAGTCTGTCTGTCTACGTCAATAACGCGGCAGGAGTGTCGCTTACCGTTTTCGAGATATTTGATTTTTTTGCCCGTGAGAATGAATCTTTCCTTGTAAATATCCATCATCTTTGCGGGATTTTTGATGTCGGTATAAGCCGCAAAGAAACGGGCGAGCACCGTCTTTGCTATAATCATGGCAACCGAGGCGTTTTCGGACTCAAATACCTTTCTTATCATATCGGTAAGACGCGGCGGGAAATTCGTGCCGTCAAGCCGTATCGCAAAGCTGACTATAAGGTATTCGTAGGAGGAGAAGCTGTCGAGCTTTCCCTCAATGGCAACGCCGCCGATTTTCTTGCCCTCGCAAAAAATATTGCTTATCCAGCCGATGCCGAGCCTCTTTGTCGTATGCTCCTCAAGAGCCGTAATCATAGCCGCCGCTGAAATCGGGCCGAGCAGACCCGCCTGAGAGGGAAAGAAGGAGGGGCGCAGTATGCAGGAAATGAAAACACCGCGCTCGTATTCGCCCTCTGAGAGCTTCGTGCCTGTGATGGCAGTGCTCGTCTGATTCTCCGCGAAAATTACGTATCTGTCAGGATAACCGCCCCTCGCATATTCACGCGCAAGAGCGGTGGTGGAGGGGAGAAATTCTCTGTATTCTAGCTTTATAATATTGCTGTCGGACAGCCTGAATGACGTAACGAGCTTTTTGTCGTCTGTCATATTCTCCCTCCCTCTGTTGTTTTTAGGGGTAATTAATAAGCCTTGCCCCAAAGCACGAGCTTCTTTGCCTCTTTTCCGCAGCATACGCACTTGTCCCCGATAGGCTTCATGCCAAAGGGAATGCAGCGTGAGGAAACGTCAGCCTCCTCCTTGAGCTTCATCTCACACTCAAGCTCACCGCACCACATAGCCTTGATATAACCGGGCTTCTCAGCGGCAATCTTTATAAGCTCCTCAAGGCTTTCTGCCGTGTAGGTTCTCTCCTCGCGGTGACGGAGCGCCTTCTCGTAAATGGCAGCGCGCAGTGCCTCAAGGCTTGCGTTTGCGGCGTCAACCACGTCGGAGATGTTTACGAAGCTCTTTTCTCTCGTATCGCGCCTTACGATAACGCACTTGCCCTCGGCAATGTCGCGGGGACCTATCTCAATGCGGAGCGGTACACCCTTCATCTCGTACTCGGAGAACTTCCATCCGGGAGATTGGTCGGAGTCGTCCATCTTGACGCGTATACCTGCCGCACGGAGTGTTTTGGCAAGCGCACTTGCCGCCTCAATGACACCCTCCTTGTGCTGCTGAACGGGAATAACTACTACCTGTATCGGAGCAACCGCAGGGGGAAGCACGAGTCCCGAGTCATCGCCGTGAGTCATTATGATACCGCCGATAATACGGGTAGATACACCCCATGAGGTCTCGTGAACGTATTTAAGAGTGTTGTCGCTGTCGAGGAATTGAATACCGAACGCCTCGGCAAAGCCGGTGCCGAAGTTGTGTGACGTACCGCCCTGCAGTGCCTTACCGTCGTGCATAAGCGCCTCAACGGTGTAGGTAGCCTTAGCGCCGGCAAACTTTTCCTTATCGGTTTTCTGTCCCTTCACAACGGGAATACCAAGGTCTTTTTCAAAGAAATCGGCATATACGTTAAGCATACCGACGGTTCTTTCCTCTGCCTCCTTCGCAGTTCTGTGAACGGTGTGTCCCTCCTGCCAGAGAAACTCGCGCGAGCGGAGGAAGGGGCGCGTCGTCTTTTCCCAGCGCACGACAGAGCACCACTGATTATAAACCTTCGGCAGATCGCGGTAGGATTTTACAATATTAGCATAGTGCTCGCAGAAAAGCGTCTCCGAGGTAGGCCTTACGCAGAGTCTTTCGGCGAGCTTTTCCTCACCGCCGTGAGTAACCCAGGCAACCTCGGGTGCAAAGCCCTCGACGTGATCCTTCTCCTTTTTGAGAAGCGAGTCGGGTATAAACATAGGCATATAAATGTTCTCAACACCCGTCTCCTTAAAGCGCGCGTCAAGTATTTTCTGTATGTTCTCCCATATAGCATAGCCGTAAGGGCGGATTATCATACAGCCCTTGACGCTCGAGTAGTCAATGAGGTCGGCTTTCTTTACTATATCGGTGTACCATTTTGCGAAGTCCTCGTCCATTGAGGTAATCTCTTCAACGAACTTCTTATCCTTCTGTGCCATAAATTTACGTCCTTTCGAGATATAATATATCAGCATAAATTATATACCAAAGGTAAAATTTTGTCAAGTATTTTAAAGATAATTCTTTCCTTGTAGATATATAGCATATAAAGTGGAGAGCGCAAGGGATATAATATGTTGAATATTCCCAAAAATGCAAAACTTTAACTAAATTTTGAAAAATCACTTGAAAAATCCTTCAAAATATACTATAATAGAGGGGTAAATATGCGAAAAAGAAATAATTTTTGAATTTTTCGACTACAAAAAATTCAAAAGGAGACCTGAAATGAAAAGATATGACGAGTATTCAAGAGAAGAGCTTGCCGCAGAGCGCGAGGCGCTTCTCAAAAAATATAACGAATTTAAGAGCCGCGGACTTTCGCTCGACCTGTCGCGCGGAAAGCCGAATTCCGACCAGCTTGATATAAGCCTGCCCTTGCTCTCCGAGTCAAGACCGCGTGAGAAGTGCTTTTCCATAAGCGGCATCGACTGCCGTAACTACGGCTGCCTTGACGGTATCCCTGAGATGAAGCGCCTCTTTTCCGATATGCTCGGTATAAAGGAGGAGTATATTTCCGTCGGCGGTAATTCCTCGCTTCAGCTTATGTACGATACGCTCGCGCGCGCTATGCTCTTCGGAGTGCTTGGCTCGGAGCGTCCCTGGTGTCGCGAGCAGGGACTTAAGTGGATATGCGTCACACCGGGCTACGACAGACATTTCAAGATTACCGAGACGCTTGGCTTTGAGCTTATATCCGTTCCTATGACAGAGTCGGGTCCCGATATGGATATGGTAGAGGCGCTCGTTCTTGACCCTAAGGTAAAGGGCATCTGGTGCGTGCCGAAGTACTCGAATCCCACGGGTAACACCTATTCCGACGAAACGGTGCGCCGTCTTGTTTCAATGAAGTGCGCCGCTCCCGATTTTCGCATTATGTGGGATAACGCTTACGCTGTTCACGATATATGTAAGGAGGGCGACGAGCTGCTTGACGTCTTTTCCGAGGCAGAGAAGTACGGAACACTTGACCGTATATTCTACTACACCTCGACCTCGAAGATTACCTTCCCCGGCTCGGGCGTTGCTATGATGGCGGCATCTCCCGCTAACCTTAAGCAGATAGCAAAGTATCTCGGTGTTCAGACAATAGGCTACGATAAGTTAAATCAGCTTCGTCACACCTCCTACTTTGCCGACGGTGCGGCTGTTCACGCGCATATGGAGAAGCTTGCAGAGTATATAGGCAAGAAGTTTGAGATAACCTTAAATAATCTCTCGGCACTTGACGGACTCGGCATTGCCGAGTGGACGAAGCCGCGCGGCGGATACTTCGTATCCCTTGACGTTTTGCCCGGTACGGCTAAGCGTGTCTATGACCTTATGCGTGAGGCGGGCGTAACCCTTACCGCCGTTGGCGCGACCTTCCCCTACGGCAAGGACCCGAAGGACGAAAACCTTCGTATAGCACCGAGCTATCCCACAGACAGCGAGCTTGACCTCGCCACCGAGATACTCGTTGTTGCGGTAAAGCTCGCCGCGATAGAGAAGCTCTTGAATAACTAAAAATGACAGAGAGAACAAATCGGAAAAAACCGAAATGTTCTCTCATTTTTTATTGCTTTTCATAAATTTGCTCGGCAAATCTGACAGCGCCCATCGCGTCCTTGGCGTAAGCATCAGCACCAATTTTCTCGGCATACTCGCGCGTGAGAACAGCACCCCCGACCATAACCTTTATATCGGGCACGTCTTTGTGGAGTAGCTTTACGGTTTCCTCCATCGCGGGCACTGTGGTGGTCATAAGTGCCGAAAGTCCCACGATAGATACGTTAAGCCTTATCGCCGCATCGCGTATTACCTCTGGTGCGACGTCACGGCCAAGGTCGGTAACGGGGAAGCCGTAGCTCTCAAGTAAGAGCTTCACAATCCTTTTTCCGATGTCGTGTATGTCGCCCTTAACGGTTGCTAAAAGCACGTGAGGCTTACCGCTGTCCGCGCTCGTATTTACGCTTCTCTTAATTTCCTCAAAGGCATCTCCCGCTGCCTCTGCAGAGATAAGCAGCTCGGGCAGATACACCGTCTTTTTTTCAAAGCCCTCGCCGACGGTATTAAGTGCAGGGATTATCTCGTAGTTTATGATATCAAGTGCCTCGCGCGACTTAAGCAACTCGCGTGTAAGAGTCTTTGCCTCACCTCGAAGTCCCTTGATTATCGCACAAGAGAGGTCTGATGAGTAGCTTTTGTTATCCGTTTTTTGGGGTACCGAATCCTTGACTTCCGACAAGGCAGGCTCGCTCGCCGCATACGTGATATACTTTAGAAAAGACTCGTCACGGCCTGTCAAGGCAAGATAGGAGTAGTATGCGCGCATCATCTCGCGCGAGTCGGGGTTCATAATAGCCGCGTCAAGCCCCGAGAAGAGTGCCTCGGAGAAGAATACCGAGCCGATAGCCTCACGCAGCGGCAGACCGAACGACACGTTTGATACGCCAAGCACGGTGTTAGCTCCGAGCTTTTCCTTTATAAGCCTTACCGCGCGTAGCGTTTCCTTTGCCGCATCCTTGTCGGCGCTTACCGCCATAGTTAAGGGGTCAAAGATTATATCCTTTTTGTCTATTCCGTATTTTTCTGCTTCGAGTAGCATTTTTTCAGCAATTTTTACGCGCTCCTCGGCTGTCTTCGGAATACCGCCCTCGTCAAGCGTTAAGGCAACTGCTACACCGCCGTACTTTTTCACGAGAGGGAAGACGGCCTCCATAGACTCGGCTTTTCCGTTGACCGAGTTTATCATAGCCTTGCCGTTGTAGCGGCGGAGCGCTGACTCCATTGCCGCAGTATTCGAGGTGTCAATCTGTAAGGGCAGGGCGGTTACCGCCTGCAGCTCGCATACCGCCAAGGTAAGCAGCTCACACTCGTCTATCCCCGGCATACCGACGTTTACGTCAAGTATGTCGACACCGCGCTCCTCCTCTCTGATACCCTCGCGAAGAAGATAGTCGAGGTCGCGCGCGAGCAGTGCTTCGCGAAAGCGCTTTTTACCCGTCGGATTAATTCTCTCACCGATAAGGCGCGGTGTCTCACCGAGAGTTACCGCATGCGTGTATGAGGATACTACCGAAAAATCTTTTTTCACAGTCGGCATCGGTGTGAGGCGGCGCGTTGCCTCCACGGTTTTCTCTATATATTCCGGTGTCGTGCCGCAGCAGCCGCCTAAAATTCTTACACCACGCTCTGCAAGGCGTGAGAGCTCATAAGCAAACTCATCGGCAGACACATCATAGCTGCCGTCGGGGCGTGGGAGTCCTGCGTTAGGCTTTAAAATTATGGGAAGCGAAGAATATTTCAAGTATTCCTCGACAACGCCCGAAAGAGCATGAGGCCCAAGTGAGCAGTTAACGCCTATGGCGTCAACCCCAAGCCCCTCGAGTAAAGAAACGACTGCAAGGGGTGTAGCACCGGTAAGCAGCTTTCCGTCCTCGCCGTAGGCCGCCGAGACGAATATCGGAAGATTTGTTTCCTCCTTTGCGGCAAGCACCGCCGCCTTCATCTCGTAGGTGTCGTTCATCGTCTCGATGTATATAAGGTCAGCGCCAAACTCTGCACCGAGCCTAACAGTCTTTTTAAATATTTCTACCGCGTCCTCAAAATCAAGGTCGCCGTACGGCTTTAGCATTCTGCCGACAGGTCCGACGTCGAGGGCAACGAAGCGAGGCTGTGCCCCGCGGCACTCTTTGGCGGCGCGGCGCGCGTTAGCTATCGCCGCCGCTATAATCTCACGAAGCTCACATTCCGAAAACTTCAGAATATTTGCGCCAAAGGTGTTGGTCGATACTACGTTTGCGCCGGCGGAGTAGTATTCACCGTGTATTTTCGTTATAATATCGGGATTTGTGATATTCCACCTCTCGGGCAGCTCACCGGGTAAAAGTCCTAGGGCTTGAAGCCTCGTGCCCATAGCTCCGTCAAGATACAAAAAATTGTCCTTTAAAAATTCAGTTACTTTCATTATTTTAATCCTATAACCGCCGTTATTGATTTTGTCGGTGACATAAGTAGGCTATCGTTAAGTGTAAGTCCTATTTTACGAGAGCAGTCAAGCACTCTGAAAATATCCCTCTGTAAAGAGAGGGGGAAATCGGCATATCCCGGACTGAATCTCGGTGTTGCGGTGTAGCCGCGAGCCTCCGCTTCTTTTTCTAAATCCCGAGAAAACGCGTCGGCAAGCGCCTCTATCCTCTCAGCACCCAGCGCTTGCAAAAGGAGCGCCTTTGTAGCAGACGTAACGGCATATTTCGCCATAAGCCTATCAATTTTTCCGCCCACCGTAGCCGCGAAAAGAATGATTTTCCGACACCCCTCAAGGCATTTTGCGAGTGCCATTGAGTCGGTTACGGCAAACCCGAGGTCAAGCCCCGAGTCCGTCATCTTTATTTCAAGCTCGGTGTAGCAAACCGTGGGCGAGATAAGGTCGGCACACTCCGTAATAACACCTTCGAGCAGCTCTAAAACCTCGCTAGAGTCCTTGCCCTCACCCGCATACCTGAGCACCTCTCGTCTGTCAATAGGGGGACTAGGGTATACCCGTGTTAAAATTTTCTCGGTCATCGCTCGCCTATTATGTCCGAGAGGTTAGACTGTATAGCCGCCGCAACGTCAGGCTTATTCATTGAATAAACGTGCACGTTCTTAATTCCGTTTGCAAACAGGTCGATAATCTGGTCGGTGGCGTAGGCAATACCTGCCTGCTTCATAGAAAGGGGCGACGAGCCAAAGCGGTCAACGAGCGCCTTGAACCTTTGCGGTACGTGTGAGCCGGAGAGCTTTATCGCACGCTCAATCTGATTTCCGTTCGTTATCGGCATAATACCGGGGATAACCGGCACGGTAATGCCCGCCTCGCGTATTTTGTAGAGAAAGGCATAGAGCAGGTTGTTGTCAAAGAACATCTGGGTGGTGAGAAAATCGCACCCGGCGTCCACCTTTTCCTTCAAGTACTTAATATCCTCAGCTTGATTTTTACTCTCTGGATGCACCTCGGGGTAGCACGCGCCTCCTATGGAGAAGCCGTATTCGCGAAGCTCGCGCACAAGCTCCACCGCGTGCCTGTAGTCCCACCCGGACCTATCCTCGTTCTTCATTGACTCGGGCACGTCGCCGCGCAGTGCCATGACGTTCTCAATCCCCGCATCTGCGAGAGCCTTGATTTTCTTTCGCACGGTTTCCTTCGTTGAAGAAACGCAGGTGAGGTGCGCAAGAGTCGGTACACCGTATCTCTCTTTAATGTTTTTTGCGATATCAAGCGTGTATTCGCTCGTTCCGCCGCCCGCACCGTAGGTGACGCTCATAAAGGAAGGGTGGAGCGCCGCAATTTTTTCGGTCGCGTCCTTAACACTCTCAAACGCGGTGTCACTCTTCGGGGGAAAGACCTCGAAGGAAAGTGAAAATTTATCCCTTGAAAAAAGCTCCGTAAGTCTCACGGGGTGACTCCTTTCTGTGAAGCTGGAATTCTTACAGTATATTCTATCACAGATATCGGCGCTGCGCAAGTATTTTTTCTCACACACGCGTAAAAATAAGGATATAACTTGACTTTCATTTTGGAATATGGTAAAATTTAAGTGTTAAATTTGTGTCGGGAGGACTTTTCGGCAGTGGAAAAAATAAAAGCGAGAATTGAAGAGCTGAGGCGTAAAATTGAGCATAATTCAAGGCTGTATTACGAGTGCGATGCGCCCGAAATATCGGATTATGAATACGATGCCATGTTCCGCGAGCTCACGGAGCTTGAGGAAAAATATCCCGAATATGACGCCCCCGACTCACCTACAAAGCGAGTTGGCGGCAGGGCGCTTGAAAAATTTGAAAAGTATACACACACCGTCAAAATGGGTAGTCTTACCGACGTTTTTTCCTATGAGGAGCTTTACGACTTTCTATCGAGAGTGAACGGGGCGCTCGGCGAGGATACGAAATACTCGGTCGAGCCTAAAATCGACGGTCTTTCGGTATCCTTAACCTACCGTGACGGTGTTTTCGTAAAGGGCGCTACCCGGGGCGACGGAGAGGTGGGCGAGGACGTTACTGAAAACCTGCGCACTGTAAAAACCGTTCCGTTAAAGCTCACCGAGCCCTTGCCATATCTGTGTGTAAGAGGCGAGGTATATATGTCGCGCGAGGTTTTTGCCGCACTTAACGCGGAGCGCGAGGCGAGGGGTGAGGCGCTGTTCGCCAATCCGAGAAACGCAGCGGCAGGCTCGCTCCGTCAGCTCGACCCGAAGATTGCCGCTTCGCGAAAGCTCGATATTTTCGTCTTTAATCTTCAGGAAGGCTCGCTTTACCCCGACGGCAGAGAGTGCGTAACTCATACCGAGTCGCTCGAGCGCCTTTCCGAGCTCGGTTTCACAGTCTTACCGCATCGCAAAGCTCTCGCGGGTTATGAAAATATCCGCTCTCACGTCGAGTGGCTTGGCGAGAGTCGTACAGAGCTTAGCTTTGATATGGACGGTGCAGTTATAAAGGTTGATAATCTTTCCGACAGAGTCACGGTGGGCGAGGGCACGAGCACGCCGAAGTGGGCAGTCGCATACAAATATCCCCCTGAGGAAAAGGAAACGAGGCTTATTTCGATTGACATTCAGGTCGGCAGGACGGGTGTCTTAACTCCAACGGCAAACCTTTCACCCGTAAGGCTTGCGGGCACGACGGTCTCACGCGCAACGCTTCATAACGCGCAATTTATCTCCGAGCGTGATATCCGTCTTGGAGATACGGTTATAGTGCGCAAGGCAGGCGAGATAATCCCCGAAATCGTGAGGTCTCTCCCCGAGCGCCGTGACGGCAATGAAAGCGTATTCGTTATGCCGACACACTGTCCCTCCTGCGGCCGCGAGGTAGTGCGTGACGAGTGCGGCGACGGTGCGGCAATAAGATGTCAAAATCCGAGCTGCCCCGCGCAAAGAGCGCGCAGCATTACACATTTTGCCTCAAAGGGCGCTATGAATATTGACGGCCTCGGACCTCAGGTAGTAGAGCTGCTTTTGCGTAACGGTAAAATATGTGACATTGCGGATTTGTATACTCTCACCGTGCCCGATATCGAGGGGCTTGACAGGATGGGCAAAAAGAGCGCAGAAAATCTCGTCAGCGCAATTCGGGAGTCGAAGTCAAGAGGCCTTGAAAGACTGCTTTTTGCACTCGGTGTAAGACAGGTCGGCGAGGTTGCCGCAGAGGAAATAGCAAGGAAAATGCGTACGCTTGACGCGCTTTTCACAGCAACCCGAGAGGATTTTCTGAAAATCAAGGATATAGGAGAGATAACCGCCACAGCTCTTGTGGAATTTTTCTCAGACGAGAGCACAAGAGAGCTATGCTCGAGACTTGCCTCGCTCGGTGTCGTAACAGATGCCGTATCCGAGGAGCGCGGCTCGCTCCTTGAAGGACTCACCTTCGTCTTAACAGGCACGCTACCTACTATGTCGCGTGACGAGGCGTCGGCGCTTATAAAGCAAAACGGAGGCAAGGTGTCGGGCAGCGTGTCGAAAAAGACCTCCTACGTCGTTGCAGGCGAGGAGGCAGGCTCAAAGCTCACGAAAGCAAATGAGCTCGGTGTCACGGTTATTGACGAGAACGCGCTTCTTGAAATGATAAACAAATAAATAAAATGCTTGTTTTTGTAAATCAAACTTTGCAAAAACAAGCATTTTTTAGAATTTTATGGGAGCTTTCACGCTCATAATCTCTCGCGTTGTGGGGTGCGGAAATTTAATTTCCGAACAGTTCAGACGGTAGCCGTCAGGGCTTCTCTCACCGTATAGAAAATCACCGACAAGGGGGTGGCCAAGGTATGCAAGATGCACTCTTATCTGGTGCGTCCTGCCGGTTTTGGGAAGAAGCTTAAGAAGTGAATTTTCGCCTCTTATCTCAAGCACCTCATATTCGGTTACAGCACTCTTTCCGTCCTCTCTCACACACCGCTTTATTGAGTCCTCTGCCTCTCTTTCAATAGGAGCGTCAATCACTCCGTGCGCATTGCTCGGTACGCCCGAAACAAGCGCGTGATAGGTCTTCTCATATGCACCCGACTTCATATCCTCTGCCATTTTTGCCGCGGTGTAGGCGTCCTTTGCAATAAGCACAACACCCGAGGTGTCTCTGTCAAGTCGGTTGACCGCGCGGAAGGTGAAATCGCCGCCGTATTTTGATATCATCGCATTCGCAAGAGTCGGCAGGGAGTTGCCGCGAGATGGGTGCGTAGGCATATTTTTCGGCTTCCTTACCGCAACGAAATATTCGTCCTCGTAAAGCACCTCTATCGGTATGTCTATAGGCGGAATGCTCTCATTTTTTCCGTTAGGCAGGGATATTACAAGCTCCTCGCCCGCCTTTAGTATGTACCTTACGGTAACCGGTATGCCGGATACCGTAAGGCCGCCGTATTTCACTCGCTTTGTAAGTGTCACCGAAAAGCCCTTGCGGAATAAATATTCCTTGACCGTCAGGCCGTCGTCCTTCTTTTCTATATATTCTCTTATTTCCTTCATACGAGCCCCCTCTTAAGTAAAATTATAAAACAAACCCCGCCCCGTGTCAAGCAAAGTTTGTAAAAAGTTGTGTTTTGCTTCCTTGACAAGCGTAAATAGTTATGTTATAATATAATTTAGAAAAAATTGGGAGGGTGACCGTGGCAAGCAGTACGATAAGACGGAGCGATTACGGCGACCAAAGCATAAAGAGCTTAAAGGGTGCCGACCGAGTGCGCAAGCGCCCTGCGGTTATATTCGGCTCCGACGACCTTACGGGATGTCAGCATTCATTTATAGAAATACTTGCCAACTCCGTCGACGAGGCGAGAGAGGGCTACGGTGATAAAATCATTGTTAAAAAGTTCCGCGACCACTCGATTGAGGTTGAGGACTTCGGGCGCGGTGTGCCTCTCGGATATAACGAGAAGGAAAAGAGATGGAACTGGGAGCTTGTTTTCTGCGAGCTTTACGCAGGCGGTAAATACGATAATAACGACGCGGGCTCGGCATACGAGTTCTCGCTCGGTCTTAACGGACTTGGCGCAACCGCAACGCAGTATTCGTCCGAATATATGGAGGTGCGCTCCTATAACGGAAAGACGCTCTCCGAGATGCATTTTAAGGCGGGCAACCCCGTGGGTGAGCTTTCGGTTACCGATATTACGCAGGGTATGAAGCGGCGCGGCTCGGTAATCAAGTGGCGCCCCGACCTTAAGGTCTTTAAAGAAATAAATATCCCCGAGGAGTTCTTTCGGAATACGATGCGCCGTCAGGCGTTCGTAAATGCCGGTATTCGCTTTATCCTCGAGGTTGAGAACGAAAAGGGCAGGTTTGATAAAACCGAGTTTTATTACGAGCGCGGCGTTGCCGACTATATAGCCGAAATTACCGACGGTATCGCCCTTACTCAGCCTGTTCTTTGGAGCTTTGAAACCAAGGGGCGCGACAGAGAGGATATGCCCGACTACAAACTAAAGGCTGAAATAACCTTCTGTCTTGCGAAGTCCGGCACAAAGGAGTATTATCATAACTCCTCGTATCTTGAATACGGCGGCGCACCCGATAAAGCGGTAAGGAATGCCTTTACCTACGCTATAGATAAGTTCATCAAGGCGCATAATAAGTACACCAAAAACGAGTCGAAAATATCCTTTGACGACATCGCGGACAACCTTGCCGTGATAGTCAACTCCGCCTCGACTCAGACCTCGTATGAGAACCAGACGAAAAAGGCTATAACGAACGCGTTTATCCAAAAGGCTCTCACCGAGTTTATAAAGACTAATCTTGAAATCTACCTTACGGAGAACCAGTCGAGCGCAAACGCGATAGTCTCACAGGTGCTTCTTAACAAGCGAGCGAGAGAAAAGGCCGAGCTTACGAGCCGTGATATCAAAAAGAAGCTCGCCGGCACAATGGACGTCTCAAGCAGGGTAGAGAAGTTTGTGCCCTGTCACTCAAAGGACCCCTCAATAAGAGAGGTTTACATAGTAGAGGG
>JAZNHD010000004.1:0-8481 GCA_045576815.1 Eubacteriales bacterium
AGCAGATTATCCTTTCGAAGAAGATTTTGAAACGGGTGTTTTTCGGCACGAGAATGGCAAGTGATTTGCACTTGCAATGAATATCGGGGAGAGAAAAATAGGTCACGACGGTGACAAGAAGATTGACGTAGTTAACCTCAAATGCGCTCCCGAGGTAATCGAATCTCTTGCAGGGATTGAGCCGGGCATCTACCGCGACGACTTTGCAAGACTTGGCGCGACGAAAGACGCTAAAATTTATTGTTGCAAGGCTTGTAAAACAGGCTTCCTTATAGCTGCATATGAATAAAACGCACTGGTTAACCGTTGCGCTTTCTGAGTGCGATGATGATACAATCTCCTGGCTTCTCGGTATCAGCTACGATTTAACAAGAACGAAAATGAAAGGAGAGTTATCTTGAAAAAATTCAAGTTTTTGTGTGAACTGTTTTTATCTATGATGAAAATAGGAATGTTCACCTTCGGTGGCGGATATGCAATGATAAATCTCCTCGACAACGAATTCGTAGAGCGAAAGAAGTGGCTCGGCAGTGAAGAATTTATGAATCTCGTTACGATTGCGGAATCAACCCCCGGGCCAATTGCAATTAATTGCTCTACCTACATAGGATATAAAAAAGCCGGATTTTTGGGTGCGCTTTTTGCAACGCTCGGAATGTGTATTCCGTCGTTTACTATTATCTACCTCATATCCCTCTTCTTTAATAGCTTCCTTGAGATAAAGTGGGTAGCGTCTGCATTCCGCGGCATTCAGGTATGCGTGGTGTTCCTAATTCTCTCAGCGGGTCTTAAGATGCTGAAGAAAATAAAGAAAACTGTGTTTAACCTAGCGGTCATGCTAATTACGTTTTGCGCTATGATACTGTTCTCTATGTTTTCGGTAAGCTTCTCTTCGATATTATATATTCTCATATTCGGTGTTGCCGGCCTTTTAATTTATACGGTGGGATATTTGAGAAATAAATCTGTGGAGGGAGGAAAATGATTTTCTTAAAGCTGTTTTTGACCTTCCTTAAAATCGGTGCGGTTTCATTTGGCGGTGGATACGGAATGATTTCTCTCATAAGAGATGACTGCCTTGCAAACGGTTGGCTCACGGAAGAGGAGCTGCTTAATTTTATTGCGGTTGCGGAATCAACACCCGGACCTATTGCCGTGAATATGGCAACATTCGTAGGCTCGTCGCAGGGTGGTATTCTGGGTGCGTTCCTTGCAACGCTCGGAGTAGTGCTTCCGTCATTCGTTGTTATTCTCTTGATTGCATCGGTATTCACTAAGCTTTTGAAATACGCGGGTGTCAAAGCCGTCCTTGGCGGTATTCGCCCGGCAATTATTGCTTTGATTTTAGGAACTGCATTTACTATGTTTTTAAGCCTTGGCTTCGGTATCAAAAATGTGCACAGTATACCTAATTTTGACTGTCGAACGCTAATAGTTTTAGCGGTTATATTTGCAATTTCCTTTGCCTATTCAAAATGGAAAAAGAAGTCCTTTTCTCCCATACTTCTGATTGTAATATCCGGAGCGCTTGGAGTTTTGCTTTACGGGGTATAACTTAAAATGCCGACAGGTTTTTGTGCTCGTCGGCATAACTTTTGCAAACAGTTGTTGTCATTTTTTAAAGAATGGACATCTTTTTCCGATACATTGATTGTTCTGTGCGGAGTGAGTACACTCAATTTCCCCCGTCTCCATTTTTACACCGAGATGCTCCCTCGCAAATTCTACCGCCCGAGCGATAGCAAGATAGGAGTCACGCTTACAGCAACGGGGGCCGCCAACTTCTCCAATCGCGTCAAGGGCGCTTGAGGTCATTTTGTTAGAGAGTCCCCATGCTTCGTTTGCGAGTGGAGTCGAGCCGGTTACAATAGACACGAACATTCCTGCGCTTATACCGGCACCGCACGCTCCCCAAAATCCGCACGCACCGCCGGGAACTTTCTTTCCGCGTGATTGCATTTCAGAAAGCGCTTTCGCAAGGTCAATATCGCCGCCCGCGTTCTTGTAGGCGGTAAGAAGCGCAGATCCAACCAGCACGTGATGCTCTGGACCGTGCATATGGCAAAACGGAAGAGCCATCAGCTTTTTGATGATATCAATGGGATCTTTTGATTTTTCCGCAAGGCATACTCCAAGAATGCTATCCATTCCTTGTGTATGGCATTCGTTGCATATGTAATGCCCGTTTTCACAGGCGGTCTTACTGTTTTCTTTTTTGTGGCATATGGCGCACTCCATCAGCTCGTCCTGCTCTAAATATTTGAGCGGCGCACCGCATATTAAACATTCGTCTTTCATAGTCTTCTTCCTTACTTTTCAATCTCGCCTTCATAGTCAAGGATACCGCCAAACTCAACGATGCGCGTGTATCCGAGCTTTACCAGCTTTTCGGAGGCTTCCTTGCTTCGTCTTCCGCTTCTGCAGTATACGAGTATCAGCTGCGATTTGTCGGGAAGCTCTGCTATCTCGGCAGTGCCGATATCTTCATTGGGAACGTTTATCGCTCCGGGAATATGCCCTTCGGCATATTCGTCGGGTCTTCTCACGTCGAGAATTATATAGTTTTTCTCATCTTTCATCATCTTCACTGCTTCGTCCATGCTTATCTGACGGTAGCTATTTGAAGAACCGCCGGGAGTCCCGCAGGACGACAGAAGCATTGTTGAAAGAATAAAGGACAAAAGCCTTTTTATTTTACTCATAATCAATCTCCGTGCTTTTGGATTTCCTTGTTATTTACAGAAATTCTAATATTTCCGCAGCGTTTGTATCCGGCTTAACCTTTGGCATTACCTTTTCTATAATTCCATTCTCATCAATAATGAATGTGGTACGAACGACACCGAAGCTGACCTTTCCGTACAGCTTCTTCTCTTGCCACACGCCGTAGCTTTGGATTGCCTCAAGCTCGGGGTCGGAAAGCAGCACGAAGGGAAGATTATATTTTTCTGCAAATTTAACGTGAGATGCGATACCGTCACGGCTAATTCCGATAACCTCTACTCCTCTTTTCCGGAATTCTTCGTATGCTCCCGCGAAGGCACATGCCTGTCTTGTGCATCCGGGGGTATTGTCCTTCGGGTAGAAATAAAGAACAATCTTTTTGCCGAGAAAGTCTGAAAGCTTCACGTCATTTCCGTTTTTATCTTTAAGGGTAAAGTTTGGCGCACGATCACCTATATTCAGCATTTTTCCGTCTCCTGTTTTCTATAGTATTATAACATTCTTTATCTAAAAATATTATACCACAAATCCGCTGGAAATTCAAGGAGCTATTCTTTAAGGCGGTGTAAAATTGACCATATATCCCTTGATTTCCGGCGCAAAAGAGTGGGCTTTCGGAAAAAACTCGCTATAATCGCCCGGAAAACTGTTTGAGGGTACTTTCCTTATCTGACTCAAATTTTCAACACGGGGCGAATTTAAGCAGTTTTTATCATTGGGAAAAGAAGTCAAAAGGGATAGGCTCGTTTCCGAACCTATCCCTCTCGCTTATTTAGTTAACGTTTCAATTGCGATTCTCATGCCGAGCCATTATCAAACAATATCGGAAATCGGAGTCTTTGCCTCAATCACTGAATAGTAGTCGCAAACCGCTTTTGCCGCGGTGGTGTCCTCGCCGATTCCGCAATAAGTGGAAAGAGCATGGAGAACGCCGTTCTGACGGGCGTCAGCAGCAACCTCACAGGAGGAGTCGTCACCCTCGGGAGCAAAGTGAAGGCCTGCGGCAATACCCGCAAGGACGTGATTTGCGCGAACACCGTGCTTCTCGCAAAGGGTTGCCGTGCCGACGAAGCGGTCGTTTACCGAAAGCTTACGCTTGGTATCCTTACCAACTCGCTCTATAGTGTCACCGAGAAGCTTATTTTCAAAGCGGTAAACAAGGTTTTCAGAGAATGCCGTAAGCTCCTCCATAGGAACACCGTATTCAAGATTAAGGGCACGGGAGGACTCCTCAAGGGCAGCCACGACAAGCGCTCTTACGTCAGGGTCCTTTATCGCCTCCCATATGTACGTATATCCGCGGAGCGCACCGAAGTACGCAGTCATTGCATGGCTCATATTGTGAAGAAAGAGCTTTCTGCGAATGAAGAAATCAAAGGGAGCAAAGGGCACCATATTCTTGATATCGGGAATTTCACCCTTGAAGGCATTCTTATCAACGGGAAGCTCGCAATAAGGCTCAACGCATACGGCAAGAGGGTTCTTCTCTGCGATTTCCTTGGGTGTAGCGGGCACCATTCTTCCGATAGAGGGCTCAACCAATGCAATGTGAGTATCGAAATAATCGCACTCCTCGGGAGTGAGATTAGCCTTTACGAGTCCCGCAAAATACTTATCCGCCTCAATCATATTCTCGCAGATGATAACGTTAAGGGGTGCATCTATTCCCTTCTCCATTCTGCGACGGACGCCACACGCAAAGGGAGCGGCAATAAACTTAAGAATATTTACACCAACGGCGGTTGCCATTATATCAGCGGCAGCCATAGCCTCGGCAATAGCCTCGTTATCGCGGCCGTTTACGCCGCGCACACCGGTTACACGGTACTCGCGGTAGCTGTCGCCGTCGGTGATGTAAATAGGATACTCACCGTCAAGATTCAGCTTATCAATAACCGCCATGTTAACGTCGATGTATGAAATCTCATATCCCGACATGTGAAAAAGCTGACCGATAAAGCCGCGGCCGATGTTGCCCGCGCCATACATAAGTGCCTGCTTCATAAAAAATCCTTCTTTCAAAACACGTATTTTATCAAAGACATTATATCACGAAAAAAAACAAAAAGCAATTACCCGCCATAGCACTTTTATCCCTTTTTGTTGCTTTATAGGTAATTTTCGGCGCTCTGAGGTTGACATTTTTTGTGTGTGGTGATATAATTTTCGTGATAAAATCCATCAAAGGAGATAAAAAATGAAAACGAAAGCAGTTCGCATTTACGGCGCAAACGATATTCGACTTGAGGAGTTCGAGCTTCCCGAGATGAAGGAAGACGAGATACTCGCTAAGGTAGTTTCCGACAGTGTATGTATGTCAACTCACAAGGCAGCTATTCAGGGCGCAAAGCATGCCCGCGTTCCCAACGATATTGCGGAAAATCCCACTATAATAGGTCACGAGTTCTGCGGCGAGATACTCGCTGTCGGAAAGAAGTGGCAGGACAAGTACAAGGCGGGTGACCGCTTTGCAATTCAGCCCGCACTCGGCTGGCAGGGCAAGCTCGACGCTCCCGGCTATTCCTACCGCTTCGTTGGCGGCAACTCGCAGTATGTTATCATTCCCAATGAGGTTATGGAGTGCAACTGCCTTCTCCGCTACGATAACGACACCTACTTCTACGGCTCTCTTGCCGAGCCTGTTTCCTGCGTTGTTGCAGGCTATCACACAAACTATCACACAAACAATTCGACACATTTACATGACATGGGTATCGTTGAGGGCGGTAACACTATACTCATGGCGGCAGCAGGTCCAATGGGTCTCGGCGCTATCGACTACGCTATCCACTGCGACAGAAGGCCTGCACTCCTTGTCGTCACCGACATTGACAATGCGCGTCTATCTCGCGCGGCGTCCATCATGACTGTTGAGGAAGCTGCAAGATGCGGCGTTAAGCTCGTCTACGTCAACACAAACGAGGTTGAAAACGCACACGATTATCTCATGGAGCTCTCGGGCGGTAAGGGTTATGACGACGCGTTTGTTTACGCACCCGTAAAGCCTGTTGTTGAGCTTGCTGACAGCGTGCTCGGCTTTGACGGCTGCCTTAACTTCTTCGCAGGTCCGACGAACTCCTCGTTCTCCGCTCTCTTCAACTTCTACCACGTTCATTACAGCTTCACTCACATCTGCGGAAACACCGGCGGTAACACAGACGATATGATAGAGGCTATCGAGATGATGAACGACGGCAGACTCAACCCCACAGCAATGATTACTCACGTCGGCGGTCTTGATGCGGTTGTTGACACCGTTCTTAATCTTGACAAAATTCCCGGCGGAAAGAAGCTTATTTACAACTTTATTTCCATGCCCCTCGTTGCTCTTTCCGACCTCGCGGAGCTTGGTAAGAGCGACCCGCTCTACGCCGAGCTTGCTAAAATTGTTGATGCAAACAACGGCATGTGGTCGCCCGAGGCGGAAAAGTACCTTCTTTCAAACGCAAAGGCTATCTGACAAAGTTTTTATTGATTTTCTCAAAAGATATTGACTTTTCGGAAAACAGTGATACAATTAATTATGTTGGGTTCTACTGCTATGCAGTAAAAGTTATAAGCATTGGCTTTTATTAGGGTTTTATCCCGAGGAGAAACTTTCGTGAAACTTACACTTCTGAAAAAAGACGTAAATATGCTATCCGGACCTATCATACCGGGACTGCTTACTATTGCAATTCCGATTATGGTAATGAACGTTTTGCAGTCGCTTTTCAATATCGTCGATATGACGATACTCAAAAACTTCAATGCGGGCGACGCTGTCGGCGCCGTCGGTGTGTGCGGAACGCTGATTTCGCTTATCACGGGGCTTCTCGTGGGTATATCCTCTGGAGCTAACGTAGTTATCGCAAAGCACATAGGCAGAGGAGATAAGAACAGGGTTGAAGAGGCTATCGGCACGGCGCTGCTTCTCTCGGTCGCGGGCGGTGTTCTTCTGCTTGCGGTCGGTGTTTCGTTTGCCGAGGTGTTCCTCGGCTGGATGAACTGCCCCGACAAGCTGCTGCCGCAGGCGGCTCTCTATTTCAGACTCTACTTTATCGGTGTGCCGATTCTTATGGTATACAACTTCTGCGCCGCGATTTTAAGTTCTGCGGGTGACTCAAAGCGTCCTATGCTTTACATGACGCTCGGCGGCGCAATAAAGGTTATACTTACATACGTTTTCGTCGCCTTCTTTAACATGACCGTTGAGGGCGTGGCACTCTCAACTATAATTTCGTGGCTCGTTTCCGCAGCTCTCGCACTTATAGCTCTTTTCAGAAACGAGGGTATAATAAGAATTAACCCAAGGAAACTGCGTTTCTATAAGGACGAGGTCAAGGAAATGCTCTTTATAGGTGTTCCCGCAGGACTCCAGCAAGCGCTTTACTCTATCGCCAACGTAATTATAACGGCTACCGTAAACAGCTTCGGTCCCGACGCTACGACAGGAATCTCTATTGCAAACAATTTTGACGGTATTCTCTATCAGATATCGGTTGCGCCCTCACTTGCAGTTATGTCCTACGTCAGCCAGAACATAGGTCACGGCAACGTTAAGCGTGCCGAGCAATCCATACTTCGCGGAATGCTTATCACGCTCGTGCTCGGCGGCGGCTTCGGGGCACTCTCGGCAATATTCTCGGGTCAGCTTTCGTCGATTATGTCGGACGTTCCTGCCGTTATTGAGTACTCGAAGCAGAAAATGATTATAATTTCGAGCACCTATTTTATCAGCGGTATTAACGAAATTCTCGGTGCTTCAATGCGCGGAATGGGCAAGCCTATAGTTCCTACCGTATCAACACTCGTATTTATGTGCGCGATACGCTTCGTTTGGGTTTATCTCATATTCCCGCTTTGCCCAAGCCTTACCTTCCTCTATCTCATTTGGCCTATCGGATGGGTGCTTTCCATTGCGACCATACTTGTTTTCTTCTTCCCCACCCTGAAAAAGCTCCGTCACGTGCACGCACATGCAGAGCATGGATCAGACAAACCGGCTATGTAATTTAGTTTTTTACAGCGGCTCTCGCTTGAGAGTCGCTGTTTTTCTCTTTTAAGCCTAAAAAATGCAAACTTTTACTTACATATATCTGATGTTTTGTGTTATAATAGCCTCGGTGATTGTTATGAAAATAGTTAAGAAATATGCTTTGTTCTTTGTGATAGGCGGTGTGGGATACGGGCTGCTCGAGCTGCTTTGGCGCGGTCATACGCACTGGACTATGATTTTGGCAGGCGGTGTTTGCTTTATAATCTTCTCGCTCATCGCCGAGCACCTTTATTCCCTTCCCCTGCTCATCAAGGCAGCGCTTTCTGCCGTCGCGGTAACTGCAGTCGAGCTTGTATTTGGGCTTGTATTCAACCTCGGACTTAGGCTTGACGTTTGGGATTACACTAACCGTCCCCTCAATTTCCTCGGGCAAATCTGCGCCCCGTTCTCGCTCCTATGGTTTGCTCTCGGTATAGTTTTTGTGCCGATAGCCGACGTGCTCAACAAGCGCCTCGAGCCGTGCGCGCGCCCCTGAAGCGTGCACGGCTCTATTTGCAATTTACAGCAGACAGAAAACTTTATAAACCTATTGACAAATGTTCCAAAATGTGATATCATTTAAGGGCGCTAAATTTGCTCGGACGTGGCGGAATGCAGTTTGCGTAGCATACTGCTTTAGACTGCGCCGGTTTCAGCTTTCGACACCTCGGTGACGAAAGCTAATGCATAATTCATAATGCAAAATGCAGAATGGAGAAATCAATGAACGACAACGTCAT
>JAZNHD010000005.1:0-51879 GCA_045576815.1 Eubacteriales bacterium
CCTCTATGAAAAACTGTATCTTCACCAACGTTTGTCACAATCTTGATGATAACACTGTTTGGTGGGAAGGCCTTAACGATAATCCCCCTGTGAACGCTCTTAACTGGAAGGGCGAGAAGTGGGATTACACCAAGTATGACAAGAAGGATAAGGTAAACACCTCGGGTGCTCACCCCAACTCTAGATTTACTGCTATGGCAGAGAACTGTCCTTGCATTTCCGACAAGTTCAACGATCCTGCAGGCGTTCCGATTTCCGCTATCGTATTCGGCGGCAGACGTGCAAAGACTGCACCCCTCGTATATCAGTCTACCTCTTGGCAGCACGGTACCTTCGTTGGTTCTATCATGGCTTCAGAGACTACCGCAGCAGGTGCTGGCGCAGTTGGTGTAGTTCGTCGTGATCCTATGGCGATGCGTCCCTTCGTAGGCTACGATATGGGCGACTACTGGGCACATTGGCTCAATATGGGCAAGAATATTGCAAACGCTCCCAAGATCTTCCATGTCAACTGGTTCAGAACCGATGACGAGGGGCACTTTATCTGGCCCGGCTTTGGCGACAATATGAGAGTTCTTATGTGGATTCTCGCTCGTTGTGAGGGTAAGGTTGATGCAGTTGAGACTCCTATCGGCTACGTTCCCAATCCGGAGGACATTGACGTTACCGGTCTTGATGTCACTATCGATACCGTTCGTGAGCTTCTCTCGGTTGATAAGGAGCTTTGGCTTGAGGACTGCAAGGCAATCAGAGAGTTCTACGCACAGGTTGGTGATAGAGTTCCTGCAGAACTTTACACCGAGCTTGAGGCGCTTGAGAAGAGACTTGCGAAGTAATAAAACTAATGAAAAGACCGCTTATACAGCGGTCTTTTCTAATAGAAAACGTTGAATATTAACAGCGTTATTGCAGCAGCTGCAACACCCACA
Source organism: Eubacteriales bacterium (assembly GCA_045576815.1). Classification (GTDB taxonomy): domain Bacteria; phylum Bacillota; class Clostridia; order Oscillospirales; family CAG-272; genus UBA1740. Next base: position 930 of record JAZNHD010000005.1, read on the forward strand.
ACTAATTTCATGATTATGTACTTTTTCATATAAATCCCATTTGGCAAAAGACTGCGTGCCTGCATATGCACCGATATGCCTGAAAATCCGAGCGCAAACGCTGTCAGTGCAAGAGATGTGGCGCTGTTGAGCTGAGATTTTGCGAGCAGACTTGCGGCATTCCCGATTTCTAAAAACAAAGAGAAAATCAGCGTGATTTCGGGGGATACAAAGAGTGCATCTATAATTCCAAGCAAGGCCGAAAAGAATATAATATAAGCCGATATGCCGATGGAGGTGTATGCGGCATTTTTTATTGACGTTACGAGACTGAATTTAGTTCTAAGTTGCTGTCTTTTTTCGACGGTTGAGCTTTTGTAGCGCTTTGAGAATAAAAGACCGGTTATAATAGTCGCTGCCAACACGGATATATAAAGAATTACACCCTCGCGCGTGCTACCGCGCATTGTACCGACTGCCGCTATTACGAAAGCAGGCGACGGATTGTTTACAAAGCCAATAAGCCGCTCTAGCTCACTGTTTTCAATATCACCGTGCGAGTATAGCTCCGCGGCACATTTTACACCGACCGGAAACCCTGAGAAGCAGCCGCACAAAAATGCGCTTATTGCTGAGGGGGGCATACCGAAAGCTTTCGAAAATATTCGTCCCAAAGCTCCCGACTCTTCGCTGAATTGATATATGAAGATATCGGAGAGTATTAAAAAAGGGAAAAGTGACGGTATGATAGACCTTACCGCAAGCGTTATGCCTTGGAGTATCGCCGCACTTACGTCAGCCGAATACGTAATCAAAAGTATAACTGTTAATAGGAGAAAAATTATATAAAAACACCTTTTTGCTTTTTCGCAAGTGTGTGCGCTGTGGGCGGCTTGCAGATTGTTTTTCGTCATTTTTTTATTTGCTCCTCATACATTTAATTAAGATGTATGAAAGGAAAGTGAACAAAATGCCAGAAAAAGATAAAAAAGAAAAGCACCGTAAGCTCTTAGTGCCGTCTGCTATGTCTAGGTTTTACCTTGAAGCGCGTCGCTCGGTGCGAGGTATGTCGGTTATAATCGGGGGAGTTATAGGTATCAGTGATTTTTCTGCCGTGTCGGTGCTTCTCAAAAGTCACAGCGGTAAAATAATAGTTTTGGGAAAGTATTTATATATATCTGTTTACGAAGGGGGAGTTGTGGAAATTTTGGGCAAGGTGGAGGATATAAGATTTAGTTATGGCAAGAATTGACGGACTTATTTTCGGGTACAGACGAGTAAAGGTAGCAGAAAAAGATGTCTCTAACGCCGCTTCATTGCTGCTTCGCGCAAAAATAAATGCTCGCGTTAGTCCTAACGGCGACCTTCTTGTAAGAGAGCGCGATATGGGGAAAATACATACGTTATTTTCAGGAAAAATATATTTTTCTCAATCGGAAATATTGGGCATTTGGGGCATGGTCAAAAGAATAAAACATAAAGCCGGATTAATTACTGCCTTGATTTTTTCTCTGTTTCTGTTGATTTTATCTTCAAATGTAGTCTGGGATGTTCGGATTGATGGGAACGAAAAAATTCCCGACTCAGCCGTCGTCTATGCGCTTTCAAAAAGCGGGTTTTCGGTAGGTGATTTATGGTGGAGTGTTGACAGAAGCATGGTGGAGGCATCGGTTCTTTCGAGCACTGATACGTTATCATGGATAAACATTAACAGGCGCGGTGCAGTTGCATATGTTACGGTTAAAGAAAAAGAAAAAGCCGAAGATGGAGGGGTAGCTGCGTCGGGATACGCAAACATTGTTGCTGATACCGATTGTGTAATCGAAGAAATAACCGTAAAGCGAGGGAGTGCTGCCGTAAAGGTCGGTGACAGTGTTAAGGCGGGTGATTTATTGATATCAGGTATTTCGATATCCGAATCGGGTGCTGAGCTTTGTTATGCTGAGGGGAGTGTCATTGGTCGAGTCAGCAGTACGGTCGAGACTTTTGTAAAGCGTGAGAATAAGAGTAAGATTTCCGAGGGGAAAGAGGTACGCTCTGTGGACGTTAAAATTTTCGGTTTTTCTATAAATATTTTCAAAAGATATGGAAAAGTTACGGATGAGTGTGTTATAATAGAAGAAATAAATGATTTTTCACTTTTTGGTAAATGTAAGCTACCGTTATGGGTTACGGTAACAAGCGCGATGACTGAGACCACGGAGATTGTGGCTTATACAGACGACGAGCTTATAAGAGTTGCTACAGCGCGTCTTAATTCCATGACTGCCGCAAGGCTTGCTTCCTGTGACCTTGTTCGGATTAAAACTTTCGGTGAGTATACTAATGACGGATATGCTATGAAAAACGATATCGTTTTTCTCTGCGAGGTTGGTAAAATCGCAGAATTTTCTATGAGTGAATAATAAAAATGCCGCACTTTGCGGCGGAACGGATAAAAAATGGCTGAGAAACTGGTAATGACAAAATCCGATGAGGCAACCGCTGCGATATTCGGAGCATTTGACTGTAATATCAGAATGATTGAGCGAGCTTTTGATGTGCGTATATCAAACAGAAATGTCTCTGACACTGACGGAGACGCAATAGTTGTTTCAGGAGACTCAGAAAGCGTGGACCCTGCCGTGCGAACTCTCGAATACTTAAAGCACATGAGCGGTGAGGGCGAAACGATCAGCGAGCAGAGTGTCGAGTATGTTATAAGTCTTGTAAAAGACAACGCAGACGAGAGCTTTGATGCTATAGGACGGGACGTTATCTGTCTGACCAATAGAGGAAAGCCTATTAAGGCAAAGACAATAGGTCAAAAAAGATACGTTGAAGCAATAAGAAAAAATACTGTGATACTCGGTCTCGGCCCTGCGGGAACGGGAAAGACATTCCTTGCCGTTGCTATGGCAGTCGAGGCGCTTCGGAATAAATCCGTGTCGCGTATAATTTTAACGCGCCCCGCAGTTGAGGCAGGTGAGCGCCTTGGCTTTTTACCGGGTGACTTGCAGAGCAAGATTGACCCATATCTAAGACCGCTTTACGATGCGCTCTTTGAGATGCTCGGTGCGGAAAACTATCAGCGCCATATGGAGCGCGGTACGATAGAAATAGCACCGCTCGCGTATATGAGAGGAAGAACCCTCGATGACTCCTTCATAATACTTGACGAGGCACAGAACACAACGCCTGAGCAGATGAAAATGTTTTTAACCCGTCTTGGATATAACTCAAAGGCAGTTGTGACGGGTGACTTATCTCAGACCGACCTTCCTTTCGGTAAAAAGAGCGGACTTTCGATAGCAGCGAAAATCCTTGATGATATTGAAGGAATTGGAATATTCAAATTTAGCGAGCGTGACGTTGTGCGCCACCATCTCGTCAGAAAAATTATAAGTGCTTATGAGGGATATGAGCGCGATATTAACTCAAGGAAGTTTAGAGCCGAGACGGCAAAAAGGGAAAGGTGAGGAATTATTATGTTAGGCAGAAATCTTTATATAAGTTTTTCAGCAACAAAAAAATTTGAAGAGTGTGATTTTTACTTTAAAAATCTTATCCGTCGCGCTATATCGGCAACGCTCGATGCGGAGGAGTTTGACCTGCCTGCCGAGGTCTCTGTTACGCTTTGCGATAACGAATATATAAGAAAATTAAACTGCAAATACAGAAACAAGGATTCTGCGACCGACGTTTTGTCGTTTCCTCTTTACGATTTTTCTGAGGAGTGCGAGCCGCTTCTTGAGGGCGAGCCCGTGGTGCTTGGCGACATAGTTATTTCGCTTGAGCGTGCAAGAGAGCAAGCGCGCGAGCTCGGTAACAGCTTTCTTCACGAGGTTGCATTTCTTACAGTGCACTCAGTGCTTCACCTTCTCGGCTACGATCATGAGAGGAGTCCCGAGGACGACGAGGAGCAGTGTGCACGTCAGAGAGAAATTATAAAGACTATCGAAATTTAAAAAAGGACAGAAAGATGAAAAGAACTGCATTCATTGCAATAGTCGGAAGACCGAACGTTGGAAAATCCACCCTGTTAAATACCATTTTAGGTGAAAAGGTAGCGATAGTTTCAAAAAAACCCCAGACAACCAGAAATCGCATTACCGGAATACATACTGTAGGCGATAATCAGTTTGTTTTCCTTGATACTCCTGGCATGCACAAGCCGCGTACGAAGCTTGGTGACTTTATGGTGAAGACCGCGACGCAGACGCTCGGCGGAGTTGACAGTGCAATTCTTGTCGTTGAGGCGCGTGAGGAGGTTGGCGATATTGAGGCATCGCTTATATCGCGTTTTAAATCGGAGGGGCTTCGCGCTATTCTTGTGATAAACAAAATTGATGCGGTGCGTGCGGCTAACGTTGCGAAAACCATAGCGGCATATTCCGAGGTGTTTGATTTTGATGCTGTGGTGCCTATTTCGGCTAAGGGGGGGAAGAACGTTGACGCGCTTCTTTCTGAATGCGAGAAGTATCTAAACGAGAGCGATTGGTTTTTTCCCGATGATATCGTCACAGACCAACCGGAAAAGCAGATTGCTGCGGAAATCATAAGAGAAAAGCTTTTGCGTATGCTTGAGGAGGAGATTCCTCACGGCACCGCCGTAACTATAGAGGAGTGGCGCGAGAAGGCAGGGGCGGTTTCCATTCGCGCTGAGATATATTGTGAGAAGGCGTCCCATAAGGGTATTATTATAGGCAAGGGCGCGGCAACGATTAAGAAAATCGGCACGTATGCTCGCGAGGATATTGAAAAGATGCTTGACGCGAGAGTATTCCTTGACCTTTACGTAAGAGTTAAGGAAAATTGGCGTGACAGAGAATTCAACGTATCTGAGTTTGGATATAAGGAAGAATATTAATGATAACCGAGGTAAAGGGACTTGTAATACGCACTGTTGATATTAAAGAAACCGACCGCCTTATCACCGTTTTCACAGAGGAAATGGGAGCTGTGACAGCTCTTGCGCGGGGAGCTCGCTCGCTCAAAAGTCGCAAGATGGCCGCCACCATGCAGTTTTGTTACTCTAATCTTGTCCTTTATAAGTACGGGGAAAAGTATACGGTTAAGGAAGCGGAGCTTATCGAGAGCTTTTTCGATATAAGAGCATCAATTGAAGGACTTGCTCTTGCTGCCTATATTGCGGAGGTTCTTTCCTACGTTACGGTTGAGGAGTCGGAGAGAGACCTTCTTCGGCTTTCGCTTAACTCCCTCTACGCAATTTCAAGGTCGAAATATCCGCTTGACAAAATTAAGGCAGGCTTTGAAATCCGCGCGGCCTCTATTCTTGGATTTATGCCAGACGTACTTGCGTGCAAAAAATGCAGGGCTGTCAGCGGCGACTTTTTCTTTGACATCATGGGCGGTGTAATAGAATGTGCCAAGTGTCGCAGTGAGGCTCAAAAGTCAGGTGAGCTTCCGCTAGACCCTCACGAGAGCCATATTATTTGTGTGCTTTCTGAGGGGGCAAAAACGGCACTTGGATACTGTATTCACGCTCCGCTTGAAAAGCTTTTTTCGTTTAATATTTCAGATGAAGATATGCGTCTTTTCACAAGGGCGGCAGAGGAATACATATTGAATCAGCTTGGGCGAAGCTATAAATCGCTTGATTTTTATAAAAGTGTGCGGTAAATACCGCGAGGTAAAAGAATGCAAATAAGTCAGAAAACTCTATCAGCGCTAGAATATGACAAAATAATAGAAAGGCTTGCTTCCTTTGCCGCGACCGATGGGGCTAAAAGCAGAGCAAGCGCTCTTTTGCCGTCCGACGATTTCGAGCTCGTTCGTTTACGTCAGATGAAAACAGATGATGCCAAAAGACTTATAGGCGCAAAGGGCTATCCTGCCTTTTCGGCAAGTGAGCGCGTGACAGGTGCAGCAGAGCGTGCTTACAAGGGCGCTGTTTTATCGCCCGTAGAGCTTCTTGACATTGCCGCGCTTCTTCGCTCAGCGAGGGCACTCGTAGACTATATAAGTGCGGACAAGCCGTTCGATACCGTGCTTGACGAAATCTTTCTTCGTATGCTTCCAAACAGAAAGCTTGAGGAAAAAATTACGCGTTCTATTCTTTCCGAGGATATGATTGCCGACGAGGCGAGCGCGGAGCTTGCCGAAATCAGACGTAAAATACGTGTCACAAATAACAAAATTAAGGATACTCTTCAAAGCTACACGTCCGGTGCGAGACTTAAATATTTGCAGGAAAACATAGTAACTATGCGTAACGGCAGGTACGTAGTACCCGTCAAAGCCGAGTATAAGGGTGAGATGAAGGGCCTTGTTCACGATACATCATCATCCGGTGCTACGCTCTTCGTTGAGCCGATGGCGGTGGTTGAGGCAAATAACGAGTTAAAAAGTCTTGCTGCAGCAGAAGAGCATGAAATTGAACGGATACTTTCGGCACTTTCGGCAGAATGTGGAGAATGCTCATCTCTTATTACGCTTAACTATCATAACATTACCGAGCTTGCGTTCGTTTTCGCCTGTGCAACGCTCGCGTCAGATATGCGCGCGACGATGCCCAATATAGTCAAGGAAAGAGGACTGTTACTAAAGCGCGCAAGACACCCTTTGATACCGCGCGACAAGGTTGTGCCGATAGATGTTTCAATTGGAGGAGAGTTCGATACTCTTATCATAACCGGACCGAATACCGGAGGTAAGACGGTAACGCTTAAAACAATGGGACTTCTTACGCTTATGGCACAGGCAGGTCTTCAGATTCCCGCAGATGATTCCTCGCGCGTTGGAATATTTAATGAGGTGCTCGTTGATATAGGTGACGAGCAGAGCATTGAAGCATCTCTTTCTACGTTTTCATCTCATATGGTAAACGTGGTGGATATACTTAAAAAAGTAAGTCGCGGCTCACTTGTTCTCTTTGACGAGCTTGGCTCCGGCACCGACCCTATCGAGGGCGCTGCACTTGCAACTGCAATACTTGAAAAAACTGCGGCAGCGGGAGCGCTTTCTGCAGCAACCACTCACTACGCAGAGCTTAAGGTTTACGCGCTTGAAACTCCGAGAGTGCAGAATGCTTCGTGCGAGTTTGATATTGAAACACTTCGTCCGACCTACAAGCTGATAGTAGGAGCACCGGGTAAGTCAAACGCGTTCGCAATATCCGAAAAACTTGGTATCGACGCTTCTGTAATCGAGCGCGCGACAAGGCTTATCGAGCAGGATGACAAGCGTTTTGAGGACGTTATATCAAGGCTTGACGCCAATCGCAGTGCAATGGAAAAGGAGCGAGAGAAGGCTGAAAATCTTCGTTCTGAATACGAGACCTTCAAGAAGAATGCAGAGGATGAGTTAAAGAAAAAGATTAGCAAAAGCGAAGAAGAAATACAAAAACAAACACTTAAAGCACGGCAGATTCTTGATAGCGCTCGTGCATCAAGTGAGTTTATTTTTCGTCAGCTTGAGGAGCTACGCAAGGAGGAAGACCGCGAAAAGCGAAATGAAATGATGCTATCCGCCCGTGCTGAAATCCGCCGCAGGATAAGTGAGAGCGAAGCGGCGCTTTCCGGTATTGACGTACGTGACATTGCGCTTGACGAGGATTATAAGCTGCCGCGGCCCTTACGAATCGGTGACAAGGTATATCTAACAACCGTCGGTAAAGAAGGAGTTGTAACAGCACTTGCCGATAAGAAGGGGCAGATTTCCGTAACCTCTGGAGTCCTTAAAGCAAAGGTTACGGAGGACAAAATTAGACTTATTGACGGTAACGTTAAGTTTACAAAGAATGATGCGCCGAAGCCGATTAACGAGGGAAAGATCAAGAAAACTATTGCATCAAGCTTCCGCTCTGAAGTTGACGTGCGCGGTATGATTGGCGAGGACGCGTGGTTTGTGGTTGATAAGTATCTTGACGATGCCGTGCTTGCGGGGATGCCGACAGTCAGAATTATACACGGGAAGGGCACCGGTGCTTTACGTGCGGCTCTATGGAAATATTTTAAGACCGACAAGCGCATCAAGGCCTACCGTCACGGAGAATATGGCGAGGGGGATGCCGGCGTTACCGTTATAACGTTAGGTTAATTAAATCTGCTACTGAGGTTTAACGATGCTTTTTGTAAATTATAAGATTCACGCTCCGCGCGAGGATGTGCGTACCGCTCTTTTAGACGGGCGTCTTATCGCAGAAAAGGAAAAATTTGCCGATGAGGGAATGGCACCCAAATTTCATATTAAGGAAAAAGAGGAATGTATAAAAATTACCTGTGAGATGACGGGCGGTGCAACTAAGGACAACGGATTTCTCGTGGGTACGTACTTTAGAGGTAAGCTGACTGAGAAGAACGGTGTTACCGCGATTAAAGGTATAGTAACTACAGCGCCTATCTATCACTTCATTCTCATAGCGTTGCTCGCCTTTTTCATATACAAGTGTATTGCCGAGGGTGGATTTTCGGTAATGCCTATCACACTTGTTGCATTTGACGTTTTTATGTTCTGGCGCGAGTTTAAGAAGCAGTCTTTGATTAAGCGGTATATATTCCGCGCTTTCAAAAATGTATATTCCGATATTCAAAAAAACAAATAAGAAGAAGGCAAGCACAGCTTGCCTTCTTCTTTGAGTTAATTGTCAAAATCCATAATCTTCTGTCCCGATATCTGCGCTCCGGAGGCATTTGCGGAGGGGTTGAAGGGAATTCCAAGGTGGTCGTATGCGAGCTTGGTTACGCATCTGCCTCGAGGCGTTCTCGCAAGGAAGCCTATCTGCATAAGATATGGCTCGTATACGTCCTCAATGGTTATCGCCTCCTCGCCTATCGTTGCAGCAAGGGTGTCGAGTCCTACAGGACCGCCTGAGTAGAATTTTATAATAGCCTCAAGCATTCTTCTGTCGATATTATCAAGACCAAGCTCGTCAATTTCAAGCGCTCCAAGCGCGTATTCGGCTATTTCCGAGGTGATGGTGCCGTCGCCCTTAACGAGTGCGAAGTCGCGAATTCTCTTTAAGAGCCGGTTTGCGATACGCGGTGTACCGCGGGAGCGTGAAGCAATACTGTAAGCACCGTCCTCAGTAATTGCAATATCAAGTATGCCTGCTGAACGCTTAACTATCTCGGCAAGCTCTGCCGGAGTATAAAGCTCGAGCTTTAAAAGCACTCCGAATCTGTCGCGAAGGGGAGTTGTAAGCTGACCTGCACGCGTGGTTGCACCGATAAGCGTAAATTTGGGAATAGGGAGTCTTATAGAGCGCGCGCTCGGTCCCTTGCCGATTATAATATCGAGCGCGTAGTCCTCCATAGCGGGGTAGAGTATCTCCTCAACTGCACGCGAGAGTCTATGAATTTCGTCAATAAAAAGCACGTCACCTTCAGCAAGGTTGGTGAGTATTGCCGCAAGGTCTCCCTGCTTTTCGATAGCCGGACCGGAGGTTGTGCGAATGTTTACCCCCATCTCATTTGCAATAATGCTAGAAAGCGTGGTCTTGCCTAGACCGGGAGGACCGTATAGCAAAATGTGGTCAAGTGCTTCACCGCGCAGCTTTGCGCTCTCTATGTAAACCTTAAGATTTTCCTTTGCCTTTTGCTGACCTACGTATTCTGTAAGCGTCTTCGGGCGCAAGGAATTTTCAATCACGTCCTCGCCGGCATCGTATTCATTTGAAACAATTCGATTTTCAAAGTCGAATTCATTAACTTCTTCCATCATAATAGCCGTCTCCTGTAAAATTACCTTGCAAGTTTTTTGAGCGCAAGCCTGATAATATCACCGACGTCGCTTTTTGAATCAATTTCCGCGAGCGCACGGGTTATGCTCGGCTTGTCGTATCCTAACACCAAAAGCGCTTCCATTGCCTCAGAAAGATTCGGAGAAGCCAAAACGGTGGGGGGCGTGTTGAGTTTTAGGGCGCCAGAGGAGATTGCGAGCATATCCTTTGATATCTTATCTCGAAGCTCAAGCACGATTCGCGCAGCGGTCTTTGCACCTATACCGGGTGTCTTTGAAATAAGCTTTACATCCTCGGTTGTTATTGCTATGGCCAGCTTTTCGGGCGTCATGGTTGAAAGTATGCTCATCGCAACCTTTGGACCTATGCCGCTGACACCTGTCAGTTTGTTAAAGCACTCACGTTCCTCGTCAGTGCCGAATCCAAATAGCTCTACACCGTCCTCACGCACTGCGAGGTGGGTAAAGAGGCGGACCTCCTTATCTAGCTTTGCTGCAAGAGAATCTGAGGTTAGTTGACTTATAGTGAGCTTATACCCAACACCGCCGCAATCAATTACGCAGCTTGTGAGGTCTTTGTATGCTAGTTTTCCGTTTAAGTAGTAAAACATTAGTTATCCTTTCGTAATCACATGATTTTTAGGTGATTACCTTTTTGATCATTTTTTCAAGCCTTACACGTTCAACCGTTAAGTCTCTTCCACAGCCCGTGCAGCGTATTCTCACGTCACTTCCAAGACGTAAAACTGCAAACGCATCAAATCCGCAAGGGTGTTTTTTTTTCATAATCAGCCTGTCGCCTATACCGAATTTTACTATTTCCATGTTTATTTGTACCTCGGCTCGTAGGTGGGGCTTTTTTCTTTGTTTGAGTCTTTTTTTGCACTTGCTTTTGTCTCAAGGCGGTTATCGGCAGCTCTTATCGCGCGGACAAGAAAATAGCTAACCGAGAAAATCACAGAGTATAGAGCGGTAAAAATTGCAACCGCTGTAAATATCGCGGCATCACCGCCGGCTGAGAGGTTGCCTGAGTAAACAAAAACTGCGCAAAATGCGATAAGTAAAGCCGCATAATGAATTATAATCCTAAACGGTAGCTTCAGCACCTTAATTTCAAACACAAGCGCCGAAAAGGAAATTACAAAGCCAAAGGTCAGAATTAATACAAACGTGGGAAAGCTGATTGCGGGGTCAACAAAGCTTGTTGCCACGGCAAAAAGATAGAATAAAAGAAGTATCAAAACGGTGAAACCGCAAGCGCGTAGCAGTATGCCTTCAATTTTTTTCATGTGTTTAATTCAATCCTCGTTATAGGGTGTGTAATAATAAAATTATACCGCAGAAACGAAGGAAAGTCAACTGTTAGAATGGAAATTTGTAAGTTTTATTCTGATAATAAATAAAAACGCGTGATTGTGCGAATTTATTCGTCAAAACGATTGACAACATATTTTAAAAAATGTATAATAAACATAAATATTATTTTGTTAGGGGAACTCGATATGCAAAGAAAAGCAGCAAGAGAAAATACTTTTTTGTTGATATTTGAGAGCGTTTGCAAGGCTGATGAGACTGCTGAGGAGATATTTTCCGGTGCTGTAGACGTGCGCGGCCTTGAGTTTGACGACTACGTAAAGCGTGTATTCTTCGGTGTTTGTGAGAACCTTAAAATGATTGACGAAACCGTGAATCCCCATCTGTGCGGATGGAAAAAGGAAAGAATATCGCCTGTGTCGATGGCCCTTATCCGTCTTGCTACTTATGAGATGCTGTTTATGGATGATGTACCGTCGAGAGTTTCGATAAACGAGGCGGTTGAGCTTTCGAAAAAATATGACGATGAAAAATCCTATTCCTTTGTGAACGGTGTTCTTCACGCCGTGTCAGCCTCGCTTTCCTAAGATGGTTGACAAAAACGTTGTTTTGGGAATTGACACCAGTAATTACACCACCTCTGTTGCTATCATTGACACAGACGGAAATCTGATTGCAAATTTAAAGCTCCCTCTCACCGTGAAAGCAGGAGAGCGCGGACTCAGACAGTCTGACGCGTTGTTTGCTCATACTGTCAATATCCCAAAGATTATGAATGAGACGCGCGAGTATCTTCGCGGCTATCGTATGTGTGCGATAGGTGTTAGCGATAAGCCGAGAAACATGGAAGGCTCGTATATGCCGTGCTTTCTTGCGGGTGTTGCGGCAGCGGAGTCAATTTCCACAGCTCTTGATGTTCCGATTTTTCGCTTTTCGCATCAATGCGGTCACGTTATGGCAGCTATTTATTCATCCGGCAGAGAGGAGCTTCTCACCCGTCCGTTTTCCGCCCTTCATGTATCCGGCGGCACGACGGAGCTTTTAGCGGTGCATCCCTGCGAGAACGGATTTTTAACCGATATTGTTGGCGGTACTCGTGATTTGAACGCGGGACAGTTAATTGACAGAGTGGGGGTACATATGGGCCTTCCGTTTCCGTCAGGTACCTACATAGAAAGGCTTGCAAGCGAGTTTTCGGGACGGATTCCAAGGAAGAAGATATCTTCCGCCGGCACGGAGTTCAATCTTTCGGGGCTGGAAAATCAGGCTATACGACTTTTTGAAGAGAGCGGTGATAAATCACTTGTTTCGGCTTTTGTGCTTGACAGCGTCGGTCGGGCAATCGCTTCAATGTGCGAGTTCTATGAAAGCATAAACGGCAAGACAACCTTTGTTTTTGCCGGAGGTGTTATGTCAAATTCGATAATTAAGCGTATGCTTGCGGATAAATTCGATGCGGTCTTTGCAGAGTCTGCCATGTCTGCCGATAATGCGGTAGGTACGGCATATCTTGCGCTGCGCTCATATATTTCCGGAGAAAATTATGGATATTAACTCGTTAAGAGAGCGCGAAATCCGTGCGTTTTCAGTATCCGAGCTTAACGGATACATTAAAAACCTCTTTGAAAGCAACAGGACGCTAACTGCTGTTACTGTAAAGGGTGAAATATCAAATTTTACAAACCACAGAAGCGGGCATTTGTATTTTTCGCTAAAGGATAGTGAGGGACAGATACGCGCAGTGATGTTTAAATCCTCTGCTGCAAGACTTAAATTTATCCCCGAATCGGGCATGAAGGTAGTGGCGCACGGTTCGGTAAGCGTGTATGCTCGTGACGGCTCTTACCAGTTGTACGTATCCTCGCTTCAGCCTGACGGTATCGGTGCTCTTTATCTTGCTTACGAGCAGCTAAAAGAAAGGCTTGCTGAAGAGGGTATATTTGACGAGGAGTATAAAAGGCCGATACCTCTACTGCCGGAACGGATAGGAATTATCACCTCGCCAACAGGAGCGGCTGTTCGTGATATAATCAACGTTACAGGGCGTAGATATCCGCTTGCCGACCTGTATCTTTATCCCTCTCTTGTTCAAGGTGACGGAGCGGAGGAAAATCTTATATCGGCGCTCGATTATTTCAATAGAACGAAGCTCGTTGATGTTATTATCATAGGCCGCGGAGGCGGTTCGATTGAGGACCTCTGGGCGTTTAACGGAGAACGCCTTGCGAGAAAAATTTTTGAGTGTGAGATACCTGTTATTTCTGCAGTCGGACACGAGACCGATTTTACAATTTGTGACTTCGTTTCCGACTTGCGTGCACCGACACCCTCGGCTGCTGCTGAGCTTGCTGTTCCTGACGTAAGGGAACTGATTTTGCGTGCAGATTCATTTCTTGAACGTGCAGAAGCTGCGCTACTCCGTTCCGTAGAGCGCGCACGTGACCGTTTCGACAGATATTCGGAAAAAGTATCAATTGACGCTGCACTTTCAATGCTTTTTGAAAAGCGTGAAACCGTAGATTTGATTTATGAAAATGCAAAGCGTGCGTTAAAGTTATGTTTTGACGGCAAAAACAACTCGTTTGCCTTAGCTGCAAAAAAGTTGGAGGTCTTAAGTCCTCTCGCTGTTCTTTCAAGAGGCTATACAATTTCCGAGAAAGACTCAAAGCCCTTGAGCTCGGTTGGTTCAGTTTTACCTGGGGATGTGCTAGACGTTCGTTTCGTTGACGGTGTGGCGATGACAAGGGTTATCGATATAGAAAAGCAAAATTATAATTCCGTAAAGGACGGATACTCTGATGGAAAATAATCTTAAATTTGAAGAAGCCTTAGAGCGACTTGAGGAAAAGGTAAAGCTCCTTGAGTCCGGAAATATTCCGCTTGACGCGTCGCTTGCCGCTTTTGAAGAGGCGGTAGCGCTTGTGCGCGTGTGTAACGAGCGTCTTACAGAAGCTGAGAGACGGGTGCGCATACTTACAGAGACTGAAGACGGTTCTATAACCGATAAGCCATTTGAGGTGGCGCTCGATGAGGCTTGACGTTCATCTCTTTTCAGAGGGACTTGTGACGAGTCGTACCGAGGCGAAGAGGTTAATTACCGAGGGCGCGGTTACGGTGAACGGCAGGGTAGTCAAGAAGCCGTCATATGAGGTTTTATCTGATGAGGACGTAAATCTCGCGGATTCAGGGAAGCGATTTGCAAGCCGAGGCGGAATTAAGCTTGATGAAGCGCTCAAAGTCTTTGGCATAAATCCTGAGGGCAGGCTTGTTATAGATATCGGTGCTTCGAGCGGCGGTTTTACCGACTGTCTTCTCTTGCACGGCGCAGAGCACGTTATTGCCGTCGACTCCGGCACGGGACAACTGAGAGACTCCCTGCGCGTTGACGCGCGTGTTACCTCAATAGAAAACTACAACGCTAGATACATGAAGCCTGAGGATTTCGACTACACTCCGAGCCTTGCGGTTATGGACGTGTCCTTCATCTCCGCAACCTACATAATTCCCGCTGTTTTTACTGTTCTTGCGGCAGGGGGCGACTTTATATGCCTGATTAAGCCGCAGTTTGAGGTTGGACGCTCGGGACTTGGAAAGGGCGGGATTGTCAGAGACAAATCCGTGCGTGACGGTGCGGTTTCACGCGTTATAGATTTTGCCAAAGCTGTTGGCTTTGAATATATAGGACTCATTACTTCGCCTATTCTTGGCGGAGACGGAAATACGGAATTTCTTGCACATTTTAAAAAACGGTAAGCAGTATGAAAAACGTTCTTATAATACCGAATCCCAAAAAGGATATCGGCCTTAAAACGACAGATGAGGTCGTAAAAAAACTGAATAGCATAGGCATTGGTACCACGGTTTTTGACAGCTTGACATCTGACACCGAAAAAATTCAAAAGCCTGATTTGATTATAGTTATCGGCGGTGACGGTTCGGTTATAGACGCTTCATCGCGTGCGTTGGAGCTCGGTGCACCGTTGCTTGGCATAAATCTCGGTAAGGTTGGATATTTAAGTGAGCTTGAGCCGGACGACATATCGCTGCTCGACAGACTTGTGACAGAAGAGTACGCGATAGAGGAGAAAATGCTTCTCTCTGTAGAATGCAACGGTAATGCCGCTCCAACGCAGTGCGACAGACTTGCTTTAAACGACGTGGTTATATCACACGGAGACTATCTTGGAATTTCCGATATCATAGTGGAAAATTCGAGAGGTGATGCGGTGAAATACCGCTCTGACGGAGTTATCGTAGCAACTCCGGCAGGCTCTACCGCATACTCCTTGTCTGCGGGCGGGCCTATAGTTGACCATAGTGTGCACTCTATTATAGTCACACCTGTATGTCCTCACAATTTTTTTAACCGCTCTGTGATATATGGCGACGGTGAGAAAATTAAAATTTTCAATTCCGGTGATGCCGAGCTTAAAATAAGCATTGACGGTAGATTTTTTTCAGAGCTTTCAGCAGGTGAGTACTGTACGGTGTATAAGAGCCGTGTAACACTTTCGATGCTTACCTTTTCGCGCAACAATATGTTTGATACACTTTTTGGGAAGATGAGGCTTCTCGAGGAGCTTACGTAACGTCAACGAAAGGAAATAAGATGAAAAACGCAAGACAGAAAAAGATACTCGAGCTTATCGAGGCTTACGATATTGATACACAGGATGCTCTTATAAAGAAGCTTTTGGAATCGGGCTTTGCTGTTACTCAAACCACGGTATCAAGAGATATAAGACAGCTGAATTTGGTTAAGGCTACCACTCCTCGCGGCACGTACAAATACGTTTCGCCCGATGTTGGTACATCTGCCGGTGTGCCGGTGCTTAACTCTGCTCTTACCGATGCTGTAATAAAAATTGAGGCAGCGGAAAACATAGTTGTAATAAAGACCTTTGCCGGTATGGCAAACGCGCTTGCTGTGTGCGTCGATTCCCTGCATTTGCCGGGAATTGTGGGTAGCGTCGCAGGTGATGATACGATTCTTTTGGTAATCAAGACGCGTGATGTCGCCTTGGAAATAGAAGCCGAGCTTAAGACATCGTTTGCTTTGAAAAAATAATTTTCACGTAGGAGAAGACAGCCATGCTGTTATCGCTTCATATTGAAAATATCGCTGTAATTAAGTGCGTAGACTTTGATTTTTCCGAGGGCTTTACCGCTCTTACCGGTGAGACCGGTGCCGGAAAATCGGTTGTAATAGACAGTATTAATCTCCTTTTGGGTGCAAAGGCGGATAAGGAGCTCATTAGAGGGGGCGCCGATGCCGCGATGGTTAGCGGTCTTTTCGGCGAGCTTTCTCACGATACCGTGCTTCGTCTTTCCGAGCTTGGAGTCACGCTTGATGAGGACGGATGTCTGCTTATACAGAGAACGTTAGGTGCTGACGGCCGTTCTAAAATCGCTCTTAACGGTAGGAGCGTCAGTCTTTCGCTTCTGAAATCGATAGCTCCGCATCTCATTACCGTGCATGCACAGAGTGATACGACCTCTCTTACCGAGGCGCGTAGCCATTTAGAGCTTGTTGACGTTTTTGCAAGAAATAACGAGCTTCTTGAAAAATACAGGTCTCTTCATTCGGCTCTTGAAAATATAAGGCATGAAATAAAAGACGTAAATGAAAAAGCGAGCGAGTGTGAAAGACTTAAGGAAATTTTAAGATATCAGATAAAGGATATAGATTCTCTCGCTTTGAAAGCCGATGAGGAGGATGAGCTTTTAGAGAAAAGATTAAAGCTTAAAAATAGCGAAAAAATTACAAAAAACTCAGATTTTGTGTACCGTGCTCTTCGCGGTAGCGAAAAGGGAAGTGTTGCATATCTTATCGACAGGAGTATAACCGCGCTTTCCCAGCTCACCGACGTTATGCCGGTATATGCGGAATATGCCGAAAGACTCAAGGAAACTCTCTATCAGGTTGAGGATATCGCCGAGGAGGTTTACGAGGTTGTTTCAGATACTGCGGGTGACCCTACCGAGATGCTTAACAAGATAGAGTCAAGACTGGATAAAATTTCTAAAATCAAGCGCAAATATGGATTAACACTTAAAGATGTGCTTGATTTCAGAGAGCGTGCCGCCGCTGAGCTTATCCTGCTTGAGAATTCCGAGGACGTCATGCGTGAGCTTATTATCAAAGAAGCTCGCGCTTATAGCGAAGCCGTTGCGATCGCCGAGGAAATTCACAACAGACGTGTCGCGGCTTCCGAGCAGCTTGATAGAAAGGTTCTTGAAACTCTTGAATTTCTCGATATGCCGAAGGTAGTGTTTTTTACATATATAAAAGAGCAGCGCGAGGTTGATAAAATGTCGCTTTCAAAGGACGGCTATGATGCGGTTGAGTTTTATATCAGCGCAAACCGCGGAGCAGAGCCGCAGCCTTTATCAAAAATTGCTTCCGGCGGCGAGCTTTCGAGGGTTATGCTTGCTCTTAAGAGCGTTATAGCCGACAGGGACGGTGTGCCAACCGTGATTTATGATGAAATAGATACGGGCGTTTCGGGAAAGACCGCAAGAAAAATAGGTATTAAGCTTCTTGAGCTTTCGAGAAGCACGCAGCTTTTCTCGGTTACTCACAGTGCGCAGATAGCCTCGCTTGCGGACAGACATTTTCTAATAAGCAAGCGCGACGTCAACGGTGCTACCGAGACCTCGATTAGCTTGCTTGATGACGAGGGCAGAATTACAGAGCTTTCGAGAATTCTCGGTGGAATTGACGTAACCGCAGCGCAGCGTGCAGCAGCAGAGGATATGCTCAGAGAAAAAAGCGAATACTAAGATAGGGGTATTGAATGGATAATTTTGTTTTGGATTTTTTCAAAGCAAATGACGTAAAATACTGCGAAAATTACCCGATCTCGCGCCTTACAACGATAAAAATCGGTGGACTTTGTGATGTCGCGGTGTTTCCGGATACTGAAAAAAAGCTTGTACTAACTGTTAAATTTCTTTCAGAAAATGGTTTTAAATATAAAATTGTCGGTAAAATGTCTAACGTTTTGCCGACAGACGAGCGCTTCGAGGGCGTGATTGTTGCAACCGAGCGCTTTAAAACCTTTGCTTTTTCTTCAGACGGAGTTATTTTATCTGCAGGTGCAACCTTTCGCGGTGTGTCCGCAGCGCTTGCCGAGTCAGGTCTTTCGGGATATGAGGAGCTTGTCGGAATACCCGGATGTATAGGTGGACTTGTTGCAGGAAATGCAGGAGCTTTTTCGAGAGAAGCTGCGGATATAGTGAAATATGTGCGTGCAATAGAGCTGTCATCCTTTGATGAGGTGATGCTTCTTCCCGAAGTGATAGGCTTTTCTTACCGTGACAGCCTTTTTAAGCATTCGGATTATCTTATATTGGAAGCATCATTTTCGCTTACCGGAGCTAGCAAAGAAAAAATCAAAGCACGAATTGATGAATGTAAAAGCCTTCGCGCATTGACTCAACCTATTGATTCCCCCTCTCTTGGCAGTACGTTTAAGAAGCTTTCTAATGTGTCCTCGGCGGAGCTTATTGACAAATGCGGATTAAAGGGGCGACGGGTTGGCGGTGCTGCGGTTTCGAAAAAGCACGCGGGATTTATTATAAATGAAGCGGGAGCTACCGCCGGTGACGTGAAAAAGCTGATAGATATTGTGAGTAATACCGTTTTTTCTAAGCACGGTGTAAGACTTCAGCGCGAAATTGAATTTTTAGGAGAGTAGAATGTCCTTTTCATCTATGCAGAAAAGTGAGCTTATAAATTACGTATATAAAAGCGTCTGCTGTCGAAGGGCGCTGCTTTCCGGCATTCTTTTTGCACGAGGGAGACTTTCTTCCGAAGAGGACGTTTCGTTCAATCTTGAAAAACGTGAAAGTGCCGAATTTGCCGCAAAGCTCATCAAGGAATTTTATGGGCAAGCACCCGTTATTTCAAGGCCCACAAGCGGTGGAAGATGTGTGAGAATAGAATTCAAATCAAAATCTGCCGCAAAATATATCTCAAACATTCCGAAAAAGCATGATTTATTTTTAGAAAAATGTCTGAGCTGCAAGTCTTCGTTTTTGCGCGGAGTGTTTATTGCGTCCGGTAGAATTTCTGATCCTATGAAGCAATACGATCTTGAACTGTCGGTAGGGGAACGCGCGAATGTTCTTTCGGATTTTCTGTGTGATCTCGGTGTTCCGCCACTAATTACACACAAGGCTATGGGGGACGTGCTATATTATAAAAATAGCAGCTTAATAGAGGATTTTTGCGCTCTTGCGGCTATGAATACCGCGGCCTTTTCAATAATGAATGCAAAAATAAAAAGTGATATACGAAATACCGCAAATAGAATAGCTAACTGCGAAACCAATAATATTGGTAAGGCGGTAAACGCCTCAATGAAACAAATTGACACTTTGGCAGCGCTTGAGCGAGCAGGTCTTTTTTCCTCTTTGCCCGAGGAGCTTGAGGCTACGGCAAGACTGCGTATGGAGCATCGCGACCTGTCGCTTTCTCAGCTTGCCGCAATAGCTGTGCCGCCTATATCAAAGTCTGGTCTTTCGCATAGACTTAAGAAAATTATGGAGCTTGCAGAGCAGCTCTTACATAAATAATCGAAAGGAGTCCGAAATGGGAGAATTCGTTCATCTTCATTTGCATACCGAATACAGCCTTCTTGACGGTGCCGCTAAAATTTCTTCCATAGCGGACAAGGCAATTTCACTCGGTCAGCATGCCGTTGCAATAACCGACCACGGTGTAATGTACGGTGCGGTGAATTTTTACAATTCGCTGCGTGAAAAGGGTGTAAAGCCTATAATCGGCTGTGAGGTTTACGTTGCTCCGCGCACCCGTTTTGACAAGGACGGAAAGCAGGATAGCTCGGGCAATCATTTAGTCTTGCTTTGTAAAGATGCCGTGGGATATAAAAACCTATGTTATATGGTCTCGATGAGCTTTATTGACGGCTTTTACTCGAAGCCTCGAATTGATATGGACCTCATACGCGAGCATCACGACGGACTTATAGCGCTTTCGGGTTGCCTTGCGGGAAAGATTGCTCAGCTTATTCTTTCCGGCAGTATGGCAGAGGCAGAGGCGTATGCACTTGAGATGAGGTCGATTTTCAAAGAGGATTTTTATCTTGAAATACAAAATCACGGTCTCGACGATCAACGTAAGGTTTCCTACGGAATAAGGCTTATAAGCGAGAAGCATAATATTCCTATGGTTGCTACGAATGACGTTCACTATCTTGAGCGCTCAGATGCGGACATGCAGGCAACGCTTATGTGTATCCAGACCAATAACGTCATAACAGACGGGCGTCCCTTTGGCTTTGAAAGCAACGAGTTTTATTTTAAATCCGCAAATGAGATGAAGGCTCTCTTTTCCTCGTTTGACGGTGCTATTGAAAATACGGTTAAAATTGCGGAAAAATGCAATTTTGATTTTGAGTTTGACAAGCTGTATCTTCCGAATTTTGAGCCCGAGGGTGGACTTACACATAAAGAAAAGCTGCGCCTTGATGCAGAGCAGGGACTTGAGGCAAAAATTTCCGAGGGGAAAATACGTTTTGACTCTCATTCTCGCGATGTCTACGAAACGCGACTGAATTACGAGCTTTCTGTTATAGATAAAATGGGCTTTAATGCCTATTTCCTTATAGTCAGCGACTTCGTTTCCTTTGCTAAGAGGAGCGATATACCCGTAGGACCCGGAAGAGGCTCGGGAGCGGGAAGCCTTGTGGCATATCTTATAGGCATAACAGATGTCGATCCTATTAAATTTGACCTTCTTTTTAAGAGATTTTTGAACCCCGAGCGTGTCTCGATGCCGGATTTTGATATTGACTTTTGTTACAATCGACGCGAGGAGGTAATTGATTACGTTAAGCGTAAATACGGTGATGATAAGGTTGCGCAAATTGTGACTTTCGGTACGCTCGCACCGCGCGCTGCGGTAAAGGATACGGGCAGGGCTCTCGGCATGCCTTACGGAGCGGTGGATGCGGTATCGAAGCTCATACCGTTCGGAAGCCGTGATATTGATACCGCTCTTGCTACCAAGGAGTTAAAGGAACTTTATCAAAAGGACTCCGATGTAAAGCGACTTATAGATATGAGCCGTGAGCTTGAAGGGATGCCGCGCCATGCTTCAACCCACGCCGCAGGTGTCGTTATAACCGAGAAGCCTACCTACGAGTACGTTCCGCTTTCTTATAGCGGCACGGGAATTGTTACGCAGTTCGATATGACGACCTCTGCAATGCTCGGACTTGTAAAATTCGACTTTCTAGGTCTCAGATATCTTACGGTTATTCACGATACGGAGCTTGCTATACGTGAAGGACTGGCGGATTTTGATATAACGAAAATCCCGCTTGACGACAGTGAAACCTTCCGTCTTCTTTGCGATGCCCGAACCGACGGAGTATTTCAGCTTGAGTCTGGAGGTATGAAGCAGGTGCTCGGTAAGCTATCCCCAAGCTGTCTTGAAGATATAATAGCCTGCATAGCGCTTTACCGTCCCGGACCTATGGATTCCATAGACTCCTTTATAGCAAGAAAGCACGGCGATGAAGCCGTTAATTACAAAGAGCCGCGCCTTCGTGAAATTCTTGACGTTACTTACGGCTGTATTGTATATCAGGAGCAGGTAATGCAGATATGCCGCTCTCTTGCGGGATATTCTTACGCACGCGCTGACCTCGTAAGACGTGCGATGTCTAAGAAGAAGACCTCGGCAATGCAGGCCGAGCGAGACGCCTTTATTTCAGGATGTCTTGAACATGGCGTACGCGCTGAAACAGCTGAAGAAATATTTGAGGAAATGCTTGGATTTGCCAAATACGCCTTTAACAAAAGTCATGCGACGGCATACGGAATTATCTCTTACAGAACGGCATATCTTAAGGCGCATTATCCTGCCGAATATTTCTCGGCGCTTCTCACAAGCGTGCTTGATAATCAGTCAAAGGTACGTGAATATATTGCGGATGCGCAAAAATTCGGCGTTTCGGTGCTTCCGCCGGATATCAATGAAAGTAGACAGAATTTCTCGTCTTGCGGCGGCAATATTCGATTCGGTCTTCTTGCTATTAAAAACGTCGGTCGTAATTTCTGCGATGCGATAATGAATGAGCGAAAAAAACGTCCGTTCAAATCCTTTGATGAGTTCGTATCGCGTATGATTGGCTCCGAAATTAACAAGCGCACTATTGAATCAATGATTAAATGCGGAGTTTTTGATTCTCTCGGCGTGCCGAGAAGCGCACTTCTTCTTACCTACGAGAGTATACTTGATTCAGAGCACGATAGACAGAGAAATAACATTTCGGGACAGCTCGATCTTTTTTCTATGGAAACCTCCGGTTCGGGAGGCGTTGGCTATTTATACCCAGATATTGCAGAATATCCTCTGAGGGAATTGCTTCTTCTTGAACGCGAGAGCTCGGGTATGTATTTTTCCGGTCATATGATTGACAGCTATTCGAGTCATGCTGATGAGCTTTGTCCGGATAGAATTTCCGATATTATTGCCGAGCTTTCTGACGAGGCATCGGTCGGACGTTACAAAGACAAATCTCCCGTTTTACTCGCAGGCATAATAGTTGATAAACGAACCAAGGTTACCAAAAACGGTGATACTATGGCGTTTGTCACTATTGAGGATAGATATGCTGCAATAGACGTTATAGTTTTCGCAAGGCAATATAAGGAGCTTTCCGACGTGCTCTCACGGGAGTCAGCGGTGTATATAAAAGGTAACATATCCACCGAGGACGGTGAGGCGCCGCGTGTAATTCTTTCATATGCCGCACCGCTTATTACGAATGCCGAGTATTTACAAAAGAGAAGCTCGGAGAAAGAGAAGGCTGCCGAGAGAAAAAAGCGGGTGTACGTTAAGCTCGCATCGCTGAGTGACGAGAGAATAAACACGCTATTCAGAATCGCAGCACTTAACAGAGGTGATACCGAGGTTGTTGTATACGATTCTACCACGGGAAAATATTCCGTGCTTAAGGGGGCGAGCCTCAATCCTACCGAAAAGGTGATCGCAAGGCTTTCTTCGGTCTTTTCGACGGAAAACGTCGTTTTCAGATAGCTTGCGATATTGACACTTAAAAGAAAATGTATTATAATTATTAATGTAATAATTGACAGAAAGGGAAATACTATGATTTTAAACGTTGTTATTGATGTTATTCTCGTTGCCATTGTCCTTATAGGTGCTGTAATCGGAATTAAAAAGGGCTTTATAAAAATGGCGGCAAAGCCTGTTAAATTTGTGGCTGCGATTGCTCTTGCATTTGCTATTTGTGCAGGTGTTGCAGAGACCTTTATAACGCCTCTTATTGAAGAGCCGGTTACGAACTACGTGACAGAATTTCTTTATGATAACTGTGCAGATCTCACCGCGGAAAACGCTGCAGAGGAGCTCCCCACGCTTCTTAAAATTTCGGCTGCTATATTTGATATTGACGTTGCCGAGGTTACCGAAGGTGTGGGAACCGCCATTCTTGATGCAATTGTCGAAAATCTTACGACGCCTGTAATTAACGTCGTATCAATAATTATTTCGTTTGTCATTGTATATATTCTTGCATCGCTCGTTTTCTCACTCGTGCTTGCAATTATAAACGCAATTTTTTCAAGAGGAATTCTCGGTGTTCTTAACAAAGCTCTTGGCTTTGTTTTCACAGGTGCGGTTGCGTTGATTGCGTCGTGGGCACTTGCCGTTGTGTTTGAATTTGTCATACATCTTCCAATGCTTGAGGGTGTAGAGCTCTTAAACGAGTTTAGCGGCGGATTTATATATAATTTCTTTAATACTTACAGTCCGATTGAGCTGCTTCTTAGCTTCTAAAAATTATTTTTACAAGGGTAATTAGGAAAACCACTAAATGAAATTACAAATTTGCGCAAGATGTAAAAAAAGACCCGCCGTTGTCTTTATAACTCGCCTTGAGAACGGAAACACAGTGAATGAGGGGATATGCCTTTCCTGTGCCTCCGAGCTCGGTATCAAGCCTGTAAACGATATGCTCAGGAAGATGGGAATTGACGAGGAGGCGGTACAGAATATGTCCGCTGAAATAGACGGCCTTCTTGATAATGTTGAAACGGGACTTGCTGTCGGTGATTCGGACGAGAGCGAAAACGGCAAGACTCCAACTCTCAATCTTGGCGAGCTTTTCGGTATGCCGTTTAATTCCGGTGAGGGGAAGAGCACGAATAAAAAGCGCTCCGACAAGGACACAAAGCGCGAGGGACCGTCTAAAAAGGCTCTCTCGGCGTACTGCACTAACCTTAATGAGAAAGCAAAGCTTGGTAAGATTGACAGGATTGTAGGCCGTGACAGAGAAATTGACAGAATAATACAGATTCTCTCGCGTCGACAGAAAAACAATCCGTGCCTTATCGGTGAGCCCGGCGTCGGTAAAACAGCCATAGTAGAGGAGGTTGCCGTCCGTATTACCGAGGGGCGAGTGCCCGAGAGTCTTTCGGGATATGAGATTTGGCTTCTCGATCTTACAGCTCTTGTCGCCGGCACTCAGTTCCGCGGTCAGTTTGAGTCAAGGATTCTTGGTCTTATAAAGGAAATCAAGGCTCTTGGCAATATCATTCTTATGATTGACGAGGTTCATAATATCGCGGGCGCAGGTGAGACCTCCGACGGCAGCATGAGCGCTGCAAATCTCTTGAAGCCTGCACTTTCTCGCGGAGAAATCCGTGTTATCGGAGCTACAACCTTAAAGGAATACCGTAAATGTATTGAAAAGGATTCTGCGCTCGAACGTCGCTTCCAGCCGGTTAAGGTAGACGAGCCCTCGGTAGACGAGACAGTGGAGATAATACGCGGTGTTAAGGGTTATTACGAGAGCTTTCACGGTGTTACTATATCCGACGAGGTGGCACGCTTTGCCGCAACCCTCTCAGAACGCTATATTACCGACCGTTTCCTGCCCGATAAGGCTATCGACCTTATAGACGAGGCTTCGGCAAAGGTTGCTTTGTCTTCTCCCGAGCTTAATGAGAAAAAGAAAAATGATAAGCGCATTGCAGAAATTGATGCTTACAGCGCTGATCTGGAGAGTAAGGTTGCCGTCCCGGAAGGTCAAACCGAGGAAAACTATAAAACTCTTGCCGATCTTAAAGCGGAGAGAATCCGTCTTGAAACAAGACAGAGGATTATAGCTCCGGTTTGTGATGACCTGAGACTCACAACTCAGGATTTGCTTCGCGTTATTGAAATATGGACGGGCATTCCGGCATCTGAAATCAGCGTTGGGGAGCTTTCTGAGCTCATTGGACTTCACGACAGAATATCGGCAAAAATTATCGGTCAAAATGAGGCGGTTTCTGCCGTTGTAAGAGCTATCCGCCGCAAGAGAGCAGGTGTCAGCTACCGCCGAAATCCCGTTTCTATGATTTTTGCAGGCCCAACCGGTGTCGGTAAGACCGAGCTCGTTAAGGTGTTGGCTGCCGACCTATTTAAGCAGCCCGAGTCGCTTATAAGGCTTGATATGTCCGAGTTTATGGAAAAGCACTCGGTATCAAGAATTGTAGGAGCGCCTCCCGGATACGTTGGATATGATGAAGCAGGTCAGCTCACCGAAAAAATCCGTCGAAGACCGTATTCGGTAATACTTTTTGACGAGATTGAAAAGGCGCATCCCGACGTAATGAATATTTTGCTTCAGGTCCTCGACGACGGTAAGATTACCGATGCGCAGGGAAGAGAAGTCAATTTTGAAAACACCGTAATCATCATGACTACGAATGCCGGTAGTGAGACCTCTTCGTCCATTTCCGGATTCTCCGAGCACCGAGAGGAGCGCGCTAAGGAAAAGACAGAGCGTGCGCTTTCAGCCTTCCTGCGTCCTGAGTTCATCAACCGTATAGACGAAATAATAACCTTCCGTCACCTTGACAGAAACGATTTTAAGTCAATAGCTGATATTATGTTAGGAAAGCTACGAGACCACCTTGCCGATAACGGCACACGGCTCACCTACGGAGATGACGTATTGTCTTTCGTTGCCGAGAAATCTTATTCGGAAAAGTTCGGCGCGAGAAATATGCGCAGGTATATCGAAAGGAATGTTGAGGATAGGCTTGCCTCGCTCGTAATTGAAAACGGCGGTAAGCATTTTATGGGCATTTCACTTTCTGTCGAGAATGATGATATTGCCGTAAAAACAATCTGATTTATCTAAAAAGGAGAAATAAACAATGGCAGAATGTACGCACGATTGCTCCACCTGCTCGCAGAAATGCTCCAAGGAATCGCTTCTTGAGCCCCAGAACAGCGCTAGCAGAGTCAAGAGAGTAATCGGCATTGTAAGCGGAAAAGGCGGTGTAGGAAAATCACTTATTACCTCTATGCTTGCTGTAACTATGCAAAGACGCGGATACAAGACCGCAATTCTTGACGCCGACATTACAGGTCCGTCAATTCCCAAATCTTTTGGACTAAAGCCGGGATGCGTGGAAGGAAGCGAGCTTGGAATGTTTCCGCCGAGAACCAAGACGGGAATAGAGGTTATGAGCGTCAATCTTCTCATGGATGAGGAAACTAAGCCTGTAGTATGGCGCGGTCCCGTTATAGCGGGTACTGTTAAGCAGTTCTGGTCAGAGGTCGTGTGGGGTGAGGTTGACTTTATGTTCGTTGATATGCCTCCCGGTACGGGTGTCGTACCCCTTACAGTATTCCAGAGCCTGCCGCTTGACGGCATCGTTATAGTTACCAGCCCTCAGGAGCTCTTATCTATGATAGTTGAAAAGGCTGTAAATATGGCATCTCTTATGGACGTAAGAGTTCTTGGCCTCGTTGAAAATTATAGCTATATCGTTTGCCCCGATTGCGGAAAGGTTATAAGACCTTATGGCACGAGCCGAATTGACGAGCTCGCTGACTCTCACAGTACTCAAGTTCTCGCAAGCCTTCCTATTGACCCAGAGCTTGCAGCTCTTTGTGACAAGGGTGTGATAGAACTTTTCGAGGGTGACTATCTCGAGGGTGCCGCTGATATTATCGAAAAAGCGCTTAAGTAAATATTATCCGAAAAGGTCTGCTGTGCAGGCCTTTTTATTTATTTTTTGAGGTCACATTTTGTGACAATATATTCGTTTTAACCGTGCTAAAATAGAGGCACTAATACATCGCGGGTGGGGTGCATTGAAAACCTTTTACATAGACGTTTATTTTCTCATAAATTTCACTGTTGACGTTTTGGCACTGTATTTTTCTGCGCTTTTTTCTAAGGTACCAACCTCCGCGCGCAGACTTTGCATTGCGGCCTTCTTTGGTGCGGCTGTTGCGACAGGAGTTGTATTTTTGTCGGACGAACCGTTCCTTAAGCTCGCTTTTTCTGCGCTTTCTCTAATACTGATTTGCGTTGTGGCAACAAAGCGGATTTCGATGAAAAGAAAACTTAAATTTTTAGTTTCATTTCTTATGTTTTCTGCTTTAGTGGGTGGTGGAGCGTATTTCGTTTTTGGAATTTTTGACAGCCTTTTATCCGATTCTCTTTCAGGGTTAAGCGGTGGCACGGTCAACAGAAAGCTGTTACTCTTTTCCGTAATAGTACTATTATCCATAGGAGTATTTAAGATGTTCGTTTCTGCTTTTTCTTCAAATCAAACCGAGCGATATATAGAAACCGAGATAAGCTTTCTTGGCAAAAGCATAAAGCTTGAGGCATTCGTTGACAGCGGAAATCTGGCGGTTGACCCGATGGATATGCGACCTGTACTGATTTTGAAGCGGCAGTGCGCTCGCGAGCTGTTTTCAGATGATATTATTGAGCTTTCCGATCCCGATATGCTTCCAAGGGAGGTAAGACGGCGTATACGCTTGCTTCCTATATCCCGCGGCGGACATACGCACGTGCTTGTGGGAATACGTGTTGACTCGGTGTACGTAGTAGGGAAAAGAAAAGAAGAAATTTTTGTAACCGTAGCTATTGATAAGGAAGGGGGCGACTTCGGCGGATATTACGCTCTTATGCCATCCGCCGCGATAAGCGATGTTGTTAAGTAAAATTAAGAAAACTTTTTTATCTATTCGGTTAGGACTGTCGAAAATTTTTTCAAGAAATCAGGTTCATTACGTAAACGGCAGCGAAACGTTGCCGCCGCCTCTTTCACCTGAGCTTGAGGAAGAAATGATAAGAAATATAAATTCACCGCACGCAAAGGATATGCTGATAGAGCATAATCTTCGTCTTGTCGCTTACATAGCAAAGCGCTTTGAAAACACGGGGGCGGGGATTGAGGAGCTGATTTCAATAGGTACGGTGGGGCTTATGAAGGCTGTATCCACCTTCAATGCCGAAAAAAACATAAAGCTCGCCACTTACGCATCGCGATGTATTGAAAATGAAATTCTTATGTTTATAAGGAAAACCGCCTCACAAAAGCGTGAAATTTCCATAGATGAGCCGCTAAGCGTTGATTGGGACGGCAATGAGCTTCTGTTATCAGATATACTCGGAAGTGACTCCGATGTAGTATCGCGCGAAATGGAGGAGGACGAGGAAAGACGGATTCTTAGAGAGGCTGTCGCTAATCTTACGGCAAGAGAGCGGGTAATAGTCGAAATGAGGTATGGACTTAATACAGGAAAGGAGCTTACGCAAAAAGAGGTTGCGGATGCTCTTGGGATATCACAAAGCTACATTTCACGCCTGGAAAAGAAAATAATGACACGCCTTCGTAAAAAAATTGAAGAAAAAATATAATTTTTTTAAAAAGCTATTGCAAAATGTAAAAATATGTGTTATAATAAAGCGCATTAAAATTGATTAAACTTTAAGAGGTGATAAAATGAAGGCCGGAATCCATCCCGAGTACAAGGAAGCTACCATTAAGTGTGCATGCGGTGCTACCGTCGAGACTCACTCTGTAAAGGGTGATATGAGCGTAGAAATTTGCTCCAAGTGCCATCCTTTCTATACAGGTAAGCAGAAATTCGTAGATGCAGGCGGACGTCTTGACAAGTTCAAGAAGCGTCTTGCAATGGTTAACAACAAGTAATCATTGTTTTATAAAAGAGCGTTGGATAGTCCGTATCCCTCGCTCTTTTATTTCATTTTAAGGAGAGCGTTATGTCTGATAGCGAAAACGTAAAATGTGCCGCGATACTTGTTGGTATGGCGGAGAGAGGTTCCGAGCTTCCGGAGTGTGAGCGCAGCCTCGACGAGCTTGCGCGCTTGCTCGATACTGCTGGCGGGTTTGTGCATGCGCGTGTTATACAAATAAAAGATAGCTTTGATCCGCGTACCTGCATCGGCAGCGGCAAGGTTAAGGAGATCAGCGATATTTGCAATAGTGAAGACGTTTCCCTTGTTATTTTTGATTTTGAGCTCACGCCCGCACAAATAAGAAATCTTGAGGCCGATATTGGCGGTGAAGTTAACGTTATCGACCGCAGTATGCTTATCCTTGACATATTTGCGCTCCATGCCACAAGCGGAGAGGGAAAGCTGCAGGTTGAGCTTGCGCAGCTACGCTATTCCGCTCCACGACTTATGGGTAAAGGCAAGGATTTATCAAGACTCGGCGGAGGAATTGGCACGAGAGGCCCTGGTGAA
This sequence comes from Eubacteriales bacterium, assembly GCA_045576815.1. GTDB lineage: Bacteria > Bacillota > Clostridia > Oscillospirales > CAG-272 > UBA1740. The sequence goes on from JAZNHD010000005.1 coordinate 30,470, forward strand.
TCAAAGCTCGAGAGTGATAGGCGTCATTTGAAGGAAAAGGTTGTTACACTAGAAAAAAGACTCTCCGAAATGGAGCACAACCGCGCTGTGATGCGTGCTCAAAGAGATAGGAGCGGTCTTATAAAGATTGCGCTCGTCGGATATACCAATGCCGGAAAATCAACGCTTCTAAACGCTCTTACAGGAGCGGACGTGATTTCCGAGGACAAGCTCTTTGCAACGCTTGACCCTACTACAAGAAAGCTTTTGCTGCCGTCCGGTGAGACCGTGCTACTCACGGATACGGTCGGTTTTATCCGTAAGCTGCCGCACCACCTTGTAAAAGCATTTAAGTCTACGCTTGACGAAGTAACCTTTGCTGATATTCTTCTCGTGGTATCCGATGCGGGAGATCACGAGGTCAGAGAGCATATCGAGGTTACTCGCTCGGTTATCGAGGAGCTCGGTGCGGCCGATAAGCCGGTTATATATGTTTATAACAAATCCGATCTTGCCTTGCCTGAGGCTTTGCCGCGTGAGGACTCCCGATCAGTGGCTGTGTCGGGCGTTACGGGGTACGGTATTCCAAGACTTCTTTCCTTGATAGAGGATACGGTTTCCGGTTTCAAGCATAAATATAATCTTCTCATTCCGTACACAGATCAATCGGCGGTAAGTGCGATTTTTGCCTCATACACGGTGTTAATTTCAGATTATACCGATGAGGGTGTAAGCATGACGGCGGTGCTCGACGAGCGAGGTCGAGGACTTTACAAAAAATATATTCTTAACTAGGAGATAACCGTGAAGGGATACACGACTATTAAACAGTATGCTGCCTATGAATACGAAGACAGAAAATCGGTATTTATTGGCGAAGCCATGCCTGTATCCAAAGAGTCGGATGCACTTGCTTTTATTGAAGGAGTAAAACGTAAATATCCCGATGCGCGTCATCACGTTTACGCATATGTATTGCGCGAAAACTCTATTATGAGATTTTCTGATGACCGAGAGCCGCAGGGAACTGCCGGAATGCCGGTGCTTGACAGTATTCGTAAAAACGGATGTACCGATACGGTAATAGTTGTGACGCGATATTTTGGCGGAACTCTTCTTGGAACCGGAGGACTCGTGCGTGCTTACAGCGCAGCCGCGGCGGGTGCTCTTATGGCCGGTGAGATAATAAAGTACGATATTTATACGAGGGTAAAATTTTCTCTTTCGTATTCCGATTTTCAAAAAGTAACACCGATTCTTACAGAGCTGTCTTTCAAAACCGAGGACACTGTTTACGAGGCTGACGTTGTGATTTTCGGACGCCTCCCAAGCACAGAATACGCGGCGCTTTGCGAAAAAATCCGAGAGGTAACATCCTCGCGCGCTAAAATCGAATTTTTAGAGGAAAAATTTGATTTTTGATTTTTTTAGAAAATAAAAGTGTTTTATAAAAAATATTCGTATATTAAAAGTGAATTGACAGTAAGGTGGGAGGTGGTCTCTTGATAAGTAAGGAAACAATAGATGCCGTGCTTATGCGAAATGATATTGAGTCACTTATTGGCGGCTACATATCCTTGAAGCGTGCAGGCTCTAACCTCAAGGGACTGTGTCCCTTTCACAGCGAGAAGACTCCGTCGTTTACGGTTTATCCTGCGGATAACAGCTTCTACTGCTTCGGCTGCGGCGTGGGAGGCGATGCCATAACCTTTATTCGTAAGCGCGAAAATCTTGATTATCCTGATGCTGTTGAATTTCTTGCAAACAGAGCGGGAATTACGATACTCCGAGACGAAAGCGATGATAAATACGCGCCTGTACAGAAATTCGATAAGGCTAAAATGTTAAGAATGAACGTTGATGCCGCCAAATATTTTCACAAGCGACTTTTTGACGATACTCCGGAAGCAAGAGCGGCGCTCGACTACTTTATAAACAAGCGCGGACTGTCTCTTGCCACCGTAAAGCATTTTGGCCTTGGGTTTGCACCAAACAGCTACGAAGCATTTTCTAATTATATGCTTACAAGAGGTTATACCTACGACGAGCTTGTTGCTGGCTTTTTATGCGGTAAAAGCGATAGCGGCAGGTATTACGATGCTTTCCGAAATCGAGTAATGTTTCCGATAATTGACGTTTCGGGTAATGTAATAGCTTTCGGCGGCAGAGTTATGGACGACTCAAAGCCGAAGTATAAAAACTCTTCGGATACTCCGGTTTTTAAAAAATCAAGAAACCTGTTTGCCCTTAATTTTGCAAGGCACACCTGCGCAGAAACCATGATACTTTGTGAAGGTTATATGGACGTTATCGCAATGCATGCGGCAGGCTTTACAAATGCTGTTGCAACGCTCGGAACGGCAATAACCTCAGAGCAGGCAAGGATGATGAGCAGATACACCAAAAACGTCGTCATTTCTTACGATGCGGATGAGGCAGGGCAGAAGGCGGCTGCAAGGGCAATTTCTTTGCTCGGTCAGGTAGGACTTAACGTTACAATACTTAAGGTTCCCGGTGCAAAGGATCCGGACGAATACATTAAAACATACGGCAAGGACAAGTTCTCTGAGCTCCTCACAAGCACAAAAATCAAGTTTGATTACAACTTTGAAAATATACTTTCAAAATATGATATCAATTTGCCACAGGATAAAATTCGAGCATTGAAAGAAACGGAAAAATTAATTTCCGAGACTTATTCCTCGGCAGAAAGAGATATTTATATAAGAATTGTTGCCAAAAAATTTGACGTTGATCAGCGTAGCATTAAGAGCGACGTCAACAAAATCATATCGGATAATACCAGGGCTGATAAACAAGACGAGTCGCGTAGAATAAAGCAGGATGCGCTCGGTTATTCTGACAAGGTTAATCCCGATTTCATAAAAGCACCGGCGGTTGCAAAGTGTGAGGAGAATGTTCTGGGATTGCTCCTTTTGTACGCTGAGCATAGAAAACAGGTGTTTGAAGGAGCTCTTCTGACGGAAGAGGATTTCCTCACATCATTTAATCAAAGAGTTTTCGCATATTTGAAAGATGCATACCGTAACGACGACTCCCTTTCGGACATGAACTTAGTGTTTAATCCCGATGAGGTTGGAAGAATCACAAAAATGAAAATTACGCGTATGCAGCTTACCCAGAACGGAACCGAGGTTTTAATGAGTGCTATTAGTCAGCTTAAAACGGCAGTTCGCAAAAAGCAAAATTCTCAATGTGCAACTCTTGACACGCTAAACGCATTGATAAAGGCAAAGCGCGAAGCGGCAGACGAATAACGGATTCATTTTATTTCATCACAAAAAAACCAATACGCCGAAGGGCATGTACTCTGAAAGGAAGGTACGCTGATGAGCAGAGAAAAAATTGATGTAAATGATATTATCGGTGCGAAAACTGACGGTGGAATTGTCAGCTCCGATATAATGAAGGCACTTGAGGATATCGAATACGATATTTCGCAAAATGAAATTGACGGACACACTCAAGAGGAGCTGGATAACGAAGAGCTTAAGGAAATAGAGCAGGATGCTAAATCCTACGATACCGCTGAGAATATGGAAAAGATCTTTACGCAGGAAGGGCTTGCGATTGACGATCCTGTGCGTATGTATCTTAAGGAAATAGGTAAGATTCCTCTTCTTTCACCCGAGCGTGAGACCTACCTTGCGGAGCAGATAACACTTGGCAACAAGGCGGCAAAGGACGAGCTGATTGAGGCAAACCTTAGACTCGTCGTAAGTATTGCAAAGCGCCACGTCGGCAAAGGAATGTATTTCCTTGATCTTATACAGGAGGGAAATCTCGGCCTTATCAAAGCTGTAGAGAAGTTTGATTATAGCAAGGGATATAAATTTTCTACCTATGCAACGTGGTGGATACGTCAGGCTATAACCAGAGCTATAGCAGATCAGGCGAGAACTATCAGAATTCCTGTTCATATGGTTGAAACTATTCATAAGGTATCGAGAACCGCACGTCAGCTTCTTCAGGAGTTCGGCAGAGAGCCTACCACTGAGGAAATTGCCGAAAGCCTTGGAATTACCGCAGAAAAGGTTCGTGAGATAATGAAAATAGCTCAGGATCCGGTATCGCTCGAAACTCCTATAGGTGAGGAAGAGGACAGTCATCTTGGAGATTTCGTTGAGGATAGCGATTCCCCCGCGCCTTATGACGGTGTTGCCAACTCGCTTCTTCGCGAGGAGATTTTTAAGGTATTACATACCCTTACTCCCCGTGAGGAGCAAATAGTGAAGCTTTATTTCGGTCTTGAGGATGATAAGACGAGAACGCTTGAAGAGGTTGGCGCCGAATTCAAGATCACGCGTGAGCGTGTCAGACAGATTCTCGCAAAGGCAATAAGAAAATTGCGCCATCCCTCCCGATCCAAAACTCTTAAGGATTATCTTTTTGATTAATTAATGGTGAAAATCCACAAAAACAGTGTAAGCTTTTTGTTTAGTTTGCGCTACATATAATATTAATAAATTTACTCTTGACTTTTCGCGAGAAATATAGTAAAATATCATAGTAAATAATTTCCTTGGAGGCCCTCAAAGTAATGAGAATTAAGAAAATCATATGTTTGGCCTTGTGCCTTGTTATGATGGGCTTCGCCCTCGTAGGCTGCGAAGACCTTGATCGCGGATGGTATCTGCCCGGTTACGATTATGTACCGCCTACACCTGATAAGGTTGAGTATAATCTTTATATTATTGGTGAGGATGAAACGACAGAAAATGCTAAAATCACCGTTCAGCGCGCTATAAATCAGTACATAGATGATAAGTATGATACTAAACTTAACATCTTTTATTGTGACGCCGCAACGTATGAAGATACCATATCTGCGGCTACTGCTAATAACGCACAGAATAAGGCTGATATAGTGCTTATAAACAGTGCTGAGCTGATGGAAACTCTTATGAGTGAAAACAAACTCGTTGACGTTCTTCCGTATCTTACCGATTCTAAGTACAAGGAAGATGGTTTCGGTACTCTTAACGTATCTATTGACGACGATCTTCTTGCGGCGGCTAAGGTCACCGTTGATGGAATATCCAAGCTCTTCTGCGTACCTAATAACCACGTTGTAGGTGAGTATAAATACGTTGCTGTTAATAAAGAAATTGCAATGTTTTTTAACATAAGCAGCGATCGCCTTGCTGCCACTGATACAGAGGCTTTAGCAGATGCTCTTTGGGCAGAAATTGAGCCTAACATATCCCTTTACACTGCCGAGGCTCTCACCAAGGATATGTTTATTCAGACCTTTTCCGGTGATTACGCGAGCCGTAATACGTTTATTGAAAACGGTTGGTTTGTTAATATAGCTGAATATCCTACCGTAGATGCAGAGGAAGCATTCTCTTCCGCCTTCGGTATCATCGCTGGCACTGAGAAGCCTGAGCGCGCTATGGAAATTATTTATGCGATAAACACCGACGGTAAGCTTCGCAATCTCCTTCAGTACGGTGAGGAAAATAAGAATTACACCATCCATGACGGTATTGTGGTTCCTGTTTCTGACGGAAATAGCGTTTACAGAATGAATATTCTTTACACGGGTGACGTGTTTAAGGCATATTACTGTGACCTATATGCGTGGGACGCTGATGCCATGGATTACGGTATTCTTCAAAACAAGGACAGTGTTCTTCCGTAACTTTATTGCTTTTTAATCGGGCTGCCAAGAAGGTGGCCCGATTTTCATAAATCCGTTTTGATACAAAATTCACGAATTTTGCCATAGTGAGCACGTTTTTTTTGGAAATAAAAAAGCACTGTTCTTCTTGACAAAACCGATATTATGTAGTACAATAATGGTGTATGTCTAATTTTGCGTTTTTTTGAGGTAATAGCGTATGAAAAAACAAAATGATGAAATTACTTTGCAGGGGCTATGGGAAATCTTTTTGCCCAAGCTGTGGATTGTTGTGCTGGTTGCGGTTATATTCGCGGCACTGCTCGGTTCATATACTATCTTTATAAAAAAGGACACCTATACGTCATCTGTTGATGTATATACCTATAAAGAGACTCCTCCAACATCTACAACCACCTCCAACTTGAGCTATGCACAGTCGATGATCGGAACCTTTAATGAGTATCTAAAGCTCGTCAATTTCAGACAGCACGTGAAGGATAAGCTCGTTGGCTACGACGATATTACCATTTCCGATATTTTGGATATGGTGTCTGTTTCGCAAAAGGGTGATACGGAGTTTTTTGTTGTAACGGTTGTATCAGAGGATCCCGCACTGTCTGCCGCTGTTGCACAGGTTATCTGTGAGGAGCTTCCCGGCAAACTCGCCGAGCTGCCTCAAGCGGCTAAAATCATGTGCTTTGAGCCTAACGTTTCGAATATTCCGGACGGAAAGGGAACTGTCAGGAACGCTATTATAGGCTTCATTATCGGTATGCTTTTGTCACTCGTCGCTATTTTCTTGTTTGTGCAGCTTGATGTCACAATTCGTTCCAAAAAGAAGCTTGAGGACAACTTTGATTTACCCATCTTGGGTGTTATTCCCAGGGTGAACTCCGAAACAAGGATTTCTGAGAAGTGAGTTCCCCTTAAGAAAGGATACTAATATGAAGATAGGATTTTGGGATAAAAAAGTCGTTCATGATAACGATGCAAACGATACTCAGCGTATAATTAACGATAAATCCCCCTTTGCAGTTAAGGAAGCCTTCAAGGCCCTGTACACAAACATTCTTTATTTAAATATAGAGGACAAGTGCAGAAAAATTGCGATTACGAGTGCAGTTTCAGGCGAGGGCAAAACCTTTGTGTCAACGAATATTGCAATCACTCTTGCACAGAACTCTTCCGATTTAAAGGTTTTGCTTATTGATACCGATATGCGTCAGCCTAGAGTGTCTGCTCTTCTTGAGCTTGATCAGTCTGCCCACGGTCTTAGCGAATATCTTGCCGGCATAGATGAAAAGCCTAATTTTATCTATGTTCCCGATAAAAAGCTTACCGTACTTTCAGCAGGTGCCAATAACGTTAATCCTACAAAGCTGATAGCCTCAAAGCGCATGAGTGATTTGCTTCATGCGTGTGAGGGGGAGTTTGATTATATAATAATCGATACACCGCCCGTAAATATAGTCAGTGATGCAATTATCTTAAACGAAAATATTAATGGATATATTTTGGCAACGAGAGCTGATTATTCTGACGTAAAGACTGTGTCAGAGGCTGTATCTCGCTTGAATCAAATTAATGCAGAAATTTACGGAATTGTTCTTGCTTCCATGAAGCTTAAGACCGGCGGTTACGGTTTACTTGGCGGAAAATACGGAAAGTACGGTAAGTACGGAAGATATGGGAAGTATGGAAAATATGGAAGTGAATAAATTTGCTTCCATCGGTTTAATTGATTTTCATGCTCACGTGCTTCCCGGTGCAGACCACGGCTCCGGCTCTTTATCGACCTCGCTTTGTCAGCTTTCCTTAGCGAGAGATGTCGGGGTTAAGACGGTTGTTGCCACACCTCATTTTTATCCGGACCGCCATACAGTTGAACGTTTTTTGGAAAGACGCTCCAATGCCTATGGAGAGTTAGCTCCGCAAGTCCACACCGATGCGCCCGATATTATACTCGGTGCCGAGGTTTTGATCTGTCCCGGTATTGATCATATGGATGGAATTGAGCAGCTTTGCATAGGTGATACCCACACTATTTTAATCGAGTTGCCCTTTTCGGATTTTGAGTCATCTTATTGCGACGTTGCTTATAAGCTTTCATCCAAAGGTATGAAAGTTGTTCTTGCACATGCGGACAGATACCCGAAGGAAAATATTGAGCGCATGATAAAAGCAGGCGCAAAAATACAGCTTAATGCAGGTTCTTTGTGCACGGTGTTTAAGCGTAAGCACTTATACGGTTGGCTCGAGCGCGGACTTGTTGTCGCGCTTGGAAGTGATATACATGGCTCAGATAAAAAGGCGTATAAGAATTTTTTGACGGCAGTGGAGCGTATCAAGCCTTTTGCTGCAGATATAATGCAAAGCTCGGCCGAACTTTTAAATTTAAGAAAATAAAAAATCGGAGTAGTTTTTACTCCGATTTTTTATGCTTTATCAATATAATTTTCGTCGTGATATGAAACGTCTGAGCTTAGAACCTTGTAATCTCTTGCTTTTGCATCTGCGTTAGAAGCGTCAAAGGGGCTAATTAGTACTCGCTTTATTGTATTTAACTATAGGTATAATTCTCGCTCTTTTACAGATAATAGCATTACAAAAATCTGTAAATTAGGGAGATTGTAATATATATGAAAGCAACAGGTATTGTTCGTCGAATTGATGACCTTGGACGCGTTGTTATACCTAAAGAAATCCGACGTACCATGAGAATTAAAGAGGGTGACCCTCTTGAAATATACACTGATAGGGACGGAGAGGTTATATTCAAAAAATATTCGCCTATAGGAGAGATGCAAAACTTCGCCTCTGAGTATGCAGACACACTTCAGAAAACCTCAGCATCGCCCATTTTTATCTGTGACAGAGATGCTGTTATTGCTGTTTCGGGCGCATCGAAGCGCGACTATCTTGAAAGAAAAATTTCAAGAGGACTTGAGGAAATTGTAGAGTCTCGTTCACTTTACGTAAGAGGGAACGGAAAAGAGCCTGTTGCGGTTATAAGCGATGGTGGCTCGCATTACGTAAACTGCGCTATGCCGATACTCAGTGAGGGAGATATTGTCGGTTGTGTTGTATCTGCCTGGCAATATGATACCTCGACGAACGGAAAAATATCCGATGAAATTGAGTCAAAGCTCGTGCAGACAGCGGGAATGTTTCTTGGAAAGCAAATGGAGAGCTAAAGAAAAAAGAGCCGACAGGCTCTTTTTTCTTTATGAAAAGTTTACTGCATCTGTGCGTGAGGATTTTACAACGCCGATATAGGAATTGCCACAGTTTGCCGATAGTATCGCGCCGCTCTCTGTCTTAAATACGAGATTTCCTGTTGCATCTTTTGACCAGGAAATTTTTATAGATTTTCCTCCGGTTACGTAATATCCGTCACCGCTGCCTGCCGTATTCATGACAAGCTCGGAGGCATCCTTGCTCTCGTAGGTTATCGAATCGGCAAAAAGAATAAAGATATTATCGAAAGTAACGCTCTTATCGTTTAGTAAATCCTTTTTTTCAGTGCCGCACTTTGAGAGTGTGTATTTGTTTTCGGAAATGCTATACGATAACTCCGTGCTTGACGTGTCGGAATAGCTGATTGTTACAGAGGTGGCATTACCGCCTAGGAGCATTTCTGTGTTTTTGTCAGAAAAAACAAATGGGAGATTTTCTTTCTTTGATATAATTGAGCTTATACCTGAATTTGCAAGTCCTGCTGAAATAAGATCACCGTTAGTATATACGAAATGGGTATATTCCGTATAATGATATCCTGAAACTTCGGAAAGATTGAAATGTGCTGCTGAAATATCAGCACTCTCATACATAACGCCGTCGTCGGCTCCCAAAGATACAAGAACTGCGCCAAAATATTTTGCAAAATTTGATATGTAGCCCCTGGTAGGAAGCAGAGAGCCTACTTTGCCAAGATTAGCCGTACCTTGCGAGATGGAAAGAAGACGGGTAGAGCCGTTTTCGGTTGGGAATTCTATCGCTACGTCTGCATATGAGATACCGTAAAGGGGAGCCGCGGTGTCCATAACGAAAGCGATAGGCCTTTTTAACGACGAAGCCTCGTCAACCTCAACACCGGTTAGAGGATTGTAGTATTTTATCTCAGGCAGAGGTGGCTCTTCGGGTTGCTCGGTGGTTTCATCACCGTCTTTATTTTCATCGGTATCACCGCTGTTTTCATCGGTATCACCGCTATCCGGTTCATTGTCGGGGGCTGATTGCCAGCCGTTTGCCGCAAATCCTAATGCACAAATCAGTGCTATCGCGACGATAAAAAAAGCAATCAGCTGTCCATAGCTGTTTGTCTTTTGCGTATTCATTTTTTACCTCCTTGTGTACGTCGGACGTACACACGCTAGTCTCACTTTAATATCAGCGAAGCCAAGCCTCTGCAAATTCAAATGCTTCAGCAAGTCCCTTCGTGATTTTTTGCTTTACGGGCTTTTTCGTTTTGCTGTCAAGCAGCTGTACCATAATCGTGTCCGGTACCTGTGCATCGCCCTTTGCACTTTTTTTGTCGGACATAATCATCATATAGACGTAAAACTCCTCTGACAAATCGCCGTAGAAGATATCGTCGCCCTGACGAACGAGAGGCTTTCCCTTGTATTCGAGAAACTCCTCGGTACTTACGCCTTCCGCTTTTAACATATTAATTCTCCTTTCAAAATATTTGAAAATGACGGCTTGCTTGTCCATTTCGCTAATATCATAACAAATCTTTTTATCCGTGTAAATACATTCGACAAAAAGAGATTGTGTTGATATTTCGCAGATTCTGCTATTTTTTTACATAAGGCGTAAAGGACAGAGCGAAAGCACTCGAATCGGGGCACTCAAGCGACAGGGCAAAAATCGAGTCTGCCTTGTTTGAGAGCTCCTTTTGTCTGATTACCTCTGCCGTTGACGCAGGGTATGACGAGGGCTTTGTAATAACTGTAAAGTCGCTCATTTTCTTAATTCTTTTCAGTAATGACCGACCTTTAGCATCGAGTCCGAGAACTTGAGTGTATGCAGGAGAAGTTCTTACATCGGAGGAGGTAACGCCGAAGAAGGAGTTCCACATAGCACGTCTTATTCTCGCGCTCGTATACTTTTTTGTTTCGGTCATTGACGTCAAAGAGGAAATGCTTGTTGCCTGTGAGCTTAGGTTACACAGACGGTTATATAAACCGCCGAGAGCATCGTGTATGTCGGTGCTGTCTTTCGGCGAATTTAATCTGAAGTGTGATATTACGGCGCTATCAAGCCTCGCTTCATCTGACGGGCACTTTTTTTCATTGATTGCGCCAATATAAGCTTTAGCTGCCGCATCGGGCATATATTCAAAGGCCTTAGTATCGCCTTTCTTGATAAGAGCTCTTAATGCCGTAGCACTCTGAAGGCTTTGGCTTTCGTTTAAAAAATCGTTGTAGCCCGCGCCTTCGCGCTTGATTGTCATTGGTATTATTTTTGAATTTTCGCGGATAAGTGCTTTCATATATTCTATAGCGAGTATATTGTTCGGTGAAAATGTGTCCCTTGAAATCCCGTTTTTGAAAAGTCTGTTATAGGTTATCTCGCAAAGTTTGGGATATCCTAAATTCGCATATTCCGGCAAGGACTCGGATTCATGGAGAGCCAAAGCAAATTCATCAGATAGCATATTATGTGCGGTCTCGGTTAGCATATCTATATCACCCGATTCGCTTCCGAAAACGAGATAATCAACTACACCGAGAGCATTCGCAATACGAACACCCGCACAGGCAAAAAATTCAGCACTAGAGATGGAATAGGGAAATGGGAGCTCGAGCACAAGGTTCACTCCCGAATCAATTGCGGCACGGGCTCTTACGGTTTTATCAGCAACAGCCAGTTCGCCTCTCTGTGTAAAATTTCCGCTCATAATCGCAATAACGGCGGTATCGTCGCCAATTAGCTTACGAATAGAATCTACTTGATGCTTATGTCCGTTGTGGAAAGGATTATATTCGGTAATAATAGCGGCGGTTTTCATTGCTTTTTCCTTTCCTTATTACGATATTTTTGCGTTTGGGTGTTGCTAATTCTCCCATTTTGATGTATAATATTTACGCTAATAACTTATGAAACGGAGAAGCTACAATGAAAGTGCTCGTTGTTAACGCAGGCTCAAGCTCACTTAAGTATCAGCTTTTTGATACCGATAGCGATACCGTGCTTGCAAAAGGAAACTGTGAGAGAATAGGAATAGACGGCTCACGAATTATTCACAAGAGGTGCGACGGACGTGAATATGTCAAGGAGGAGAAGCTTGTCGATCATTCTGATGCGATAAGGCTCGTCGTGCGTGTGCTGCTTGACGGTGAGGTGGGCTCTATAAAATCCGCTGACGAGATTGAAGCAATAGGACATAGGGTAGTGCACGGAGGCCCACATTTTACAGAGTCGGTACTCGCTACCGAAAAAGTACTTTCGGTACTTGAAAAATGCACTGCGTACGCTCCGCTTCACACTCCCGCGCACATAATGGGAATAAAGGGCTGCAGTGCCGCTATGCCGGGTGTCGCGCAGGTGCTTGTTTTTGATACGGCCTTCCATCAGTCGATGAAAAAGGAAGCGTACATGTATGGCGTGTCTTACGATATGTACGAGGAGTACGGAATTCGCCGCTACGGTGCGCACGGCACTTCGCATCGCTACGTTTCCGGTGAGATGATAAAGCTTATGGGCGGCAGAGCCGAGGGGACGAAAATCGTTACCTGCCACATTGGAAACGGTTCGTCTATTACCGCTGTAAAGGACGGCAAGTGTGTTGATACCTCTATGGGCTTTACCCCTCTTGACGGAATAATGATGGGTACAAGGTGCGGTGCTATAGACCCTGCGATAGTAACCTACATTATGGACAAAAAGGGATACACTCCTACCGAAATGGATGCGTATATGAATAAGAAGTGCGGCTTTGACGGTATAGGCGGAGTTGGCTCTGACTCCCGAGACGTTGAGCGTGCTATGCGCGAGGGCAACGAGAGAGCAGCGCTTGCGTTTGATATGCTTTGCTATCAGATAAAGAAATATATCGGTGCATATACAGCAGCCATGGGCGGACTTGATGCAGTGGTGTTTACCGCGGGTATAGGTGAGCACACGCCTTACATTCGCGAAAATGCTCTTTCGGGACTTGAGTATCTCGGAATTAAGCTTGATCGGGAGAGAAACACCTTTGGTCACTCAGGTGACCCGGTAAAGATATCCTCTGATGATTCCTCGGTGCTTGTATACATGATTCCCACAAACGAGGAGCTTGTTATAGCGAAGGATACCGAAAGAATCGTAAAAGAGCAAAGATAAATCTTTATTAAGAGTCGCGACGTATGCCGCGACTCTCATTTTTATATATTATATGATATCATAAAGCAGGGAATAAGTCAATAAAAGACGAAAAAAAACTCAACTTCTTATTTTTGAGGAAATACCGTCAATAAGCTTATTAAGGATAGCATCATTATTTTCGAAATTCATTGACTGACAGTAAATTCCTTCAAGCCTTGAATGTAGGTCTGCGGCTATATTAAACCACCTTTCTGCTTCGGCGAGACAGTGGGATTCGGTATCCGAAAACACTCGGCTGCGCTCTTTATCTATTTGCTCTACTTTGTAGAAAGCATCAGCGTTGATTAGGGCATCCGATGCGCTGTCAGCTGCTATTGTTAACTTTGAATCAGGGTAATATATAGCCTCGATAATGCTATCATCAAGAGGTGAGGGAATACGCACGGCATTACATATATCGTTTGTTTCGTGCCACATAAGTCTTAAGAATTCGCAAGTAGAACGCGGTTCTCCGCACACTCCCAAATAGGTATTTGATATCTTCTTCAATGTGTTCACATGAACCAATCCACTCTTTCCGAAAGCCGATATCAGTCTAACGCTCGTATTGGGGTTTTCAGAAATCAATATACTTTCTGCCAAGCCTTTTATCTTGTTTTTTGCATTTTTGGTATCAATCCGTCCTTTTTCGAGTGTGTAGACAGCTCGGTGCGCCTCACCTGCCGCGCGTAGATATGCATATGCCGTTTGGTAGGCGCTTCGCTTTTCTGCACAGAGCGGAATTATCTTTTCACGCTGAGCCTCAAGCCACCGTCCGTCCCAGCCTGTGCCGAGGTTAATTATTTCATCTACAGCCCCCGGAAAAAAAGCATCCCTCTCATGTGGGGATGTGCCGTCTATCACCGCAACGCGTACATCTTCGCTTTCTAATATTACACCGTCTAGCGACTCCGGGTCGGAGGAGCAATAAATTGCTTCGGAATGTGAAACGGTACTCCTGAAGTGTGAATATATCGACTTCATCATCGTGCTTTTTCCTGTACCGGGCCCGCCTTTTAAAATGTAAATTTTAGTGTACTTCTCGGGGTTGAAAATCTCATCAAAATAGCTTCTGAAGCCATTGTAGCCGTTTGCGGCAGCAAAAAAATTAAAATTTACAGGTTCTTTCATATGCACCTCACACTTTTTTAATTTAATAATATTCATTTTTGCGAAATCTGACATTATTGAACTTGACTTTTTACCTAAATATATAGTATAATAAATTTTATAAGGAGAATGCGTGTATGAAGGTTATTGGTCTTTCTGGCGGCAGCGGCAGCGGTAAGGGATACGTGTCAATGATTTTCGGTACTCGCGGTATAGTATCGCTTGACACCGATGCGATTTATAGAGAGCTGACCTCCGCACCGGGTGAGTGCATGTCTGAGCTTGCTGCCGAGTTTGGCGAGGGAATCGTTGACCACAGCGGCGCTCTTAACAGAGTCGTTATGCGTGAGCTCGTGTTTTCGGGTGACAGAGCTGAATCTAATCGCGCTCGTCTTAATGAAATTTCCCACAGACATGTTCTTAGTGAGGTAAGACGGCGTATTTCAACGCTTCGAAAGTCAGGTGTGCCTGCCGTTTTGGTGGATGCTCCGCTTTTATTCGAATCTGGATTTGATAAGGAATGCGACGCTGTGATTTGCGTAACCGCGCCGACAGACGTGCGTGTAAATCGGATTATGAGTCGCGACGGCATTTCAAGAGAAAGCGCTATCTCTCGCATTTCGGCTCAGATATCCGACGAGGAGCTTACTGCACGCTCGGATTACGTTATCAAAAATGACGGTAATATCGATATTACCCCAGAGGTTTACAGAATTTGTGATTTAATATTGGAAAAATAATTTTAAGGAGATAAAGTTATGTCAGAGAAAACTGTTGGACAGCAGATGCTTGAGGCGCTCTCTTACAAGAAGAAAAATATTTATGAGGAAGCTACTCCCGAAAAGATAGGAGCAATAATGGAGTACGCAAAGGGATATGCAAAGTATCTCGATGAAGGTAAAACCGAAAGAGAGGCGGTTGCCACCACCGTTGAGATGGCAAAGGCTGCCGGTTATACCGAATACACCTTTGGCGATAAAATATCTATAGGCGATAAAAAGTATCTTAACCAGCACGGAAAGAGTATCATTCTTTTCCGCGTTGGCGAAAAAGATATAGAAAAAGAGGGAATAAGAATTATTGCGGCGCACGTTGATTCTCCGCGTCTTGATTTAAAGCAAATTCCCATGTATGAGGACTCGGGTATGGCGTTTCTCAAAACGCATTACTACGGCGGTGTAAAGAAGTATCAGTGGACCGCTATTCCTCTTGCGCTTCACGGTGTTATGGTTAAGGCTGACGGTGAGGTTGTAGAGGTTAAAATCGGCGAGGACGAAAGCGATCCTGTATTCTATATAAACGATCTTCTTCCTCACCTCGGTCAGAATCAGGCAAGAGAGCCTCTCGGCACTGCTATAAGCGGCGAGACGCTTAATATTCTCATCGGTGGACTTCCTTACGACGATAAGGAGGTTGGTGATAAGATTAAGCTTACGGCGCTTTCTCTTCTTCACGACAAATACGGTGTTACCGAGGAAGACTTCCTCAGTGCAGAGCTCTCTCTCGTGCCTGCGTTTAAGGCGCGTGATATTGGCTTTGACAAAGCGCTTATGGCAGCTTACGGACATGATGACAGAGTTTGTGCATACCCCGCGGTAACCGCACTTTTTGACACTCCTTCGTCAAAAGAGACGGTTATGGTAGTGCTTGCCGACAAGGAAGAGATTGGCTCGGTTGGTCTTACCGGTATGCAGTCCGATTTCCTTATAGACCTTATTGACGAAATTTCCGTATCACTCGGTAAGAACAGAATTGCGGTAAGGAGCAGGTCTAAGTGCCTCAGCGCAGACGTTTCCGCTTGCTATGATCCTAATTTCGCAGACGTTTACGAAAAGCGTAACAGCGCCATGATTTCCTGCGGAACTACTATGTGTAAGTACACCGGCTCTCGCGGCAAGTCCGGCACGAACGATGCTTCCGCAGAGCTCGTTGCGTTTGTAAGACGGATATTCAACGAAAACGGCGTTATATGGCAGACGGCTGAGCTCGGTAAGGTTGATATGGGCGGCGGCGGAACAGTCGCAATGTATATCGCTAACCACAATATCGAAACCGTTGATATAGGCGTGCCGGTAATTTCTATGCACGCACCCTATGAGGTGATTTCAAAGGCAGACCTTTATTCTACCTACGAAGCATTTTTAGCTTTCATCAAGTAATGCTAAACGAAAAGCTAATTCGTGCAGAGGACAGATTCAGGGAGATAGAGCAGTCGCTTACTCTCACTGACGTCGTGTCAAATAACAAGCTATATTCTTCGCTTATCAAGGAGTATAAATCCCTTGAGCCTGTAATACTGAAATTCAGGGAATATAAGACTGCTCAGAAGAATATGCGGGAAACGGATGAAATGATGCGCGACGGAAGCCTTGACTCCGAACTTCGTGAGTTGGCGGAGCTTGAATTCCGTGAATCTCGCGCGCTTTGCGAGCGGCTTTTTGACGAGCTGCGTGTCCTTCTTATGCCTAAAGACCCCAACGATTCAAAGAACGTTGTCGTCGAGATAAGGCAGGGAGCAGGCGGGGAGGAAGCAGCGCTTTTTGCCGCAGACTTGTACCGAATGTACGGTATGTATGCAACTGCGCGCGGTTTTTCCGCCGTACCCTTAAATAAGAACGAAACCGAGCTTGGCGGACTTAAAGAGGTTACCTTCACCGTCAGCGGCGACGGTGCTTACTCCCGCTTTAAATTTGAGAGCGGAGTACACAGAGTACAAAGAATTCCCGTCACCGAGTCAAACGGTAGAATACAGACCTCGACCGTGACAGTTGCGGTGTTACCCGAAGCTGAGGAAATTGAGGTTGAGGTAAATCCGGCGGATATAAAAATAGAATCCTGCAAGTCAAGCGGCGCGGGCGGTCAGCATATTAACAAGACAGAGTCTGCAGTCAGACTGACACACAAGCCGAGCGGCATAGTTATAGAGTGTGACCAGGAGAGAAGTCAGCTTCAGAATAAGGAAAAAGCTATGCGGCTTCTTTATACGAAGCTTTACGACATTAAGACGCGTGAGCAGGACGAGAAAATTGCCTCCACGCGAAAAAGTCAGGTGGGCAGCGGTGACAGAAGCGAAAAAATACGTACCTACAATTACCCTCAATCCCGCGTGACCGACCATAGAATTAACAAAACTCTTTATTCGCTTGATGCTTTTTTAAATGGCAGTATGGACGGTATAATAGACGACCTTATTGCAGCCGACACGGCAGAGCGGCTTAAGGGTGAGAACTTATAATTTTGGGAGACAATATGAATACCGAAATCGTTAAAGTCGACGAGAGTTTAATAGATTCCGAGCCGTATCGCTCGGCTCTTTTGCGTGCGGCAGAGATAATTCGGTCGGGTGGACTTGTGGTTTTTCCGACCGAAACGGTTTACGGGCTCGGAGCTGACGGTACAAATCCCGCAGCAGCGGCTAAAATATACGAAGCAAAGGGAAGACCGTCAGATAATCCATTGATTATTCATATATCAAACCCAAATGAAGCGGATAAATACGCTGTGACAAGCGAGCTTTACTATAGGCTTGCTGAAAAATTTATGCCTGGGCCTTTAACCGTGGTTATGCGCGCCAAGGACAGTGTTCCCATGGCGACCCGAGGTGGCCTTGATACCGTTGCGGTAAGATGCCCTGCGGCAGCTATTGCAAATAGACTCATAGCTTTATCGGGTGCACCTGTTGCGGCTCCGTCGGCAAATATTTCGGGCTCTCCGTCACCTACGGTTGCCTCGCACGTAATTGACGATATGCTTGGCAGAGTCGATATGATAATAGACGGCGGCGAGTGCGATATAGGTCTTGAATCGACAATAGTAAAAATTGAGGACGACGGCACATTGGCTCTTCTTCGTCCCGGTAAGATAACACCCGATGAGCTTCTTTGTATTGCTGATTTAAAAATGGCAAATGCCGTGACGGAAAAGCTACGTGACGGTGAGGTAGCAGTTTCTCCCGGCATGAAATACAGGCATTACGCCCCGAAAGCCCCTCTTGTGCTTATTGACGGTGAGTGTGACGCGGCAATCCGTTACATAACATCAGAAAATCTTGTTCGTGTTGCGGTGCTTTGCTACCGTGATGATGAGAGTGTGCTCCGTAAGAGCTTGCCCAATGTCGCCCTTTACGTGCTTGGCGAGCGAGAGGATGAGGGAGAGCAGGCGAGGCACTTATTCTATTTGCTTCGCGAGGCAGACAAATGTAAGTACGATAAGATTTACGCGCCACTTCCGAGCAAGACGGGCATGGGACTCGCTCTTTACAATAGACTCATTCGCGCGGCGGCGCACACAATAATTAATTTGAGACGGTGAGAAAATGGCTAAAAAGAAAAAAGTAGCGATAGATCCTTTAGAAAATGAATCGGCGCCAACCTTACAGCCGATAACCGAGACTCTTGAGAAAAACTATATGCCATACGCGATGAGCGTAATCGTTTCGCGCGCTATTCCTGAAATTGACGGCTTTAAGCCCTCGCATAGAAAACTGCTTTACACGATGTACGATATGGGCCTTCTTACGAAGCCGCGTTCAAAGAGCGCGAATATCGTAGGCGCAACTATGCGACTTCATCCTCACGGAGATGCGTCAATTTATGAAACGATGGTACGCCTGACCCGCGGTCACGAGGCTCTTTTGCATCCGTTTATAGATTCCAAGGGTTCGTTCGGTAAGCATTATTCTCCTAAAGATATGCCATATGCGGCCGCGAGATATACAGAGGCAAAGCTCGACGGCATCTGTCACGAGCTTTTTGCGGGAATAGATAAGGATGCCGTTGATTTTGTTCCAAATTACGACAATACCACAACAGAGCCAACGCTCTTGCCGACTACCTTCCCGAATATTCTCGTTTCCCCCAACATGGGTATCGCGGTAGGTATGGCGTGTTCCATTTGCTCCTTTAATCTTGGTGAGATTTGTGACGGTGCAACAGCACTTCTCAAAAATCCTAAGACCACCGTTGACCGTCTTCTTGATATAATTAAAGCACCCGATTTTTCGGGAGGCGCTGAAATAATTTACGACCGCGAGGTTATGCGTAAAATATACGAGTCGGGAAGCGGCAGTATAAAGATGCGCGCAAAGTACGAGTACAACAAGAAAGAAAACTGCATTGATATTCTTGAAATACCGTACACGTCGTCTATTGAGGCTATAATAAAAAAGTCAACCGAAATGATAAAAGCCGGAAAGCTGCGCGAGGTAACTGACGTGCGTGATGCTATCGATCTTAACGGCTTCAAGCTGACTTACGACCTTAAAAAAGATGCAAATCCCGAGCTTGTTATGCAGAAGCTTTTCAAGGGCACTGAGCTTGAAAACAGCTTTGACTGTAATTTTAACATTCTCGTTGAGGGAACGCCTATGCAGCTCGGCATTAAGGACATCCTTAACGAGTGGATAAAATTCCGAATTAAGTGTGTAACGAGAGAGCTTACCTTTGAGCTCGGTAAAAAAGAGGACAAGCTGCACCTGCTCCTCGGTCTTGCCGCTATACTTCTTGATATAGATAAAGCTATAAAGATTATACGTAATACCGAAAAGGAGGAGGATGTTGTTCCAAATCTTGCCGAGGGCTTTAATCTTACAAAAATACAAGCGGAATACATTGCAGAAATAAAGCTCCGCAATCTTAACCGTCAGTACATAATAAATCGCGTACAGGAGATAGAGAAGCTGCGCGAGGAAATTGCCGATATTAAGGAGACCTTAAAGGATGAGCTCAAGCTCAAGGGAGAGATTATATCGACGCTTTCCGAGGTAAAGAAGAAATATTCAAAGCCGCGGAGGACGGTAATCGTTGATAAAGAGGTTACCGAAGAGCCGAAAGAGGATATCTTCTTCGAGAATTATAATTGTCGCCTTGTCCTTACTCGCGGCGGTTATTTTAAAAAGCTATCAATGCAGGCTGCACGCTCCTCAGATGAGCAAAAGCTCAAGGAAGGCGACTACATTGTATATCAAGAGGATACTGACAATCGCGGTGACATTCTTTTCTTCACGGATATGGGACAGATATATCGCGCACGCGTGGACGATTTCGAATTAACTAAGCCGTCGCAGATGGGCGATTACGTTCCGACAAAGCTGTCTATGGATGATGGCGAGCACGTGGTCTCTTGCAAGATGATTTACGACCTTAACCCTGAGCATCATATGGTTTACATATTTGAAAACGGAAAGGGACTCAGAGTTTCACTTGGAGTTTACGAGGCTAAATCAAGGCGTCGCAAGATTTCGGGTGCTTATTCAACTGCATCACCGCTTGCCGGTGCTATATACGAAGCAGAAAAGCCTGTTAACATCTTTATAAGAAGCGATGCGGGCAGGGGAATGTTGATAAAATCAAGTCTAATACCCGATAAATCAACGAGAACCGCTGCGGGAGTTCAGATTATGAAGCTGCCCAAAAAGGGAGTAAAGGTTGACCTTGTTACCAACCGTATTGACGAGGTCGGTCAGGATGCCTTGAAATGCAAAAAGCTCGCACTTCCGTCAACAGGCTCGCCTCTTGCTCAGCTTACCTTTAACTTCTAAAATAAATCGAGCTCGGCATTTGCCGAGCTCGATACGAGACATTATATAAGAGTTTCAAACTTGTATCCGACGCCCCAAACGGTTTTGAGGAGCCATTTGTCCGATACACCCTCAAGCTTTTCGCGAAGCCTTTTAACGTGTACGTCAACTGTTCTTGAATCACCGAGGTAATCAAAGCCCCACACCTTATCAAGCAGCTGATCGCGGGTAAACACTCTGTTACAGTTGGAAGCAAGAAAGTATAAAAGCTCGAGCTCCTTAGGAGGAATGTCAATAGCCTTTCCCGAAAGCTTCAGCTCGTATTTCTGAAGGCTTATTTCGATGTTTTCAAATTTAACAAGCTCGCCTTCGATTGTGTCATGATTTGCATATCTGCGGAGAACAGCTTTGATTCTTGCAAATACTTCTTTCATATCGAGGGGTTTAACAATAAAGTCGTCAGCACCAAGCTCAAGTCCTAAAACTTTATCAAGAGTTTCGCCCTTGGCAGTAATCATAATAATAGGCTTGGAGGAATGCATACGGATTTCACGGCAAACAGCCCAACCGTCCTTTTTGGGCATCATAACGTCCAAAAGAACCAAATCTGGTTCGTACATTCTGAAAACTGCAATGCCTTCAGAACCATCGGAAGCTGTTCTTACTTCATAGCCTTCCTTTTCAAGATACATTCTCAATAACTCACAGATGTTGGAATCATCATCAATTACAAGAATCTTTGTCATAGTTTTGACCTCCTGTTTTAATCTTTTTTAAAAATTGTAATAAGCTGAAAAAGTATAC
>JAZNHD010000006.1:0-14728 GCA_045576815.1 Eubacteriales bacterium
GTACTGTCTCGCTTTCGGGAGAATTAAATCTCCATTATTTCTTTGGTCTTTGCCGCCGTAACGGTATCTATTTCCTTGATGTATTTATCCGTGAGGTCCTGAACGAGCTTATCAGACTGCTTAGCCTCGTCCTCGGTCATAACCGAATTTTTCTTGTCTGCCTTAACCTTATCGTTAGCATCACGGCGGATATTGCGTATCGCAACCTTTGCATCCTCACCAAGCCTTGCAATCTGCTTTGAGAGCTCTTTTCTTCTCTCCTCGGTTGTGGGCGGGAAGTTAAGACGGATAGCCGTACCGTCGCTCTGAGGGTTAATTCCGAGGTCAGAGGTAAGTATAGCCTTTTCAATGCCCTTGATTGCCGATTTATCCCACGCGGTAATCATAATAGTGCGCGCGTCGGTAACCTTAATCTCCGCGATGGAGGCGATGGGCGTGGGAGAGCCGTAATAATCAACGCTTATCTTCTTGAGAACGTCGGGGTTTGCTCTGCCCGCTCTGATGGTAGAAAGATTCTCGGTGTAAGACGCTATGGTCTTTTTCATTTTTGCTTCATAGTCCTTGGTATCGAGCTTCATAAATTTCTCCGTTCTGCCGCACGCGGCGGCTCGTATTTTTAGTCGGGGGTTATAACAGTGCCTACGCACTGGCCGCGCACGGCCTTAAGTATATCCTCGGGATCTTTAAGTCCAAATACGTGAATAGGCATACCGGTCGAAAGACAGAATGCCGTCGCAGTAGCGTCAATAGCCTTGAGATTCATAGCGAGAACCTCAGAGGCACGCACACACTCAAGACGCTTGGCATCGGGATTTTTTCTAGGGTCGTCGGTGTATATATAATCAACATTCTTCGCCATAAGCATAGCATCGGCGGATATCTCAGCCGCTCTTACGGCACCGGTCGTATCGGTGGAAAGGAACGGAATACCGAGTCCCGCGCCAAATATAACGACCTTACCGGCCTCGAGCGCCGCAACCGCCGCATCTGATGAATAAACCTCCGCAAAGGGCTGCATCGGAACGGCCGTCATAACCACCGCGTCCTTGCCCGCTCTTACAAGAGCGTCCTTCATACAAATAGCGTTCATAACCGTCGCAAGCATGCCCATACGGTCGCCAGCAACTCTGTCCATCTCGCCGCTCTGTCTGCCGCGCCAGATATTTCCTGCACCAAGCACGAGTGCAACCTCGTAGCCCTCGTCGGTGCAATTCTTGATTTCCGCGGCAACCCTGTCAACGAACGCGTTATCGTAAAGCTCGCCCGTACCGCCGGCAAGCGCCTCGCCGGAGAGCTTAAGTAAAATTCGTTTCATAGTCCTATCCTTTTTATCATTAGGTTTGATATTTAGCTTTCGTCCGCCGAGGTGGCGGACGAAAGAGGTATGGATTACTTTCTCTTAAGCGCTACGGCCGCCTTCGCCTTTGCGGCAATGTTAGCCGAGGTAAGACCGTAAAGCTCAAGGAGCTCGGGCACCTTGCCGCTCTTACCGAAGGAGTCCTCAACGCCTACGCGGAGAACGGGAACGGGACAACGCTCTGCGAGTGCCTCGCAAACCGCCGCGCCAAGACCGCCTATAACGCTGTGCTCCTCTGCTGTAACGATAGCGCCGCTCTCCTCTGCCGCAGCTGCAAGAAGCTCGGTGTCAAGAGGCTTGATAGTGTGAATATTGATAACGCCTGCGTCAATGCCCTCCTCGCGAAGCATATCAGCCGCCTCAACTGCAAGGTGAACCATAAATCCGGTCGCTACTATAGTAACATCCTTACCCTTGCGGTAGGTAACGCCCTTGCCGAACTCAAACTTATAGTCGGAAACGAGCTCGGGAGTGAGGTTCGGCACGGCAAATCTTCCAAATCTAAGATATACGGGGCCGTAGGTGTTGATAGCCGCCTCAACCGCAGCGTAAGCCTCGGTAGCGTCAGCGGGGTTACAAACAATCATACCGGGGATAGTACGCATAAGCGCAAGGTCCTCGTTGCACTGGTGGGTTGCGCCGTCCTCACCGACGGTGATACCCGCGTGAGTTGCGCCAATCTTAACGTTAAGGTGAGGATAGCCTATCGAGTTACGAACCTGCTCAAAGGCTCTGCCTGCCGCAAACATCGCAAAGGAGGATGCGAAAACAGTCTTACCGGTCGTTGCGATACCTGCCGCAACGCTCACCATATTACCCTCTGCGATACCGCAGTCAAAAAATCTCTCGGGGAACTTCTTTTTGAAAACGCCCGTCTTGGTCGCTGCCGCAAGGTCTGCGTCAAGAACGAGGAAATCGTACTTTTCACCAAGCTCGGCAAGTGCTGCGCCGTAGCTTTCTCTTGTTGCTTTCTTATCTGCCATTTTTCCGTCCTCCTATCACTTGAGCGTTGCAGCAATATCGTTAAGCTCGGCAATAGCCTGCTTATACTGCTCTTCCTTGGGGGCTGCACCGTGCCACTCGCACTTGTTTTCCATATAAGATACGCCCTTACCCTTAACCGACTTTGCGATAATAACGGTGGGCTTACCCTTAACCGTTCTCGCCTCGGCAAACGCAGCCTCTATCTCAGAGAAATCGTGAGCGTCTATCGAGATAACGTGCCAGCCGAACGCACGGAACTTCTCATCGTGGGGCGCGGGGTTCATAACCTCGGCAATAGGACCGTCTATCTGAAGTCCGTTCCAGTCAACGACCGCTACGAGATTGTCAAGCTTATAATGAGCTGCGAACATAGCCGCCTCCCAAACCTGTCCTTCCTCAGTCTCGCCGTCACCGAGAATGGTATAAACGCGGTAGTCGTTACCGTATACCTTTGCGCTGAGCGCCATACCGCAAGCTGCGGAGAAGCCGAGTCCGAGCGAGCCGGTGGTCATATCAACACCGGGAGTGCCCTTCATATCAGGGTGGCCCTGAAGACGCGAGGTGGTCTTACGAAGTGTTTTAATCTCCTCTTTGGGAAGATATCCGCGCTCTGCGAGAACCGCGTAAAGTGCGGGAGCGGTATGTCCCTTCGAAAGCACGAAGCGGTCTCTGTCCTCAGCCTTGGGAGCGTCGGGATTTACGTTCATCTCCTCG
Organism: Eubacteriales bacterium; assembly: GCA_045576815.1. Taxonomy (GTDB): domain Bacteria; phylum Bacillota; class Clostridia; order Oscillospirales; family CAG-272; genus UBA1740. Next base: position 3,056 of record JAZNHD010000006.1, read on the forward strand.
AAATAGAGATATGTAATGATGTCTGCGATTGAAAGCGAGCCGCCGGGGTGTCCGCAGCCTGCATTGTAAACGCCTTCAATGATGTCAACGCGCACGTCGTTAGCTATGCGCCGAAGCTTTAACTCTTTGATTTTGTCCATGATGAGAGCACCTTTCTTTGTTATATATAGTATTTTACTACAAATAAATAAAAAAGTCAATATAATTGCGCGTCTTATATAAAAAAATCCGACGAAAATTTCGTCGGATTTTCTACAATTACTAAAATCAATATCTGCGTCTGGTCTTAACCTGAACGATAAAGCCAACGAGAGCGACAACGCCGATTGCAATCCACTTAACGAGCTCGATGCTGGAAGCAAGCGCCTCGATGTTTGCAAAACCGCCGACGAGTGTGTCAACGCAAAGGTAGGTGCACCATGCGCCAAGTGCGGAGGTGCCTATCATCTCAATCCACTTTCTGAAGATGAGAACGAGCAAAACAGCAACTGCCGCAGCCACGAGGGAGTAAATCTTATTTTCGCAGGTAAATGCGGTAAGCTCGGGGAGAACCGCACCTGTATAGCATACGAAATACATCGCATACGCAGCAGCACCGACGTAGGTAAGGAAGTACACGGGCTTGCAAAGAAGAGCTGCGATAGCACCGACGACAACACCCGATATCCAATGAGGAAGAACTATAACGGTATCAACAAAGGGAGCGAGGAAAACGATGCCGTAAGCAAAGCCGACAGCAAAGCAAGCAACGAACTTCTGGAAGCCGAGCAGCTTCTTTCCCGCAAAAAGCTGTATAAGAGAAAGAACGAGAAGCGCACCCGTAACTGCGATAGCGGGAACGTTGAGAAGAAGACCGCTTACGAAGGTCTCAATCTCTATGTAAGTGGGAGATGCGATAAACGCCCAGTAAACTCCGACGATTGACTCCCAAATTGCAGCGAAATCAAACTCCGCGCCGATTACGCTTGCGAAAAAGCCCTGGATAGATTCTAACACGGTAACCTCTTTCCGATGGGTAACCCATCAAAGTAATTATCATAGCAACATTATACCACAGAGGAATGGAAAAATCAAGTGGGAAATGAAAAATATATGAATTTTTCCAGTGGTATTTTTTGGTGTGGCGGTCATTACCTAAAAGGCCTGCTTTTTTTGACACGGGTACTGCTATTTTAGTTTATGTACTCATTTTTCAACCGTGGCGGCTACGGTAGGATAAATATTGTAAACGCGTTTTCCGAGCTTTTCTGCCATTCTGACGGTTTGGCCCGCGCCCGACGCGCTTCTGCCCGCATAGGCAATAATTATATCGGCAGACTCGGCAAGCGCAAGATTGCGCCTTTTCATACAGTCGGGGGTGTAGACGTCGGCAACGTACGAAACCTCGTCTGCCGCGCCGAGAAGATATCCGTACGCATCTCTGTCACGCGCCGACCAGCGCTCGTCCTGATTTATACAAGGCAAAACCAAGGAAAGACGCACGTCGGGGTGAGATATACGAAACCTTACCACCTCTCTCGCCGCAAGCGTGTCAAAGCCGATAGCGCCGCCCGAAAGAAACGTACGGCAGCCTTCATTATATGCATAGACTATCGCACGGGAAAGCAGCTCGCTTACGGCAGCCTTATGCGCGACAGCTATATTTCTGTGCCCGGTAAAAGCACATACCCCATTCTCCATATTCCGACTCTCCTTTAAAAATTCAACCTTATTGTATCACTCGCGAGATAAAAAGTCAATCCCCGGGCGTTTTTAATTAAAAAACCAAAAAAGCCTTGACATTTCTAAAAAAATATGCTATCATATATGGCAATAATGCTTTGATAATGTCAAAGACGTATTTTCGGAGGACGCATGGACGACGGCGCGGACGGGGACACTTGTCATAATATGCCCGTAATACATAGAATATCTGAGGTTTAGCCGCACTTTCGGGTATGGCTATACCTCTTTTTTGCGTTTTTTGAAAAACAAGGCATTAAATTATTTTTTCGAAAGGTAAATTTCAAAGGAAAATGGAACCTCATTTATGGACCTACCTCGCAATAATTGTGATGTGCGTCATACTCTCGGCGTTTTCTTCCGCTACGGAAACCGCCTTTTCAACCTTCAATAGAATAAGAATTAAGAATATGGCGGAAAAGGGCAATAAGAAGGCCGCCCTCGTGCTTCGTGTTGCGGATAACTACGACAAGCTGATTTCCACCATTCTTATAGGCAACAACATCGTTAATATTCTCGCCGCGTCTATCGGTACGCTTTTCTTCGCAGGAATTATCGAGAGTGACGACCTTGCGGCAACGGTCTCGACCGTCGCGATAACGCTCGTAGTGCTGATATTCGGTGAAATATCTCCCAAGACGCTGGCAAAGAACTCGCCCGAGAGCTTCGTTCTCTTCTCTGCACCCATAATGCGAGTGTTTATTGTGGTTCTCACTCCCATCAGCATCATATTCAATCAGTGGCAAAAGCTTCTGGCAAGGCTCTTTAAGCCCTCGGACGATCAGGGCATGACCGAAGAGGAGCTTATCTCCATAATTGAGGAAGCCGAGGAGGGCGGAGATATCGACGAGGAGGAAAGCACGCTTATTAAGAGTGCTATTGAGTTTGGCGACCTTGAGGTCGGCGACATATTCACGCCGAGAATAGATATAACCTCCCTGCCTATCGATGCCGACAAGGCGCAGGTAGCAAAGGTGTTTACCGAATCCGGTTTTTCAAGAATCCCCGTTTATGAAGATGACCTTGATAACGTTCTCGGTATACTTTACTATAAGGATTTTTACGCTCTCTCGCACGACAGAGAGACACCTATCAGTGAAATACTGAAGCCTGTTATTTACGTTGCTAAAACGCAAAAGGTTAACGATCTTATGAAGGATTTGCAGGAAAAGCAGCTGCACATGGCGGTCGTTACCGACGAGTACGGCTCGACGGCAGGCATAGTTACGCTTGAGGACATTCTTGAGGAAATCGTCGGCGACATCTGGGATGAGCACGACGAAATCGTTGAGGAGATAAAAGAAATCGGCGAAGGCGAGTACGAGGTATCCGGCATGGCCAACGTGGAAAAGCTCTTCGACGAGCTTGATATGGATACCGACGAGGAGCTTGACACGGTTACGGTTAACGGCTGGGCTATGACGATACTCGAAAAAATCCCCGAGGTAGGCGACAAATTCGAGTACAACGGTCTTGACGTAGAGGTGCTTAATATGGACGGCAGAAGAATTGAAACTCTGCGTGTCATCGACGCAAGGTCAAACGACGAAGATGATGAGTCTGATGACGAAAAAATTGCCAATAATTAATCAAAACAACAACATTTATTTACAAAAACAGGCTGTTCGGATTTCAAACAGCCTGTTTTTTTATTTGCTTATTATTTTATAACATCTTAAATATCTTTCAGTCTCTTCCCTCCTTAACAAGATGTATTCGTCTCGCGAGGTGTCGTTGACAAGGCAAGAGATGAGCCTTTGCGCATCGGCAAGCGTGCTAATCCTTGGCTCTCCATTAAGGATTTTTTGAAAGAGACAGAAATAAGTATCATAATAGGAATTTGAGTCGCAAACGAGGTACTCTTCATTAGTATAAAGACGAACGGGCGTCGGCGGCAGATATATCCCATCGTCAGTAAGATATCCTACTCTTTTTATAAGTCCTAACCTTGTCCCCCGCTCCGTCGGTGTTATCCTGTTAACGGAAGCATCAATATTTCCGTACGGAAAAAGAAGTCCTGCTCCGATATATTTATATTTGAAGGCGGAGTAGTCGCTCTCCGTATACCTCGCAGCGTTTGCAAGTGCCTCGTCTGACGGTGCAATTCCATTCTCCTTCAAGCTGCAAAAGGCAGGCGTACCGTAGCGCGCAAGTCGCTGCCCCTCTTCGGAAAAGAGATAGTCTATAACTCTAAGCACGGCAAAAAGCCGTTCTCCATTCTCCGAAACCGACGCGCTGACCGTCGCGGCATAGCTGCTGATTTCTGACCGAGTGCCTATCAGCCTGACGTATTCGTTCCCTAAGAGCGACACAGGCGGCAATACCTCAGTAAAAGCGGATGGCAGACTATCAGACTCGCCCGTGAAAGCCACACCGCACCCGAGAAGGCCCTCGTCAATTACAGCACGCATACGCAAAAGCGCCCTGTACGACTCTAAGTCACACCTTGCGTCGCAAAGCCCCCACTCCGAGTCAAAGTAAAAATAATCACAGGAAAGCAGTCCCGGCACGGAAAACAGCGCTCCTGCAAGGGACGTCAGCGACTCCGCGCCGTAAGCAAAAAGCTCACTGTATTCACCGCCGAGGGCTGTGGCACATCGTAAAAGCGCAACAAGCTCGTCAGCATCCCATGCAGCCGATTCCCCAAGAAAAAGCTCGGAACGAAGGCTGCCGTAGAAGCCGCAATATGCATCATCTATGTAGCTTCGCAGCATATTCACTGCATCGACGGCAGAAACTCTTCCCCTTCTAATCTCGTAGTTCATAAACTCGATTATATTCCCCGCGGCATCGTAGTTTTTCTTAAGAGCCGTTAGTCTGCCGTCAAGCATTATATCCACTGTAATACTCCCCGACGTAGGCATATAAGGAGCATAGAACACGTCGGTAATTTCTCCCTCACTGTCGGAAACGAATTTGCCCTCTCCGTCAAGCAGTGCCCTTACCGCATCGGCATTAAAAAGAAGTTCGGCGCTCTCGGTATTCTCAAGATAAGGTATAACGTAAAACGCGCCGCTCTCACTTGCGGATACGGAAAGACGGACGAGTGGATTATTTTCAAGAAAGGCATTGAAATTCGGCATAGCGTCAAGATGCTCCGCAAGGTTTAAAAATTCACCCGTGGCACCCCTGCGGCTCAGCTCTGCCGCTCCGCCGAAAAGGATATCTCCCCCGTCATCACTTTTTATAAAATCTACCGAAAGCAGCGCTGAGAGCTCAGCAAACACTGGTAACAGCTCTCCCTCGCGGTAGTCTATACCGTCCGCAAGCGTTACACTACCCTCCGCGAGATTCTCGAAAAATATCGAAAAATCTCCTTGCGAAAGGCTTATTGTCACAGTCTCCTTGCCACCGCAGCCGGAAAGCGAGAGAGCCGTAAATATTGAAAATAAAACCGATAAAATCAGTCTAAACCTCTTCAACGTCTCACCTCCCGACAGTATTATACTACATTTCTGTCGAAAAGTCACAAGTTTTGTGTTTTTTTCGTGTTTTTTATTTGTTTTTTACCGTTTTTCCGCGTTTTTCCAATACAACGCGCGAAAGCGCTGTCATAAAAACGAAAACGCAAAGCGCAAAGAGCATTTTCATAACAAGCCAAAATGGCGTGGTTACTCTGCCGTTATAGCGAAAAAGCGAGAGTGAGGCATAGCCTGCCGCAGTCGCGAAAACAAGCGGGAGAAATACCGCGCGCATCGGCTCTATACTGAATTTTATTTTGCTCCGCAGCCTTATTACCGAAAGAATAAAATTATACCCTTCCATAGCGACTATCACCACGGCATATCCCATTATCCCCATATTCGGTATCAGCAGCCACACAAGAAGGACCGACAGTATAGAATCGGTTATATTTACCCACATTGAAAAAACCTGCTCGCCGATGCCCTTCAGCATAGCGTCGGTCACGTGGTCAAGATACATAATCGGCACGACGGGTGCAAGTATTGCCACGTAATACCCTGCGTCATAGGAGTCGTAAACGAGATATCCGAGCTCCTCGGAAAATACGAAAAGGAAAACCGCTGCAAGAGTCGCGTACGCAAGGGTAGTATTCATAGCCTCGCTCGCGATGCGTGAGACGGCAGCTCCGTCACGGCGGGATGAGGACTCGGCAAACTCAGGCACGAGAAGTCCCGCGAAGGAGGACAGCGGCGTCATAGGGTAAAGTATCATCGGAAGCGCCATTCCGTGAAGCGTGCCGTAGTGCGAATATGCCGAGGCGGAGTCCTCTCCCCCGTCGCGAAGCCTTTTCGGTATAAGAATATGCTCTACCGTCAGAAAGACCGAGCGAACGTAAGCCGAAAGCGCAAGCGGCACGGCCATAGACGAAACCTGCGAGAGCTCTGCCTGGCATTTAGCCCCGCGCTTGCCGTATCTATACCTGTCATAAAGAAATTCAAAAAAGACAAGAAGAAACGAGAGCAGCTCCGTAAGGGTTATCCCGAGAGCTAAGAGTGTAACCGCCCCCTCAGTTCCGTCACACGATACGTAAATAACGAGAAGAGCCGTGCCGACAATTCTTATAAGCTGTGAGAAAACCTGTGCCACGGCATTTGCACCTACTCGCTTAACACCGACGAAATATCCCGAGAGGACAGCTGCAAGAGCCGTTGGCAAAAGAGATGCCGCAAGAACTCTTAATGAAGGTACGGCTCGTGGGTCGGATAGGATATTCGTGCCGATAAAATCAGCACCGAAAAAAAGAAGAAGTGTGCCAACAGCGCCAAACCCGAGCGAATATATAAAAGCGCCGCGAAGAATTCCGACCACGCCGCACTCTCTCCCCTCGCCTATTGCTCCCGCGACGAGTCTCGTTACGGTAAGGCTTATACCCGAGGTTGCAAAGGTTACGGCAAAGGAATAAACGGTCATAACAACGGTATAAAGCCCCATACCCTCAGCACCGACGGTGCGGGTAACAAAAGCACCGAAAAGCATAGCCACAGTCCTCATAGCAAGCGCCACGGCGGTAAGCATTACGCCGTCACGGAAAAATTTTCGTCTTTTATTCATACATCGGCATCTCCGCATTAAATTCAGAATATAAAAAGGCACAGCCTTTCTAAATTTATATGCCGACTGTCAATAAAAAATTGAAAAAAATTCAAAAAAGGACTTGCATTTTATAGACTGATATGTTATAATATCACTTGCTGATTTGTAAATAACAAAAAGTAATATAAAAAATTCGCTCGTAAGGGCGGTATTTTTGGAGGTGTCAAAATGGCTAAGTGCAGCATCTGCGGTAAGGGCGTTACCTTTGGACATAACGTTTCCCATTCCAACCGTAAGACCAACAGAACCTGGAAGCCTAATATCCGTAGGGTTAAGGCTGTAGTTGACGGCGCAAGCAAGACTGTTTACGTTTGCTCCCGTTGCCTTCGTTCGGGAAAGATCGAGCGTGCATAAGTAAAAAGCTCTGCCCACTCGGCAGAGCTTTTTATTTTTAAGAAAATATGAAAAGTGTTTTGATAGATTCGCGCGCACCTCGCGCGGCAAAAGAAGGGCTCGCGCGCCTTGGATATAACGTTATAGCCTTGCCTAAGTCGCGCCACTTGCCCGAGGGCATTTCGGCACACCCGGATTCTCTCATTTTTAAGCTCGGGTGCGATACCGTTACCTTTGCCGATTACTGTGACGAGGCAGCATACGTCTTCTCTGATATAAGAGAGGCACACCCCGACGTGCGTATTTGCTTCTCCTCAGAGACGCCCTCACACGTCTACCCGGGCGACGCAAAATACAATGCGCTCGTGATTGGCAACAAGGTTTTTGCAAGACTTGACAGCATATCCTCAGCAATAAAGGAGCTAACACTCGCGCGAGGCTGTGAAATTATAAACGTAAAGCAGGGATACCCTGCCTGTGCCACTCTGGTGCTCGACGACACCCACGCGATAACCGCAGATAAGGGGCTTGCAAGAACGCTCGCGTCACAAGGCATTGAGGTCACACTTATCAAAGAGGGCGGCATTACACTCCCGCCTTACGACTGCGGCTTTATCGGCGGCGCTGCGGGAGTCGGGGACGGCAGAGTATACTTTGTCGGCGACTACAGAACTCACCCGTCGGCCGCGGCAATCGAGGCGGCAGTCGGGGCGGTGGGGCTTGCGCCGGTATCGCTCGCGGACGGCTTACTTTCCGACGTCGGCGGACTCATCTTTTTTGACAAGGCCCAGCACGGCTATTATTATGGGGATAAGAACAAGTCCTGAGATACCGAAAAGAGAGTATCCGAAGTATAAAAGCACGAGAGTCAAAAGAGGATGTACGTTTAGATTCTTTCCAACGATTTTCGGCTCGGCAAATTGCCTTATCACCTCGTTTGCAAGGAACAAAACTATAAGTCCTACTCCCATCGCCGCATTGCCCGTCGCTATCTCAAAGACACTCCACGGCACAAGCACCGTGCCGACACCTATAATCGGCAGAACGTCGAGCACGGCTACTATAACAGCGATAAGAGGAGCGCGAGGAACTCTCAGTATAAAAAATCCAAAAAGCATAACAACGAAGGTTATAAGCATTATAAGTAAATAAGACTTTACATATTTAAGCCCAACCTCGAAAATTTGGTGTCGAATTTTTGAAAGCCATATTCCCACTTTTTGAGGCAGCACGGCTCTTACGGCTGCATTTATTCTCTCAAGGTCAAGGTTGAAATACACAAGCGCTATAAGCGTGACGAGAAGAAAAATAAAGGCGCGCGGCAGCACGCTTACCCACGAGGTGACGGCACTCGCAAGCGACGAGAGAGCTGAGGAAAGAAGCGAGCGTACGGCCTCGCTGATACGTTCGGAAAGCTCGGGCGGTATCGCATCACCGAAAATCGTGAGGCTCGGATTTGTGATTTGTATAAGAATATCATAAAGCCCCTCGCCGCGTCCGATATCCGAGAGAAATCCCCATATAGCGCCAACGAGCTGCCATAAAACGAGAGATATTACACCAAAAAGCAGCACCGTGACGGCAAACGAGAGTAACAGTCTTGTTATCCGCTCGGGAATTTTTGTGAGTGCGGCAACCTTTTTTGCAGGCGCACGGATTGCGAGAGCTGTCGCCCACGCGATTAAAAACGGCAGGAAAATCGGCAAAAGATGCTTGATGAATACAATAAGGATTATACCGCCGAGCACTACGGAAGCAAGCACTGCGGCAACGGTTTTAGTACCCTCTCTCATAAAAGCTCCTTTCTCTCAGATTTAAAATCCTACTAAATTATAGACCGAAAACAAAAAAATATAACAAACCCAAAAGGAGATTTCACAATGGTTGTAATCGAAATGGAAAACGGGAGCAAAATCGAGATTGAGCTCTCACCCGAGGCAGCACCGAAAACTGTCGAAAACTTTCTTAAGCTCGTAGGTGAAGGCTTCTACGACGGACTCATTTTCCACAGAGTTATCCCAGGCTTTATGATTCAGGGCGGCGACCCCGAGGGCACCGGCATGGGCGGTGCGAAGGAAAATATAGTCGGCGAGTTCCGCGCTAACGGACACCCGAACCCCTTAAAGCACACGCGCGGAGTTATATCTATGGCAAGAGCCTATGACCCCAACTCAGCTTCCTCGCAATTCTTTATTATGCACGCTGACGCGCCGCACCTTGACGGTCAGTACGCGGCATTCGGTAAGGTTGTGTCCGGTATGGAAACGGTTGATGAAATCGCATCCGTCCCCACCGGCTACGGTGACAGGCCGAAGATTGCCATGAGAATGAAAAAGGTTTATACCGTGTAAAGAAAAAATGCTATCCGTTTATTCTGCGGATAGCATTTTTTTAACCTCTTCGGGCGTTTTCGCGATAGCGGTAAAGGGCGCTGTGAAAAGCTCCTTTTCCGAGCCGTGTCCCCATAAGACACCGAGTGAATCCGCACCGACGGCACGCGCACCCTCGGCATCAAATTTTCTGTCGCCGACTAGTATACACTCCTCTGGTGTGCGCCCCGTTTTTTCTATTGCCCTTTTTAAAATCATTGACTTTGAGTCGTTCGTGCCATCACTTGACGCACCCTCTATGGTAAAAAAGTATTTATCAATGTCAAAAAGCCTGAGCACTCTTTTTGCAGTTACCTCCGGCTTTGACGTTGCGACAATCAAAGTCTTGCCGGCAAGTGACAACCCCCTCAGCATATCGACAACTCCCGGGTACACCTCGTTTTCACGCCAGCCGTAAACGTTATAGTATTCTCTGAAAACCTCCACCGCGTGAGCCGCCTCCTCAAAGGAAAAGCCAAACTCCCTCTGCCACTCCTCGTAAAGCGGCGGACCTATAAATCGGCAGAGAGATTTTGGGTCACCGTATTCTATTCCAAGCTTTTTAAAGGCGTAGACAAACCCTGCGACAAGTCCGCGCTCGGGATTAGTAAGCGTACCGTCAAGGTCAAAGGCTATTACCTCATATTTTTTCATCGTAACACTCTCTTACTTTCCTAATCAAATCAAGAAGCTCATCCCTTACCGAGTCGGGCGATATAATTTTCATATCCCCGCCAAAGCTCATAATCCACGAAAGAAAATTCGGACTTATCATGGCTCTAACCGATGCGCGAAAGCCAAACGGCGTTTTGAAAAAGGTGTAATCCATGCCAAAGCGGTCTATCACAACACCCGCAAGATGCTCGCGGCACTCGAGGCAGACAAGCTCCTCACGTCCGCCGTACATACCGAAGATTTTGTTTGAATACTCGGCGGGGTTAAATCTCACACCGCTGATTTTCTTGTTTCTCGGCTCACCCGTGTTAAGAATTTCAGCCATTTTATCAACTCTGAAGTTCTTCGTGGTGTCTGCCGTCTCATCGTAGGCAACGAGATAATAGTTCTCGTCACTCCACACAAGAGAGATAGGGCTGACAGTATATCTTTTGCCTCCGTGACGGAAGATACGGTGCTTATCCCACGTATAGTCGAAATATTTAAAAGAAATACTTTCGTTTGCGTTGATAGCCTTATGTATCGCGTCTATATTTTCAACCGAAAGGTCGTTTTCGGTCTTTATTCTGTCCTCTACGTATACCGAGCGAGATAGCTCACCGGAGTGGTACTTTCCGGCAAAGCCACGCAGCTTTGCAATTATCGCACGACTCCTCTCAGCCGTAACGAACTTTGACGACTCAACAGCATCAACGAGTATTTTAAGCTCTGCCGTCTCAAAAGGACGCTTAAGAAGGGTATATTTCGGAGGCTTTGTGGGCAAGGTAATAACGTCAAAGCCAAGAGATGACAGCACCGCCATATCGTCATACACACTCTTTCTTTCTGCCGAGATGCCGCGCTTTTCAAGCATAGATATTATTTCAGCCATCGAAACACCGTGGCTTTCATCGGTTTCGTTAATAAAAAGCTCAAGTATTCTCATAAGCTTTTCCTTCTGGTTTGTACCTCTCGGCATACGCGCACCTCCCTTCTACCTTATTTAATTATATTATAACACAAGAGAAAAGTCAATAAGGCAAAGGAAAAAGCCGAGGGGCGTGCCCCTCGGCTCGTATTAAACGAAAAACTTTTAAACCACGCCCTGTGCCTTCATTGCATCGGCAACCTTAAGGAAGCCCGCGATATTAGCGCCGGCAACAAGGTCGTCGCCAAGTCCGTACTTCTGTGCTGCAGCAACCGAGTTGTTAAAGATGTTCTTCATAATCATATGAAGCTTCTCGTCAACCTCCTCAGCGCTCCAAGAGTAACGCATCGAGTTCTGCGTCATCTCAAGACCTGAGGTAGCAACGCCGCCCGCGTTAACCGCCTTCGAGGGAGCTACAATAACGCCGTTTTCCTTAAGATATGCAACTGCCTCGTTGGTGGTGGGCATATTGGCAACCTCAACGTAGTACTTGACACCGTTCTTTACCATCATCTCGGCTTCCTTCATACCAACCTCATTCTGAGTTGCGCAGGGCATAAGGATGTCTGCCTTAACACCCCAAGGCTTCTCGCCCTTGAAGAACTGCAC
>JAZNHD010000007.1:0-25295 GCA_045576815.1 Eubacteriales bacterium
CCTTCAGACGCTTGATGGACTTACGGATGGTGTTGAAGTTGGTGAGCATACCGCCGGGCCAGCGAGCGTTTACGAAGTACTGACCGCATCTCTGCGCCTCTTCCTTCACGGTCTCTGCCGCCTGCTTCTTGGTTCCGACGAAGAGGATCGTGCCGCCCTCCTGGGCCATCTCGGCTACGTAGTTGTAAGCCTCTTCAAACTTCTTAACGGTCTTCTGAAGGTCAACAATGTGAATACCGTTTCTCTGAGTAAAGATGTACTCAGCCATTTTGGGGTTCCACTTCTTGGTCGGGTGACCGAAGTGAACGCCTGCTTCAAGCAGCTGCTTGATGGTGATTTCGAACATTTTAATGTTCCTCCTTGGTTTTTCCGCCATAGCGACATAATACTGCGACGCATAATGCGCACCGGCAGTAGCCCTACTCGCTATGTGTGTTTTATTTACTGCCACGCGGACAGCCTCACTATAATAACATATATTAATATAAAAATCAATGGTAATAGACAAAATTTACAAAAAATTCATAATTATGCTATCTACTTGAAAACCGAAATCATTTGTGATACAATATTCCTGTGTAGAAAATACAGGAGATTTCAGAAAATGGAACAAGGCTTTAAAAAAAGCATCAAGAGGTGCTTTTTTACGTATCTTTCGCTTTACTTTGTGCTTTTTTTAATCTTTTACATACCTAATTATGTGATTGAGGATTATGCGTATACCGTCGGAAATTTTGAGTACGTGAGGCACTTTTTATCACTGCTCCTTGAGTTTATCCTTGGTGCTTCGGGCGCGGTCGTGCTTTTCGTCGTTTTAATGAGGACGGGGGGCGTCACGACAGGGCACGTCCTCACGGGTGCTGCGACTATCGCGGCGGCAAAACTCATATATAGCCTACCCTACTACTACCTCTACTTTCTTTCACTTGGCTACGACTCGGTAGACGGCATTCCCCTCTATACCCTGTCGGCGCTTTTTGCCGTGATGCTTGAGTTTGCGAAGCTGATTTTGTTCCTCTCGCTCGTATACTTTACGTCAAGACGACACATTATGAAAGAGCTTAAGCTAACCCTTCCCGCAGCATACAGAAAAAAACCGTCGGAGAAGGAAAGGCGAGCGCTTCATGCGGCTGCCGACGTCCGTCTTTCAGACGAGCTTACCGTCGGCGGTGTCTTAAACTTCGACGCGCCCGTCACCCTCGGTATTTTCCTCTCCTCTGTCGGTCAGTTTGCTTACGCGCTTTCCGCGGAGATAAAAAACGCGGCGGATTACCTCACCGAATTCGCCGGAAACTACCGCACAGACGAGATAATTTATATGACGGCTTGCTTCGTTTTCGTAATTTTCGAGCTTATTATATCACACGTCGCTTGCTATTACTTAAAAAATTGGCTTTTAAAGAAGCTCAAGGCACGTGCATAGCCAATACCGACCTAAAAAAAGACCTGACGCGTGTCAGGTCTTTTTTTATCTTTACTCTTTTGCTCTTGGACTTTTCTCGACGAGGAAAAAGTACGGCGACTCGGGCGAATTTAATATTCTGAACTCCGAGGCGCATATTTTGAAGCGCGAAAGCGTTCCGAGATACTCGCGGAGCATCTCACCCTCCAGTGCCCCCTCCTCGTGCCCGGGGTAAATAGCGATTATAAGCACACCGTTGGGCAAAAGCAGGTCTATTGCCGCCTCAACCGCAGGCATCGTGGTCTCACGGAGAGTGGTAATCGCCTTTTTTCCGCTGCGCGGAAGATAGCCGAGATTAAACATTCCCGCCTTTATTTTCTCCCCCACGAACTCCTTTACTCTGTGATGCGAGGCACAGATAAGCGTGTAGTTTTCGGGCGCGCCCTCGCGTGAAAGATGCTCTCTTGTCGACACGAGCGCTTCCTCTTGAATATCAAAGGCGTACACCCTGCCCGACGCTCCTACCGTTTTCGACAAAAACAGAGTATCGTTTCCGTTACCCATAGTGAAATCGACGGCAACGTCGCCCTCGCTTAAGTGCTCGAGCACAAAATGTTTATGAAGTCCTGTAAGGTCCACCATTTATCTCTCCTTCGAAAGAGACGCTGCCTTCTCTTTCATTTTCTCTATTTTATCACTCGTAAGAGGCTTTACGTATGCCGTGTAGTTTGTTTTATAGGTTACAAACCCCGGCTTTGAGCCTGCGGGCTTTTTGATGTTTTTAACACGGGTGTAGTCTACGGAGACAATGTCCCCCGTAGCCTTAGAGTAATAAGCCGCGCAGGCTGCCGCCTCGGTGTAGTCGGAGTCAGCAGGCTCCTTTCCGTCGGTTACGAGTATTACGTGCGAGCCGGGGATATCCTTTACGTGAAACCAAACGTCCGATTTGTCAGCAATACGTAAAGTTAACTTGTCATTTTGCAGGTTATTTCTGCCTACATAGAGTGTCATGCCCCCGCTTGTAACAAGTCGGGTCGGCTGAGATTTTATTTCCTTTTTCGGCTTGTAGCCTCTAAGGCGCGAGGCATATCCCGAGCGGTAAAGCTCGTCGCGGATTTCGGTAATATCATCCTCACAGCTGACGTGCGAGAGCGACTGGCTGACGGTCTCAAGGTAGCGAAGCTCTGCCTCCCAAATCCTTATCTGCTCAGTCAAGACCTCCTTTGCGGTTTTGGCCTTGTTATAGAGCTTATACATCTTCTGCGCGTTTGCCGCAGGGGAAAGGCGCGGGTCAAGCATAATTTCGACCTCCGGCGCTGTCTCGTCGTAATAATCGACTGCCTTGAAGCTCTCCATACCTCTTGTAAGTCTATAAATATTCGCGATGATAAGGTCACCGTATCTCTTGTATTCCTCGCCGCGCTCGCTGTCAATGAGAGAGGCACGCTGAAGCGAGAGCTTTCTCTCAATCCTTGCTATTGCGCCCGAAACGAGACGGATAACGTCCTTTGCCCTCTGAGCCGTGCGCTCTACCCTATCCTTTTCGGCAAAATAGCAATCAAAAAGCTCCGAGAGCCTTTCAAAATGCAGAATAGAAACGCTCTTACCAAGATAGGTAATATCCATATAGGAATAATCGACCGGTCTGCCGCCCTCACCGATTGCAACGGTAGGAAGATAGCGCTCCTCTATAAGCAGCCTCTGCCACTCGGAAAAGACCGAGTAAAATCTGTCGGGATTTATCTCTCGCACAGGCGTGTCTATATTACCCGTCGCACGATAGACGAGCTCGTGAGCTATCTGAGTTGCTATGCCCGAGTAGGTAGTGGTTATAAATTTCTCACCGCTTCTGTCCATGGGAAAATCCGAGAGCCTTGCCCTGAACGCCGCCTCGTCTATCTCAAGCGGCGAGAGCTTATCCGGCTTTTCGGGTATCTGATACTTAAGTCCCGGCAGCACCTGCCTTACCGTGCTCGCGGCAAAATCCACGATTTTCATAGCGGCAAGAATTTTGGAATCGGCATCGAGGATAATGAGATTTGCGTATTTGCCCATTATCTCGCACACTATTTTCTTCGTCACCTTGAAGCCCATCTCGTCGTAGCAGGAAACCGTGAGCTCGGCAATTCTGTCAAAGCCGGGCTGCGACACCGACACGATTTTAGCACCGAGAAAATACTTGCGAAGCAGCATACAGAACATCGGCGCTTTCTGCGGATTTTCCTTTGCTCTGTCGGAGAGCTGAAGGCGCGGAGCGTTAGGTCCGACGTTGAAAACAAGACGGCGGGATACGCCGCCGTAGTGAATAACCATATCTATTTCATCGTTTTGCGGTTGCAAAACCTTCTCGATTTTCCCTTCGGGAAATTCCGAAACGAGCTCGCCGAGCACCGCGCGCATCATACAAGCATCAAAAGCCATTTAAGTTCACTCTCCCGGGCATAGTGTTTTTTTGCCCATAATATTTTAGCACAGCGAGAAAAATTAGTCAAGTGGCGAAAACACCTTTATCCTGTACTCAGCGCCGTGCGCGGAATAGGCGCAAACGTCACCGCCGACGGACAAAAACACCTCGTACAGCACAGAGTCTCTCAAAAGCTCGGCGTCATAGGTTTTAAATACGGCAATTCGCCTGTGCCCACAGCCGAAAATCTGCGCGCAAAGCTCTACGCCATCCATCATTTTAAGCGTTTTTCTTCGCACGGGTACGGTGAGAGCCGTCTTGAACATCCTTTTTCTCACCTCGTCAAGCGTGAGCCTTTCGAAAGAAACAATAACAGACCACCTCACAGTATAAAGCTGTTATTATTATACTGCGTTACTTATTTTGCGCCACAAGAGAGAGAAGTCCCTCTCTCGTATTCTCCGCCTCGCCGCGTGCCACGGCAAAAAGCAGGCGCTTTAAGGCGTCGCCTATTTCCTTGCCGCGATAGCCGAGTCCCCGAAGCTCCGTACCACCTATCTTAAGGTCGGAAATTCTGTACGGTATCCCAAAGGAAAGCTCTGAGTTAAGCCCATCCAAGCACCCGCCGTCGGTTATGCCGAGCAGCACCTCAAGGGAAAGAAGCCTTCTTGCCATATCGGCATCACCGAGCGAGGCTAGCATAAGACGCCTGCCGTGCGCCGTTTTGTTATCGTATTTTCCAACCGATAAAAGAAGCGCTGTGCCCTCCACGCGAGTAGCCTTATCGGTTTTCAGCCGTCTCATTGCCGTATCAAAGTATTCTCCCGCGCACTCGCCGTGTGAAAGATAAAACAGCGCAAGCTGTCGGGTATAAAAATCCGCAGACAAGAAGCGATGCTCGCACGGCAGCTTTCCCGTGTCAAGCTCGGGCAAAAACACGGCTATTATGTCCGAAAATTCGGTCAATGCACGGTAAGAGAACTTGCCGGACAATAGCTTTTTCCACTCGGTATAAATTCTCTCCGAGGCAATACGGGATAACAGTCGCGCCGTCTCACTCATGGCCTTACGAGTTTTTTCCTCAACAGAAAAGCCGAGAGTTGCCGCAAAGCGCGCACCGCGCAAAATACGGAGCGCATCCTCTCGAAAGCGCAGCCTTGCCTCTCCCACGGCTCGTATTTTGGAGTCGTTTATATCCTCGCGGCCAAAGAATGGGTCGGTGATACCCCTCTTCGGGTTATAGCTTATCGCATTCATCGTAAAATCCCGCCTCGCGAGGTCCTCGGTAAGAGAATCGGTAAAGGAAACCGACTCGGGATGACGCGAGTCGAGATACTCACCGTCAATGCGGTAGGTGGTTATCTCATAGCACTCACCGTGAAGGAGCAGCGTCACCGTGCCGTGCTTAAGTCCCGTATCAACGGTGCGCTCGTCGGAGAATATTTTTTTAATTTCTGAAGGGTGGGCGTTTGTCGTTATATCGTAATCGAAGGGAGTCTTTCCAAGCAAAAAATCACGCACGGGTCCCCCCACGACGTCAGCACGGTAGCCCTGCGCCTCAATTTTTTCAATAATATACTCTACGTCACGGGGCAGCTTCATTTAGGCACTCGGCTCCTTTCTTTATCCTTACAGAATTATTTTAGCACAAACTCTTTTCTTTTTCAATATTTTCGTGTGTTTTTGATAAAAAGCAGTAAAACAGCTTGAAATATCTGCTGCTTTGTGGTAAAATAGCTTGTATTTTCAAGCTACGCAAAGGTGTGATATGAACATGAATAAAACCCACGAGGAGTTCTCAATTCCGGACCCGCTCGTTATGAACTGCGGAAAAAGAGTCTTGAGCCGTGACGATTTTACGCTGCGGCGCGAGGAGATAAAAGAGCTTCTGATGCACGAGATATACGGAAAAATCCCGACACGGCCCGACCATTTGAGCGCTGAGATTGTTGAAATTGACAGTAGCTTTGCCGCAGGAAAGGCAACGCTATACACACTGAAATTCACCGCAACGTTCACAGATACCGACGCATGCTTCAAGGTGAAATCCGCTGTGCCTAACCGCACGGAGAGGCCGCCTGCAATAATATATCTTTCAGATACGGAGGATATCCCAAATAAATTTCTTCCCGCCGAGGAAATTATCGACAGAGGATATGCCATATTTCTGCTTCCCTGCAAGGAAATTACACCGTACGGACGCGGCTCGCGCTTTCACGACGGGCTTGCAAAATATCTCGCACCCGGACGCCGAGGCGGCGGCACACCCGGGAAGTTAGCGATGTGGGCATGGGGCGCTATGCGCGTTATGGACTACGCCGTAGGTCAGACCTCTGTTGACAAGGATAATATTGCGGTGTGTGCAGGCGGCTTATTAGGTATATCCGCTCTTATTGCGGGCGGCTATGACGAGCGCTTCAAATACGTTATCGCCAACTGTGCGGGCACACTCGGCACGGCTCTATCACGCGACAGGCTCGGTGTCTCACCCGAGAGTGTTATTGGTGAATATCCCGAGCTTTTCTCAAGACGGTTTGTGAAAAACTGTAAGCCGTTCTGGAAAAGAAATTACGACCAAAACTTTCTCCTTTTTCTGTCACTCGACAGACACCTGCTTATAGGAAGCGCCGAGCTTGACAGAAGGGGCGACCCGAGGAGCGAGTTTTCAGCAGTAGCATCTCTCTGTCCTGCCATCTCGGTTTTGGAGGGGAGGCTCAAGAGCCCACCCAAAAGACACCTGCGGGCGGGCGAATGCGTAACGCTTGGCAGAGTGTGCTACCACCTGCGTGACGGTCTTGATTATTTCAGCCGTGAGGACTGGAATACATATCTTGATTATATCGACGAAAATCTATAAAAGAAGCCGAATATGTAGCTCTTGGTTTACATATTCGGCGATTTTTATTTAAATCTTCTGGCATATCCGCATCTTTTGCAAAGCTCCTCGGTTGCAATTCTCTTGTCAAAGCCCGAGGATATAGCCCTCACTCTTTCAGAGGACAGTATTTCCTTTAGCGGTGCTTCAAAGACGTTACCGAGGCGTACCGCGCCCTCTCTGTCAAGGCAGCACGGCACGACAGTACCGTCCGAGAGTATACCGAAATGGTCGCGAAGCCCGTAGCAAAAGACCTCGTCACCAAGATACTCCGCCTCCGCGTCGGGCCAACGAAAACGCTCGCCGTATTCAAGGTGGAGCTTATGGCGTATTCTCGCTCCTCTTTTGCCCTCGCACCACTCGTCTGAAAATCTCTCGCGGAGCATAGCGAGCGTTTTTTCATTTCTGCCGCCGTCGCAGCCTAAATTCCAGAGTCTTATAACGGTGAGAATACCCTTTTTCGACGCCGCATCGGCAAAATCCAAAATTCCGTTTATATAGGAAAGGTATTCCCTGTCGCTGCCGTCCTCAAAGCTGTGTACCGAGAGATTTACCTTATAAACACCGCTGCCGATAAGCGCCTCACCGCATTCGGAGAGAAGCGTACCGTTCGTCGTTACTGCGCACTTGAAGCCCCGCTCCGCCGCAAGACCTATTAGCTCCGAGAGCTCGGGGTGCAAAAGCGGCTCGCCCATGACGTGAAGGTAGATATATTCGGTAAGCCCCGAAAGCTCGCCGAGAATATGCCGAAACTCGTTTACCGTCATAAATTTCGGCGCACGGGCAGTGCCCGGGCAAAAGGAGCAGCTCCTGTTACAAACGCTCGTAATTTCAACGTAGGCACGGCTGTACGGATAGCTTTTACCTTGCAAGCTCAAACTTATTACACTCCTTTAGGTCAAGCAAATCTATGATTTTATTGAAGTTTTCAACCGATACGGCGCCCATCTCGTCGGGGTGGTGAGCGTCGCTGCCAAGATAAAACCTCGCACCCGAGGCGCGTGCTATGCGATAGGGGCGAAGCACTCTTTCAAGGTCGCACCCGTCGTAAGAATCAACGCGGAAATTCAGCTCTATTCCCACACCGAGCTTTGCCGCGCGGCTGAAAATACGCAAAAACTCGCTCTCGGGTATCATATCTATAAGCTCTATATGCTCCTGCCAAGTTCCGTTAGCTATAAGAAAATGCGTAAGGTGTGCAATTCCGACCTTTGAGAACGGCAGGTCCATATCAAGCACCGCGTCAAGTCTGTCAACGTACTTCGCCGCGCGGCGCGGGAGCGATGCCGAGTCCTCAGCGCTTATTGTAAAGCCCTTCATCTGAAGATGCGTCGTGGATATAACCACGAAATCGAAGTCGTCAAAGCGCTCCCTCGTTATACCGAGGCGCATATTTCTGTCAAGCTCGGCCTCGCAGCCAAAAAGCAGCTTTACCTCAGGGTCGCGCGGAAGCGGAAGAGATTTTTTAAGTCTTTCAAATCCCTGCCTTTGATACCAAGATGAAGCACCCGGCACGTCCTCGTCCCAGAAATGATCGGTGAGGCATACCCTTCTTAGACCGTTTTCCTTTGCGTAGGCAATAATCCTCTCGGGTGTCTGCTCACCGTCACGCGAGCAAAGCGACAGTCCCGTATGTATATGAAAATCGTGGTCGGCTATATATCTCATAGGCAGCCTCCTTTCTTCGTACTGAATTTATTATAGCAGAGAGAGGTGAAAAAGTAAAGAACTTTTTCGCTTTACCTTGACAAACTCCTATATTTATCGTATAATTTTTAAAAAGCGAGGTGTCTTTATGCGTATAAGGAAAACGAAAGAAGAGGACGTTGCGGCGGCTGAGGAAATTTACGAGGCCGCAAGAGCTTATATGAAAGCTTCGGGCAACCCTGACCAGTGGCGTGACGGATATCCCGGTAAAAAGGAAATTTTATCGGATATGAAAGAGGGGCATAGCTACGTCTGCGAGGACTCGGGTGAGGTCGTTGCCGTCTTTTATTTCGGAGAGGGGCCCGACCCGACCTACGAGAAAATTTACGGCGGTGCGTGGTTAAACGACGAGCCGTATTCGGTTATACACAGAATAGCCGTTAAGCACCACGGGCGCGGAATAGTTGATTTCTGCTTTTCCGAGTGCCAAAAAATTTCGGACAACCTCAAAATCGACACTCACAAAAACAATATTCCGATGCAACGCGTGTTAAAGCGCGCGGGCTTTGTCGAGTGCGGAACCGTATATCTTGCATCGGGCGACCCCCGTATTGCGTTTCAGAAAACCAAATCTAAAGGAGAGAGCGTATGAAAATTCTTCTTGAAAATCTGACTAAAATATTTCCGCCGAGAGCGAAGGGACAGGAGGGCGTTACCGCGGTTGATAATTTCAATTTCGAGATACCTGACGGTACTCTCGTAGGACTTCTCGGGCCATCAGGCTGCGGAAAAAGCACTACGCTTAATATGATTTCCGGCCTTGAGCGTCCCACCTCGGGTAAGATATTCTTCGGCGAGGACGACGTAACGGCACTTGAGCCGGAAAAAAGGGGCGTCGGAATGGTGTTCCAGAACTATGCGCTTTATCCGCATCTTACGGTGCTCGGCAACATAACCTTCCCTCTCGAAAACAGGCGCGGAAAGGATAGGCTCACGAAGGAAGAAATGAAAGAAAGAGCCGCCCGTGCGGCAGAGCTCGTACAGATAGAGGGCCTTCTTGAAAGGCGTCCGTCGGAGCTCTCCGGCGGTCAGCAGCAGCGTGTGGCGATAGCACGTGCGCTCGTAAAAGAACCGCGCGTTCTCCTCCTTGACGAGCCGCTCTCAAACCTTGACGCAAGACTCAGGCTTCAAACGCGCGAGGAAATCAGAAGAATACAAAGAGAAACTAATATAACCACCGTTTTCGTAACCCACGACCAAGAGGAAGCGATGAGCATATCCGACGTTATCGTGGTAATGCGTGACGGCGTGCTTCAGCAAATCGGCGCACCGCGCGAGGTGTACGACAACCCCGCTAACCTTTTCGTAGCTAAATTCCTCGGCACGCCGCCGATAAACGTCTTTGACGGTAAGGTCACGGGCGGTAAGCTCTATATCGGCGGCGAGGCCGTCCTTGTTGCCAAGGGTGTTGCCGATGGCGAATATCTTGTCGGTATACGTCCCGAGGGCTTCATTCCCGCAAGGGACGGTGCATTCGGTCTTAATCTTCTTCGCGTTGAGGTAATGGGCAGAGACGTCAGCGTGGTATCGACCCACCCCGCTATGCTCGGTGAAAACGTCCGCTCTATCGTGGACTCTGAGAGCGAGGGACTTTCGGGCACTGCCGTGCACTTCAACCTCAAGCCTCTTAAGGTACACCTCTTTGATAAGGCAACCGAGCGCCGCGTACCCGTCACGCTTTCAGCACTTTCGGAGGCGTAAGATGAAACAGAATAACCTTAAGGCATGGCTGTATCTTTTGCCGGCGCTTCTCTTCGTCGGCGTGTTTATGGTATATCCGCTTATCGACGTGTTTATTTACTCCTTTGAGGAAGGATACAACTCCGCATCACAGACCTTTTTCGGAACAGGCTTTTATAATTACGAGTACGTACTGCGCGACCCATACTTTATTGACGCGGTGAGAAACACGCTTATCCTCGTTTTCATAACCGTGCCGCTCTCGACGGGCATTGCGCTGCTTATCTCTATGGGGCTTGCATCTATAAAGCCCTTGCGCAACCTTTTCCAGACTGTATATTTTCTCCCCTACGTTACGAACACGCTCGCGGTGGGACTTGTATTTATGATACTCTTTAAGCCTACCCCGTACTCCGACGGACTTGTAAATATGCTTATCGGCTGGTTTGGCGCGGGGCCTATTGACTTTATTGACGGTCCATACTGGGCTAAGATGTTCGTGCTTTGCTTCTATACTATATGGGTGGTTATGCCCTTTAAAATTCTCGTTCTGACGAGTGCGCTTGCCTCGGTCAAGAAGGATTATTACAACGCGGCAAGGATTGACGGCACACCCTCAGTGAGAATCTTTACGAAAATCACCCTGCCTATGATATCCCCGACGCTTTTCTACCTTGTAATCACGGGATTTATAGGCGCGTTTAAGGCGTACAGCGACGCTGTCGCCCTCTTTGGCACAAACCTTAACGCCGCTGAGATGAACACCATCGTAGGATACGTTTACGATATGCTATACGGTGACGGCGGCGGCTATCCGTCCTACGCTTCCGCGGCGGCAATTATCCTCTTTGCAATAGTTCTCACTATCACGTGCATAAACCTAATAGTCAGCAAAAAGCACGTGCATTACTCATAAGGGGGCGCTATGAAAAACATAAAGATTACCAAAAAAGGCGTCACCCGTGCGCTGATTTATGCCTTTCTCGGCTTTTGGGCGGTGATGGTCATTTTCCCGTTTTACTGGATGCTGCTCACCTCGGTCAAGGCGTACGGCGATTATAATGCTGAGCTTATTCCGCAGTTTTTTGCAAAAAATCCGACGCTTGAAAACTTCATCGAGGCCTTTACCGCAGTGCCCCTCGCGAGTTATTTTCTTAACACTGTGATTTTCACAGTTATTACAACAGTCCTGATGCTTGCCGTAATTATACCTGCGGCATTTGCATTTTCCCGTCTTACATTTAAGGGTAAGAACCTCGTTTTCACGCTGCTTCTTGCGCTTATGATGATACCTAACGAGCTGGTTATCATAACGAACTTCGTTACTATCACCTCTCTTGATTTGCGCAACACCTTTACAGGACTCATTCTTCCGTCGGTGACCTCGATATTCTATATTTATCTTCTAAAGGAGAATTTCTCACAAATCCCCGACGAGCTTTACTATGCCGCAAAGGTTGACGGCACGTCAGACTTCAAGTATATGCTGAAGGTTATGGTGCCTATTTGCAGCCCAACTGTCGTGACGGTCACGATACTCAAGATTATCGAGTGCTGGAACTCTTACGTGTGGCCGAGGCTTATCACCGACAACGAGCTTTACTACCTCGTTTCAAACGGTATTCAAGAGATACGCGAAAACGGATTTGGCCGTGAGAACGTGCCTGCAATGATGGCGGCGGTAGTCGCGATATCCCTACCGCTTATCGTGCTATTTATCATATTCAGAAAGAGGATTATGGCAGGCGTTGCGAGAGGAGGTACGAAGGGATGAGAATTTTTAAGAGGGTCACGGTTATACTCCTTATACTCACGCTTCTTTTCTCGCTCGCGTCCTGTCACGGCTCAAGGGTGCTGCCGAAGTTCGAGATGCCCGATAGCTTTGATGCCGAGAAAACCTACAATATAACCTTTTGGGCGAAAAACGACAGCAATCAGACGCAGGTAAACATTTACAACGAAGCGATAGAGAGCTTTGAGGCGCTCTATCCCAATATTAACGTAACGATAAAGCGTTACAGCGATTACGGAAAGATTTATAACGACGTAATCACAAACATTCAAACCGGCACGACACCAAACGTATGTATCACCTACCCCGACCACATAGCGACCTATATGACGGGTGTAAACGTGATGGTGCCGCTCGACGAGCTTATGAATGACGAAAGCTACGGACTTGGCGGCACGGAGCTAAAGTTTGACGGGCCCTCTAAGGACGATATTATCAAAAAGTTCCTTAACGAGTGTAAGATAGACGACAGCTACTATGCTCTCCCCTTTATGCGCTCGACCGAGGCTTGCTACGTAAATAAGACCTATGTTGAGGCGCTCGGCTATGAGCTGCCCGAGGTCTTGACCTGGGACTTTATCTTTGAGGTCTCGCGCGCGGCGATGCAAAAGGACTCTGACGGAAACTTCAAGATTAACGGTCAGAAAACCTTAATTCCTACAATTTACAAATCCACCGACAATATGATGATTCAAGCACTCAGGCAGCTTGATGCCGGCTACTCCGACGCGACGGGCGAGATTCTTATTTTCAACGACACGACAAAGGAGATTCTCTACGACGTGCGCGACGCCGTCGCCGACGGAATCTTCTCAACCTTCAAGATTTCGAGCTATCCCGGCAACTTCTTCAACAGAGGTCAATGCATTTTCGCGATAGACTCAACCGCGGGTGCAACCTGGATTGGCTCTGACGCACCGCTTATCGACATTCCGGAGGAGGAGCTCGTTGAGTTTGAGACGGCAGTTTTGCCCGTGCCGCAATATGACGAGGATAACCTGGCGATGATTTCTCAGGGTCCGTCGGTTTGCGTATTCAACAAGGCCGACCCCGGCGAAGTGCTTGCCTCCTGGCTCTTTGCACAGTATCTTCTCACAAATACCGTACAGATAGAATTTGCAAAGACCGAGGGCTACGTTCCGGTAACCTCTACCGCGCAGGAAGGTGCCGAGTATCAGGATTATCTTTCCCGTGCAGGTGAGGATAATGAGGAGCACTACAAGGTTAAAATTGAGGCTTCAAGGCTGCTTCTTGACAATATGGATAAATCCTTCGTCACCCCCGTTTTCAACGGCTCAACCTCGCTTCGAAACGCGGCAGGTCAGCTTATTGAGGAGGTTGCAAAGGCACAAAAGCGCGGCAAGACCGTTGACGACGCGTTCATCGAAGAGCTCTATCACGAGGTTACCGCACTTTACCGCCTTGACGGACTTATTACACAGGGCGGCGAGTCACCCGAAAAGGCTGAGCTTGGAGAATTACCGACCGAATCGCTCGTGCTGCTCATAACGATAGGCGCGATTTGGCTGTTTCTGGGTGCGTATTTCGTATTTTTCTTAATTAAAAAAGGAAAAAATAGGCGAAGATATTGACTTATTTACAATTTTGTGTATAATATTGTTGTGTGATTAAATCACCAAAATAAAAGGAGAATTAAAAGATGAAAAAAGTATTGGCACTTGTATTGACGGTTGCTATGGCAACTCTTGCACTTGTTGGTTGCGGCTTCGACCCCTCCGTTAAGTCCGAGGGCACGATGACCCACGCTGAGTATATCGCAGCTGAGCTTGACTCCGAGGTTACTATCGAGGCTTTCGTTCAGGGCAAGCAGGCTTGGTGGGAGGACGAAGGAGTTGGCAAGGGTACCTTCTATCTTCAGGATACCGTTGGCGGTTACTTCGTATACGACCTTCCCTGCACCGAGGCTGAGTATAACAGCATGACCGCAGGCACAAGACTTAAGATTACCGGTTATAAGGCAGAGTGGTCGGGCGAGGTTGAAATCATAGACGCCGAGTTCGAAATCCTTGAAGGAAACTACGTAGCTCCCTACGTTGACGTTACCACCGTTCTTGGCGAGGACGAGCTTGTAAATTATCAGAATACCAAGGTTTACTTCACCGGCATGACCATTGAAGCTGCTAACAGCGACGGTGCTGCATACCTTTACAAGTGGGACGGCTCCGGCTCTGAGGGAGACGACCTTTACTTCAACGCTTCGGTTAACGGCGAGACCTACACCTTCGTTATCGAGTCCTACCTTACTGACAAGGACAGCGACGTTTATAAGGCTGTTAAGGAACTCAACGTTGGCGACAAGGTTGATATGGCAGGATTCCTCTACTGGTATGAGGGACCCCAGCCCCACATCACAAACGTTACTGTTGTTGACGCAGCAGACTAATTAATTTACATGCTAAGAGAGCGACCGAGCTGTCGCTCTCTTTTTGTTTTCTATCCGTCAAATCTTTTTTCCTTTTCTGCGAATAAAACCCATCGCTTCGGCAACAATAAACTCAGCAACGCGAAAAAGGAAAGGAAAAGAAGATGGATAAAAAAATCAAGTTCAGCGACCAGCCCACCTCGGTTAAGGTCGTTTATGCGGTTGTGATTGCTATTCTGTGCATAACCGCCGTGGTTGTCGGCATTGTGTCGGCGGCATCAAGAGATAACACACCTCCCGATAACACCGATAATCCCCCTATCACAGACGGTAGCGGTAACGGTGATGGCAGCGGTGAGGAGAACGGCAACGAAAACGGGGGCAGCAACACCGACAGCGCTCTCACGATAACCTCACCCGTAGTAGGCGAGGTGACAAAGGTGCACAGCACCGATATGCCTGTGTTTTCCGAAACGCTCGGAGAATGGCGAATCCATACGGGCATCGATATTGCCACTGAGGAGGGCGCTCCGGTTTTTGCCGCGGCTGACGGTGAGGTAACCAAGGTGTTTTCACACCCCTATTTCGGCAAGAGCATTGAGATAACTCACTCCGGCGGTATTGTCAGCGTTTACTCCAATCTTTCCTCTGACGGCATTGCCGTAAAGGAGGGCGACAGCGTAAAGGCAGGCGCAAAGCTCGGAGTGGTCGGAGACACCTCTCTTACCGAGCTTGCCGACGAGGCACACCTTCATTTTGAGATAAAGGTTGGCGGTGTATCGGTAAATCCGCTCGACTATATCTCCGAGGATTCAAAAAAAGCGTCTCTTGGTATTGAGAACGCTTGACAAACGGATTTTTGTGTGATATAATTAGACAGATTCAGCGGGATGTCGCGGAATGCGACATCCCGCACCCTTTTAAGACGCAAGTGAGGACTTTAAAATGACGGAAGTTGCTATACTCGGCTTCGGCGTGGTTGGCGGCGGTGTTGCCGACCTGATTACTAAGAATATGAGCGAGGTTTCACGCCTTGGCGGAGACGAAATCAACATAAAATATATACTCGACCTGAGGGATTTTCCCGACTCGCCCTTCGGTGACAGAGTAGTACACGACTTTGACACCATTCTTCGTGATGAGAAGGTAAAGTACGTTATCGAGGTTATGGGCGGCTCACACCCCGCGTACGAATATACTCTTGCGGCACTCAAGGCAGGCAAGAACGTGATTACCTCAAATAAGGAGGTTGTTGCAAACTTCGGTGACGAGTTTTTAGCTGCGGCAGAGGCGGCAGGCGTCAGCTATCGCTTTGAGGCGGCGGTCGGCGGCGGTATTCCCGTAATTTCACCTCTTATCAGCTGTGTAAGACAGAACAGGATAACCGAGGTGCGCGGTATTCTCAACGGCACGACGAACTATATACTTACGAAGATGTTTACCTACGGCGACGGCTTCGCAGAGTCTCTTGCCGACGCGCAGGCACGCGGATACGCGGAGAGAAACCCCGATGCCGATATACTCGGCACCGACGCGTCAAGAAAGATTGCGATACTTGCCTCTCTCGTAACAGGCAAGCTCGTGCCGACAGAAAACATACACACAGAGGGCATTACCAAAATAAGAAAAGAGGACGTTGCCGCCGCGGCTAAGGTCGGACTTGCGATAAAGCTGCTTGGCAGAGCTATCGTTGGCGATGAGGGCCTTGAGATTATGGTAGCACCCTTTATGCTCCCCGAAAAATCTCCCCTTGGCGGTGTCAGCGGTGTTTACAATGCCGTTGAGGTGCTTGGCGAGCCCATTGACAGAGTTATGTTCTACGGTCCGGGAGCCGGTGCAGGACCTACTGCCTCTGCGGTTGTCGGCGACCTCGTGCAGATAATGCGCTCCGGCACATACGCGGCAGCGCCCGAAATGAAGAAGACCGCTCTGGGTGTCAAGCCGTTTTCCGACTTTGTATCCCGCTCCTACGTTGCGCTCGCAGGTGTCAGCGAGGATAGCGTGCGCGCGGCGTTTGGCGAGGTTGAGTTCATCGCTTCGCCCGGTGAGTGCGCATTCATCACAAGTGAGCTCGGCGAGGCCGACGCACTCACAAAAATCGAAGCGCTCACTTCCCTAGGCGCTACGCTTCTCTCAAGAATAAGACTTTTATAAAAGAGTCGCAAGAGCTAACCGCTCTTGCGACCTTTTTTTCGCTTTATGATACCCCCCTCCTCTGAAACGCGAATTATGCGGTTTGAAGAAAGAAGCAGTGCTATCAGAGTCAGCACCGTCATAAGAAGTAAAATTATATCGCAAATCGCAAGGGTGATACGGCTATCGTAAAGCGCGCCGACGAAAATAAAGAGGATAAAAACGGGTGTATAAATCCACCTAAATTTTCGCCCGGTAAGGTAAAGAAGGCACTCCTCACCGTAATAATACCAGCATATAACCGTTGAATAGGCGAAAAGAATCACGCAAGCAAAGACGATAAAAGCCGCAGGCGTGCCAAGAGAGCTTCCAAAGGCATCGGAAACGAGTGCCATAGCAGACGAGTAGCTTTCCGGTGTGTCGACAGATAAAACTATGACAAGTCCCGTGAGAGTACAAAGAAGCGGTGTGTCGAAAAACACCTCGCATATACCGAAAAGTCCTGCTTCATCCGCCCCCGCACCGCTCCTCGCGTGAGCCATAGCCGAGGTGCCCGCCCCTGCTTCGTTTGATAAAATCCCCCTCGCATATCCCTCCGTCATAGCGCGAGACAGGAGGGCAGAAAGCGCGCCGCCTGCCGCCGCAGAAGGCATAAATGCAGAATTTAAAATTTGAGAGATTGCCGTCGGCAAATGTCCGATATTCGCAAATATAGCAGCAAAAGATATAATTATGTAAATTAAAGTTGTCAAAGGTATGATTTTTTCGGTTGCGCTCACTATTTTCTTCGCGCCGCCCAAGATTACAACCAAAACAAAAAAGGCGAAAGCAGCGGCGGCTAGAACGGGCGAAGCCCCGAGCGTATTTTCCGCCATAGAGCTGACACTGTCGCTCTGTATCGCAGAGCCCATAACGAATGCAAGAAAAAGACAAAGCACGGCATAAAGCCTTGACGCACCGTGTGAAAAAACGGGATAAGCTCTTTTTATTACAGACGCCATACCAAACCCCGAGCCGCCCAAATCATTTGCGGCGAGCGCCTCGGCATACTTGATTGCGGAGGAAAAAAGCGAAGACACAAGAAGCCAGAAAAGACTCCCTGCCCCTCCTATAATTATCCCCATTGCGACACCGAAAATATTGCCCACGCCAAGCGTCCCCGCCAGCGCGAGAAAAAGCGAGCGCCGCGCCGCACGCTCGCGCAAGGCTGCCGTCAATCTCTTAGCCGTGCGAATAGGGTGCAAAAGGAAGAAAAAGCGAAGTCTTAGGAGAAAATATCCGCCGACAAGTGTCACGAGGACAGGTAAAACAAATGAAAAGCCCATAAAAAACCCTCCGCTAAACCTTATGCGGAGGGGGTTATTAAAATGTCATACTAAAGGGCGCGATATACCCGACTCTTCTGTCAGAAAATATAGGTATCAAGAACTCTGTATATCAGAAATGCCGCTGCCGCCCCTATAACGAAGCCCGCAACCCAGTTGAATATTCTGTCAAACCTCTTGTTTTTCTCCTCGTCGGCGCGGTCAAGCTCGCGGTCCTCATCGCTTTCAAGAAGCTCCTCAGGAATCTCCTCGATAGCGTCGGAGATACCGTCCTCTGAAAAATCGTACTCGCCAAGCCTTATCCGCCGAGCGCGCTCGGAGGCGGAGCTTAAAATCTCCTTGACGGTAACGAGGCTCTCTCTGTCGGCAACCGACGAGTCTGCTACCTTCCTTCCTATTCTTTCAATAGCGGCGAAGGCCTCTTTGTAATCTCTATCCTCGGTTGCGACGGCAAGCTCCGCGTCACACTCGTCACAAAGGCACTTCGGAGTTCCGTAAGCGCCCATCGTTAATATCGGCGCATCCTCGCGCGTGATGGGAGTGTTACATATAGCGCACTTTTTCATACTTAAAAAATTCCTTTCCTAAGAGATTTTTAGTTTTCTCTTTTGTTTTTCTCCATCTCACCGCGAAGCGAAGCACGGAAAAACCTGAGATATTCCTCGCGCAAAGCACGGCGCTCCTCTGCCTCAGCAGCGGTAAGCTCACGCTCCTTTGCAATTCTGCCGAGCTCGTTTATTCTGTCAATCTTTTCCTTATCCATTATGTCCTCCGTAATGCTTTGCAAGGCCGCCCGTCGCGGTTTCACGGTAAAGGTGCGAGAGGTCACAGCCGGTCTCATACATAGTTTTTATAACGAGGTCAAGCGAAATCTTTCTTGAGCCCGATAGGAAATTCGCGAGACTTACAGCGTTTATCGCGCGCATTGCGGCAACCGCGTTACGCTCAATGCAGGGTATCTGCACAAGTCCGCATATAGGGTCGCAGGTGAGCCCGAGGTGGTGCTCAAAGGCAATCTCGGCGGCGTACTCTATCTGGTCAATACCCATCTCGAAAAGCTCACCGAGCGCCGCAGATGCCATAGAGCAGGCAGTGCCTATCTCCGCCTGACAGCCACACTCAGCACCAGAAATAGAAGCGTTTTTCTTAACAAGCGTGCCGATAATACCCGCTACCGCAAGTGCGCGCAGGATTGCCTTGTCAGAAAAGCCATGCTTTTCCTGCATATACTTGAGCACCGACGGCACAACGGCACAGGCTCCGCAGGTGGGGGCTGTAACAATGGTACCGTTGTCAGCATTTTGTTCGCTCACAGCATAGGCATAAGCACAGACGATTCTGTTTTCACGGGTGACAGGACTCTCGTCTATATGGCGCTGATTGTATAGATACTGCGCCTTCCTTTCAACGTCAAGGCCGCCCGGTAAAGTACCCGAGGTGGTAAGCCCCTCGTGAATTGACGCCTTCATCGTCTCCCATACCATGTAGAGAAAATCGTAGATTTCCTCGCCCTCACGCATTGCTACGAAGTCGGAAATTCTGATACCTTCGTGCTTGCAAACCGAGGCAATCTCGGCAAAGCTCGACTCGGGATAAACGTTCTCGGGCGTCAGAGCCTTGCGCCCCTCAATTTTAATATCTCCGCCGCCGACGCTCATCACGCGCATAGGTGCGGAAGGATTTCCGCCCGACACCGCGTAAATATCAAGGGTATTCTCGTGCGGCAGATTCTCGGTTTCGGTATCAAATATAACCTCAACCGGCTTATCGGTCACGCTGGCAAGTGCCTTGTCGGTGCCGTGGCCTCGTCCCGTCTTGGCAAGCGAGCCGTAAAGGACGACTCGGTAGCCTTCGGCATTCGGGTTTTCACCGACAAAAATACTCATTGCCTTTGCCGGCCCCATAGTATGCGAGCTTGACGGCCCTTTTCCTATTTTATATATATCCTTTATGGATTTCACGGCAATCACTCCTCGAAAAAGCTCTTTTACAATTATTTTATCATATCAGCTTTAAATATTCAATAGCTTGACTTTATTTAATTTTTATGATATACTAACTAAAAATTTTTTAAGAGGTGCTCCCATGTCCGAAATTCTTGAAATAATTATGATAGTGAGCTTTGGCGCTTCCTGGCCGCTTAACGTTATAAAGTCCTATAAGGCGAGAACGGCTAAGGGAAAGAGTCTTGCCTTTCTTCTATTCATTTTTTTCGGTTACATAGCGGGAATTGCCTCGAAATTTACAAACGAGGCATATATGGCGAGCTTTAGCGAAAAATGGTACGTCCTTTTCTTCTACGTATTAAATCTCACGATGGTAGGTGTAGACCTTTGCCTCTATTACAGAAATTATTTTCTTGATAAAAAGAATTTGCAAGCGTAAACAAGACAGTTTTGTAAACAACGGTTTGCATATCGCGTTTAATTCCCCAAATCCACAGTAGATTTGGGGAATTGTTTTATTTCGATTTTATATACTCGTCTATTGCACGTGCTGCAATCTTACCTGCGCCCATAGCGGATATAACGGTTGCCGCACCCGTGACGGCGTCACCGCCGGCAAAAACACCGACGCGAGAGGTCGCACCGTCCTCGGTGACAATAATACCGCCGCGGCGATTAACCTCAAGGCCCTCCGTGGTTGACTTGATAAGCGGATTTGGCGAGGTGCCTATCGACATTATGACGGTATCCACGTCAATTGTAAACTCACTGCCCGGAATTTCAATGGGACGGCGTCTGCCGCGCTCGTCGGGCTCGCCGGGCTCCATTTTTATGCACCTTATACCCTTGACAAAGCCATTTTTCTCATCACGGGGGTTGTCGGGGTTTTCGTAACCTAAAATCTCAGTCGGATTTGTGAGGAGCTTAAACTCAATGCCCTCCTCCTCGGCATGCTCTACCTCCTCGCGCCTTGCGGGGAGCTCGTCCATTGAGCGACGGTAGATTATATATACCCTTTCAGCTCCGAGTCGGAGCGCAGTTCTTGCCGCGTCCATAGCAACGTTACCGCCGCCGACAACGGCAACTCTCTCGCCCTTCATAATCGGTGTGCTTGAGTCCGCCTTATATGAGCGCATAAGGTTTGAGCGCGTTAAGAACTCGTTAGCCGAATAAACACCGCAGAGTGACTCGCCGGGAATGCCCATAAAGCTCGGAAGACCGGCACCCGTGCCGATAAATACCGCCTCATAGCCCATCTCAAAGAGCTCGTCGACGGTGAGCGTCTTACCGACAACGACGTTGGTCTTAATCTCAACGCCCATAGCCTTAAGGTTATCTACCTCCGCTCTTACTATATCCTTCGGGAGTCTGAACTCGGGAATACCGTAAACCAGAACGCCGCCGGCGGTGTGAAGTGCCTCAAAGACGGTAACGTCGTAGCCAAGCCTTGCGAGGTCGCCGGCCGAGGTAAGACCCGCAGGGCCTGAGCCGACTATGGCAACTCTATGCCCGTTTTTCGACACGGGGGTGGGCTTATCCGCTTTGTGCGCGTTATGCCAATCGGCAACGAAGCGCTCAAGTCTGCCAATTCCGACAGGCTCGCCCTTGATACCTCTGACGCATTTTGCCTCACACTGCGTCTCCTGCGGACATACTCTGCCGCACACGGCAGGAAGGCTTGAGGACTCGTAAATTACCTTATATGCGCCCTCAAAATCCCCCTCCTTTATCTTAGATATAAACTCGGGAATATGAACGTTAACGGGACAGCCCGAAACGCAGGGCATATTTTTACAGTTGAGGCAACGAAGAGCCTCGTCAAGCGCCATCTCCTCGGTGTATCCGAGTGCTACCTCGTCAAAGTTCTTAGCTCTCTCAAGAGGCTCTTGCGATGGCATCGGATTTTTTTTCGGATTCATATTTGCCATTTTATTTTACCTCCTTTTTAAAGAGGTTGCAGGCCTTCTCATAGGCGTGCCTCTCAAAGTCCTTATACATTCTAGAGCGGCGCATAGCCTCATCAAAATCAACCTCATAGCCGTTAAAGTCAGGGCCGTCAACGCAGGCGAATTTTGTCACACGCTCCCCGTCTACGTTAAGCGTCAGGCGGCAGCCGCCGCACATGCCCGTGCCGTCAATCATAATCGGGTTCATAGATACGTCGCAGGGTATGCCCGAGGGGCGCAGCGCCTCTACGACAAACTTCATCATAATAAGAGGGCCTATGGTTATGACCTTATCAAACCTTCTGCCCGCGGCGAGCATCTCATTTATAGGCAGGCACACGTTTCCCTCTCTGCCGTACGAGCCGTCGTCGGTCATAACCGTAAGCTCGTCTGATGCGCGTGAAAACTCCTCCTCCAAAATTACAAGGTCACGGCTCCTGAAGCCGACGACAGAGGTAACGCGAGCTCCCATCTCACAAAGCCTCTCGGCAACGGGCAGTGCTATGGCGCAGCCAACACCGCCGCCAACGATAAGCACATCAGAGAGTCCCTCAAGCTCTGTAGGCTTGCCGAGAGGACCGACAAAGTCCTCGATAAAATCACCCTCACATCTCTTTGCAAGCGCCTCCGTTGTTGCGCCAACGCGCTGAAATATTATTCTTACAGTGCCGGCGTTCTTATCGGTGCCGGCAACGGTAAGCGGTATGCGCTCGCCGTCGGTGTCAACTCTGAGTATGATAAACTGCCCCGGCTCTGCCTTTTTTGCGACAAGGGGTGCTTCAATATCCATTAAAACTACCGTGGGATTTAAATCCTTTTTATTTACAATTTTATACATCATTCGCCTCTCAAAAAAGATTATATTATATAATAGCACACTTTTTTGATTAATGCAACGATTTGATAGAAAAATACTAGCCTATATTTGCAAAATTTTGTGTGTTATTTAGCATTTTTATTGTTTTTTTATTCCGTGTTGCCGTTTTGACACATTTATCAAACCACAAAAAAGGACGAGAAAATCTCGTCCTTTTTTTGCATACCACCTTGCCCTGCAAGGTATAGTGTGTTTTACTAATTTTTATTTCGACTGAGCTAATTTATCGCATGTAGCAGTTGTGCGTTTTTTATTAATTGTTTTGGCGTGCCTCTTCGAATTTAGCTGTCATGGTGGGGTTGCCTTTTGTGAGCTGCTTTATAGTCAGATCTTGAGCTTTGTTGTTTGCAAGCCTTAAGTTATTGTCGGACGCTAAAAGGTTTTCTTTGATCTTCTGAAGATGGTCAATGCTCTTGTCTATCTCCTCTATTGCCTTGGCAAATCTCTCACTCGCAAGGCGATAGTTTCTACCAAACTTGTCCTTGAAGTCCTCGAGTGCAGACTCAAAATTAGAGACGTCGATGCTCTGGTTTTGTACCACGGCAAGCTGGCGCTTATAATCGAGCGCATTCGTAGCGGCATTGCGAAGCAGAGTTATCATCGGGATAAAGAACTGTGGGCGAATAACGTACATCTTTTCGTACCTATGCGACATATCAACAATTCCAGTGTTGTAAAGCTCGTTTTCCGACTCGAGAAGCGACACAAGCACCGCATACTTGCAGCCCCTTTTCGCGTCTGTCCTTATCGAGCTTCTGAAGAAAGTACTCGTTTTTCTTCTTCGTTGCGGTGGCGTCCGCCTCGTTTTTCATCTCGAACATTATGGATATAAGCTCGTATCCGTCATCCGACATTTCGCGGTAAATATAGTCGCCCTTCGTGCCCGTATGCGCGTCGTTATCCTTTTCAAAATACGCGTTTCTAAAGCCCATATGGCGGAGCTGATTAAAGGATACCTCGCAGTGCTGCTCAAGGCTCTCACCGAGCATCTTCGTCGAGGCGCGCAGCTTCATATCCTTATAATATTCTATCATCTCGTCCTTTTGCTTTAAGGCGTAGGTATGCTCGTTTTTCATAGTTTCGCGGATAAGCTCCTGCTCCTTGCGCTCGACGTCTATTTTCGACTTCAGCTCAAGTATCTCGCGCTCTCGCTCGCTGACGGACTCCCTCTCCTTAAGCTTGTACTCGGTCTCAAGAAGCTGAAGTCTGGCCTTAAGCGACTCTATCTCACGCTCGCGCTCAGAGGCGGCATCCCTCGCGCTCATCTCCTGCTCAGCCCGTTCCTTGTCAAATTGGAGCTTAAGGCTGTTTATTTGCAGCGCGTGCTCTGATTTTATGTTGCTCTCGCACTCCTTGACTTCGCGCTCGTACTCCTCGACACAGCTCTGCGCGAGAAATTCAAGCTTTGCGTTCAAGAAGCGCTTGTTTTTCTTTACCACGTACGCAATTTTACATAAAAGCTCGGATTCAAAGCGTATCCCCGTTTGTATTTTGTAGCCATAATAAGACCTCACGATTATTGAATTTTATTTTTTGTGTTTATTTGCCGCAACCTTCTTTTATAACTCTGTACTCTCTCGGCGAGATACCGAATCGGCGCTTAAAGCGGCGCGAGAAATAAAACTGGTCGCAAAAGCCGAGTCGCTCGCTTATCTCACCGACCGACGCGCCGCCCTGCATAAGCATATTCTGCGCCTCGCTCATAACGAGGTCCTCGATATACCACGCTACCGAATTGCCGACCTCGCGCTTGAAAAGCGCGGATAGCGTGCTGACAGACGTAAGCGCCGCCTCGGCGACCTCGCTGACAGTGAGTGTTGCGGTGAGGTGCGTGCGTATATAACGAATGGCGTCGCGAACAGGCGTCGCCCCCTCGCTTTCAATGCGACAGTCGCCTAAAAGCTCGATAAAATTGCATACCGTGCGCATTATCTCGCTCTTTACATAGAGGTGCTCCTTCAGGTCGTTGCCAAGATATCCGTCGCGAAGGCGCAGAGTATCCTCAACAGGATATGGCAATCTTGCAAATCTACCGTATGACTCAAGAGCGTCGGTGCCGTCGTCGGACACGCTGAGGTTTACGTGAAAGAATAGCTTTGTGACCGAGCTTTTGCAATAATAGCCGCATTTCATACCGCAGGGCGCAAGATACACGTACCCCGGCATAAGCGGCATTTCTCCGTCATCGGACACCAGCATCCCCTCACCGTCTATAACGTAGTAAAGTCGCGAGAAGCCGGCATAAAGCGGTATCTGCCGCCAACCGTCGTTGGTCTTTACAAATCCGCCCGAGCTTATCCTTGGAGAAAGAGAATTTACGCTCTGCCTACTCTTTATATTATCTATAACTCTCTGCGCTCTCATGCTCCCCACCCCTTTCCGAAAAAGTCCATAAAATTTATTAAAAATTACATTTATATTGGCTACATTCTGTGATATTATGAAAATAGTCCATATTCTATATGGATTATAGCACAGAAAACAAATACAGTCAACAGGAGATTTGAAATTATGTCAAGCTACGTAAGAAAAAAGACTCCCGGCGATACCGATTGGTTCGCCCGCGACAGATTCGGTATGTTTATTCACTGGGGACTTTACGCCATGCCCGCGCGCCACGAGTGGATAAAAACCACGGAATCAATAACCGAGGAAAAATACGACAAGTATTTTAAGTATTTTAACCCAGACCTCTACGACCCGAAGGATTGGGCGCGCCGCGCAAAAGCTGCGGGAATGAAATACGTGGTATTTACCGCGAAGCACCACGAGGGCTTTTGCATGTACGACTCAAAGTACACCAACTACAAGTGCACCAACACCCC
>JAZNHD010000008.1:0-16850 GCA_045576815.1 Eubacteriales bacterium
CTATCACCGAGATTTTCATATCCTTGCAGCACGGGTCGGACGAAAGCGTCGAAAGTGCTGAGTCAAGATCAGCAAGTGAGCCCGCAAAGCCGCGAGTGCCCTCACCGCCAGACTCGGTACAGCCTGTATGGTCGTAAGAGAAAACCGTATAGCCGTGTCTTGCAAGCATTTCAATCTCACGCATATAAGCACGGTGTCCCGTACCCATTCCGTGATCAAATACGACGAGTCTATCCTCTACGGCAGAGTCGTAATTATAAAAGTAACCCTTAAGAAGATCTCCTCTTTTGGTTTTGAAGGAATAACTCTCACGCAAAAGCCCCGGAAAATCGTCGCTCGAAAAATAGAAAACCGTACCGTCAGGGTCGTGACGCGAAAAAAGAGTATCGCGATATACCCCTTCGAGTTTTGAAAACAGTGACATCAGTCCTCTCTCCTTTTAGCAAGCTCATCACGGTTAGCGTAGTAAAACTCCTCGTATTTTCCCTCGTCGAGCGCATCGCGAATTTTTTGCATAAGCTCATTATAGAAATAAAGGTTATGCAGCACGGCAAGACGCATACCGAGAGCCTCGCGCGCCTTGAAAAGATGCCTTATATATGAGCGCGAATAGTTAGCGCACGCAGGACAGGAGCACTCCTCTGCTATCGGGCGCGGGTCCTCTGCGTACTTTTCGTTTAGCAGATTGATTTTTCCCCGCCATGTGAAAAGATTTCCATGTCTTGCGTTACGGCTCGGCATAACGCAGTCAAAGAAATCGACGCCTCTCCACACTCCCTCAACAATATTCTGAGGCGTGCCGACGCCCATAAGGTATCTCGGCTTATCCTCGGGCATATAGGGCTCTACTATGTCGATTATATGATACATAACCTCAGCCTCCTCGCCTACGGCAAGACCGCCTATCGCATAGCCGTCACACTCTACCTCGCGTATCTGTTTCATATTTTCGATACGCAAATCATCGTAAGTACCTCCCTGATTTATACCGAAAAGCATCTGGCTTGGGTTTACTGTGCCGGGGAGCGAATTAAGTCTGTCCATCTCCGCTCGACATCTTTTAAGCCAGCGGATCGTACGCTCGTGAGATGCCTTTACATAGTTATACGGTGCCGGGTTTTCAACGCACTCGTCAAATGCCATAGCGATAGTAGAGCCGAGGTTTGACTGAATACGCATTGACTCCTCAGGACCCATAAAAATGCGCTTGCCGTCCATATGAGAGTTAAATGCAACGCCTTCCTCGGTTATCTTGCGCAGCTTAGCAAGCGAGAAAACCTGGAATCCGCCTGAGTCGGTAAGAACCGGTCTATCCCAATTAAAAAAT
Source organism: Eubacteriales bacterium (assembly GCA_045576815.1). GTDB lineage: Bacteria > Bacillota > Clostridia > Oscillospirales > CAG-272 > UBA1740. Next base: position 1,328 of record JAZNHD010000008.1, read on the forward strand.
TTATGAAGTCCGCCCATTCTGCGTATAAGCTCATCACCGGGACGGATGTGCAAATGGTAGGTGTTAGATAATTCAACCTGACATCCTACGTCGAGAAGGTCGCGAGTCGATATGCCACCCTTTATTGCAGCGGACGTACCGACGTTCATAAATACAGGTGTTTCAATGGTGCCGTGTACAGTTTCAAACCTTCCGCGGCGCGCGCGTCCTTCACGGGATAAAAGTGTAAATTTGCCCATTTCAGTATTAGCCTTTCCTATTGAGGTTTCGAAAAATAATCAAAATCTGCCTCATTTTATTCTGTCAAATTGTCGGTCAAGCTCGCTTTTCGTAAGTCTCATAGCAACCGGCCTGCCATGTGGGCAGACGGTTATATCGGGGAGTGAGATAATGCGTGATACGAGCCACTCAATGATTGCGGCATCGTATTTTCGTCCACCCTTTATTGCTGCCTTGCAGGCAGTTTGATAAAGAGCTCTCTCTTTTCTTATTCTGTCCGTCACAGCCGCATCACCCTTGCCAAAGGCAATAGCATCAACCATTTCAAGAAACAGTGTCTCAGCATCGGTGATACCAATTGCATCGGGCACGGAGGTAATCAAGACGTGGTCTTTTAGAACGGTATATTCAAAGCCTGTAGCAAGGATTTCTCTACTATAATCCTCAGCTACGGCAAGCTCGTCCGGCGGTAAAATTACGGTAAGCGGAAGCAAAAGTGCCTGCGAGCCTACCCTGCCGTCGGACTCCTGCTTTCTTTTAAGATCCTCGAAAATTACTCTCTCGTGAGCCGCGTGCTTATCTATAACTAGTAGCGCACCGTCGTACTCTACAATAACGTAGCAGTCAAAAGCCTCACCGATTATTCTGAAATCCGGCTTGTCAAAAGCAGCTGCAGGCTCGTTTTGGGAGATAACCGTCTCCCTTTCAATATTCCTTGTCTCTGAAAAGCGGCGAAGAAGATCTATTGAGCTTTTCGGTGTCATCTCCGGGCTTCTGGTTGCTTCGCTCTTTCGCTGCGAGCCCATACCAAAGGACTCTCCCGCACCGCTCGCCACCCTTGCTGTATTAAACTGCAATGGACAGCTGTTCTGGCTCGTCGCAGAAGTGGAAAAGGAAAGCTGCTCCCCCAACCTCCTTTCGCCTATCGGCAAAAATGCTCCAAGCGAATTTCTCTCAGCAGCTCTCTCCTTGCCAACCGTCATCTCAGGGCGGTAGCCGTGCTCCTCTATTGCGCGTCTTACGGTATGATATACAGCCTCGAAAACCGGCTGCTCGTTTGCAAATTTAACCTCGAGCTTTGCCGGATGAACGTTAACGTCAACCGTCTGTGGATTCATATCAAGGAAGAGGACACAGGTAGGAAACGCCTCGGGTGCAATATAAGAGGTGTAGGCCTTTTCAACAGCCGCCATAGCTGTAAGACTCTTTACGTATCTGCCGTTTATGAATACGTTTTCGAGATTGCGGTTTTTTCTCGTATTATCGCTTCTTCCGATATAACCGTGAACTCTGATGCCGTTAGCCACACCGTCAGCCTCTATCAGCTTTGATGCAAATTCCTTGCCGAAAATAGCGTATATAGCGTTATATAACTTGCCGTCGCCGGGAGTCATAAAGCGCTCCTCACCATCTATTAGAAGCTGGATTGATATATCGGGGCGTGAGAGCGCAACCTTTTCAACGAGAGCTGCCACATTCATAGCCTCGGTTGAATCCTTCTTTAGAAATTTACGCCTTGCCGGCACGTTAAAAAAGAGATTTTCAACAACCACTGTCGTACCGCCCGACGTACCTACCTCGGAAACATCAAGAACCCTCCCGCCCTCCGAGGTGAGCATATAGCCGGTGTCCGACTCAGCGGTTTTCGTTATTATAGTAACCTCAGATACCGATGATATAGCAGCAAGCGCCTCTCCGCGAAAGCCAAGCGTCACAATGCCGTCAAGGTCCTCACGCGTTCTGATTTTGCTCGTAGCGTGGCGCTTTAAGGCAATGGGCAGGTCTTCCCTCTCTATTCCCGAGCCATTGTCCGTCACGCGTATGAGAGCAACCCCTCCGCGCTTGATTTCGGCAACTATTTTGGTAGCTCCCGAGTCTATTGAATTTTCTATAAGCTCCTTCATAACCGACGAGGGCCGCTCTACGACCTCGCCCGCGGCTATAAGGTTTGCTATTTCAAAATCAAGTACGTTGATTTTTCCCATTTATAAATCCTCGTCAGTCAAGCATTTTCTTAAGCTCAAAGAGCGCGTTCATCGCCTCTATCGGAGTCATGGTATTTATATCGAGCTCGCGTATTTTATCTGCCGCCTCGCTCTCCTTTGAAGCTGTAATACCTGAAAACAGATCAAAGGTTTCGGTCTTTTCGACACGGGGCGTGTGACGCTCTGTGCCCATGCCACTCTCAATACCCGAAAGAATCTCCTTTGCGCGCTTGACAACCTCGCCGGGTACGCCCGCGAGCTTCGCAACCTCAATTCCGTAGGAATCGTCGGTGCCGCCGCGCACTATCTTGCGAAGGAAGGTTATAGAGTCTCCTCTTTTCTTCGCGGCAATATTATAGTTTACAATACCCGGGAACTCGTTCTCCATATCGGTAAGCTCGTGGTAGTGAGTTGCAAAGAGAGTCTTTGCACCGATTTTCTTTGAATAGGTATATTCAACCACGGCGCGCGCTATCGACATACCGTCAAAGGTGCTCGTGCCGCGGCCTACCTCGTCGTAAATAATCAGCGAGCGACGGGTTGCGTTCTTAAGTATAGCCGCTACCTCGTTCATTTCAAGCATAAAGGTTGACTGTCCGGATGCAAGGTCGTCGGACGCGCCGACACGGGTAAACACCTTATCAACTATACCTATTTTTGCCTCGCGTGCGGGCACGTAAGAGCCGATTTGCGCCATTACGGTGATTATGGCAACCTGACGCATATATGTGGACTTACCCGCCATATTGGGTCCTGTTATAATCATTACCTTGTTGTTTGCGGTGTCAAGGGTGGTATCGTTAGGCACGAAATAGGAATCGGTAACGAATTTCTCAACAACGGGGTGACGTCCGTCCTTTATGATAAGGTCGGTCGATAGGTCAACCTCGGGACAGGTGTAATTATTCTTTGCCGCAACCTCGGCAAAGGAACGGTATACATCAATCTCGGCGATAAGCGCCGCAGTCCTTCTTATTCTGTCGCTGTTTGAGCTGACAACCTCGCGAAGACCAGTGAAAAGCTCGAATTCAAGCGCCACGAGCTTCTCGTCAGCACCGAAGATAGTATTCTCCATCTCCTTTAATTCCTGTGTTATGTATCGCTCACAGTTAGTTAAAGTTTGTTTTCTCACAAACCTGTCGGGCACGTCGTTTATAAAGGATTTCGACACCTCAATGTAGTAGCCGAAAACCTTGTTGTAATCCACCTTAAGCGTGCGAATACCGGTAAGCTCGCGCTCGCGCTCCTCTATCGATGCCATAATGTCCGTGCCGCCTGTTTTTATCGAGCGGTAATAATCGACGTCGGAATTGAAGCCCGGACGTATCATTCCGCCCTCCCTTACGGTATAGGGCGGCTCGTCAACGATTGCCGCACCGAGAAGCTCGGTTATATCGTCAAGAGTATCAAGCTCTCCTGCTATGCTTTGCATTGCCACGGACGGAAGCGTTGATATAAGTGCCTTTATCTCGGAAAGATGTGCTGCACTCTGATATATAGCACGAAGATCACGCGCGTTTGCTGTGCCGTAAACCGTCTTTGCAGTAAGTCTCTCAAGGTCGAGCATGCCGGAAAGCATCTCGGAAAGGCTGTCCATAGCGCGTCTGTTTGCAATTATATCGGCAACTGCGCTCTGCCTATGCGAAATCATTACCGGGTCGATAAGAGGCCTTATTATAAAAGAGCGAAGAAGCCTTGCGCCCATCGCGGTTTTAGTCTTATCAAGCACCCAAAGAAGCGAGCCCCGCTTTTCCTTATTTCTCATTGACTCGACAAGCTCAAGATTTCTTTGAGTGCCGAGGTCCATTTCAAGATACTGACCCTTGGAGTATACGTTTATCTCCTTCGCAAAGGCGACGTCGGTCTTCTGCGTCTCCTTGATATAGGAAAGAAGCGCACCGCATGCTACTACCATCTCAGGCTCAGAAAGCTTGCCTGCCTCATCGGAAAAGATACGGCTGACAAGCTCACGTGAGCGCTCGTATGAGAAAAGTCTCTTTGCCGAGTCGGTTACCATAGCGCCGAGTCTGTCCTCAATAAATACGGAAAGCTCCGCCGCATCGGTGCGTGAAATATTCATTATTACCTCGGACGGCTGATAGGAGCCAAGCTCGTTTTTAAGCAGCACCGTTTTATCTATACCGGACGCAACCGTTGCAAAGACCTCACCCGTCGATATATCGGCAAAAGCAACTCCCACCTTTTCCTGTCCGAAAAAAAGCGCTGCAAGAAAGTTGTTTCTTCCCTCGCTGAGAATGGTGGAATCGGTTACAGTACCGGGGGTAACGACGCGTATAACCTCGCGCCTGACGAGGCCTGTCGCAGCCTTAGGATCTTCGACCTGCTCGCAAATTGCAACCTTTATTCCCTTTTCAACAAGTCTTCCGACGTACACGTCCGCCTTGTGAAAGGGCACTCCGCACATAGCCGCACGGCGTCCCTCGCCACACTCTCTGCCCGTAAGCGTGAGCTCAAGCACACGGGAGGCTAATACAGCATCCTCAAAAAAGCACTCGTAAAAGTCGCCAAGGCGGTAGAGGAGAATATAATCCTCATACTCCGCCTTAACGTCGAGATATTGGCGCATCATTGGAGTTACAGTATTCAGCTCACTGCGCTTTTCTACTACCTCTTTTGCCATTTTAGGCTACCTCCAAAGGAATTGTGAATTATTAATGACACCCCGAGCAGGTCGAACAATCATGAGTACACTCTACGGGGCGCTCGCCGGTTATACAGAATTTAATCTCGGCATTTACGGATGCCATAAGATTATTCATAGCATTCTGTGCCTCGGAAAAAGCTATATAAAGAGGGTTCTGGCTGATTTCCTTAGAAAGCTCCTCTATTCTTGCGCGCAGATTAGCGATAGCACGCTCGTCGGCTTCATCGGTACTCTTTGCGAACTCCTGACCGAGAAGCAGTCTTTCAGCCTCGTATTCCTTCATCTTTTCGGAAAGCTCGGTATTTGATTCGAAAGCAGATTTTGCCGCCTCGAGATTTTTAATTTCGTCGCTCTTTGCAATTTCCATGCCAAGAGCGTTTGCAAGCTCAATAATTTTAGTCATTTTTATTTTTCCTTTCTTATACCCCGTCACCGAAAAGGTCAAAGGACGAGGTTCTTTTTATTTCTACATTCACAAACTCTCCGACACAGTCGGTATCGGAAAGAAAACGTACGAGCCTTGAATTTTCAGCGCGGGCGGTGCAGTAAAACCTGCCGTCGCGCGCCTCTGCCGTGTCAACGAGCGCTCTTACCGTCCTGCCGATATGCCGCTCTGCCCTCTCGCGCGAGTGAGTCTCAACAAGTGAAAGCAGCTTGTCCATACGGGAGTGTGCGGTTTCACTGTCAACCTGATTTTCCATACAGGCAGCACGTGTGCCGACACGAGGAGAGTAGATAAAAGCGTATACCATATCAAACTTAACCTCGGAAAGCACCGAAAGCGTTGCCTCAAAATCCTCCTCGCTTTCAGACGGAAAGCCCACGATAATATCGGTAGACAGCGCGATGCCGGGATTTATCTCTCTGAGTTTTTTTACCGTATCGAGATATTTTTCTGCGGTGTAGGTTCTATTCATAAGCGAAAGAATCCTGTTGCTGCCGGATTGCAGCGGCAGATGGAAATGAGGCGCTATTTTTTTATACCTTCCGATAACCGAAATTAACTCGTCGGAGGTGTCCTTCGGGTGACTTGTCATAAATCTTACGATAAAGTCACCGGGCAGCTCTGCCACTCGCGAGAGAAGCTCGGCAAAATTGATATCCGAGCGATAGGAGTTAACGTTCTGACCAAGAAGCGTTATCTCCTTTACACCAGAGGCTATAAGCTCGCGGCACTCGCGCAAAATATCATCACTCCAGCGGCTTCTCTCCCTGCCTCTGACGTACGGTACGATGCAGTAAGAGCAAAAATTGTTGCAGCCGTACATAATGGAAACCCATGCTTTGTGACGGGTTGCTCTGAGCGGCTCTACCCCCTCTATAATATCGGGTGTTTCAACCGGTGTGACAAAATCGCGGCCTTCTTCCGCGATAGCCGAATATATAAGGCGCGGCAGCTTATCAAGGTCTGCGGGAGGAGCAGTGAATGAAACGTAGCCAAAGCCCTTTTTGATATGCTCAATTCTGTGCTCCTCTGCCGCCATACAGCCAATAACGCCAAGGATAAAGCCCTGTCTTTCGCTCTTCGTTTTTTTGAACCGTCCGAGGAGCGAGAGCGCCTTTGACTCCGCGTGCTCTCGTATGGCGCAGGTGTTCACGATAACAAGGTCGGCAAGCGTGGGATTTTGCTCAGGTATATAACCTATCTCCGTAAGGAGTCCCATAACTCGCTCGCTGTCAGACACGTTTTGCTGACAGCCGAAGGTAACCACCGAGGCGCGAAGAGCTCGCGAGGTGACTATAGGGCGAAGCAGCTCTATATACTCCTTTGCCTCGGTATTTAGTATGTCAATTATCATAATAAAGTATTTTCTCCGCTATTTTTTCGGGCGAAAGTCCGACGTAATCATATAGGTCACACTCATATTCGGGCGATGCGAAGCTATCGTCTATCGCAAGAATGTCGAAATTTACCGAGTCAAGCGACACGCCGAGGGTGCGAAGGGTGTCGGCGGTTATCATAGCAGCGCCGCCGTTTTTAATACCCTCTTCAACGTATATAACGCGCTCAGACGACATAACAAACGGCAAAACGGTTTTTGCTGCCTGAATATACGGCTTGATTTTCTCAACTAGGATTATTCCAACATCTACTCCGCAACGAAGGCAAATCTCTCGCGCCTTAATGCACTTTTCAACGATTTTACCATAGGTAATAATAATGCGAGAGGGGGGTGACGATTCGTCAAAGGTTATGAGAACATCGTCGGAAATTCTATGAAAATCCATTCCGCAGAAATCAAATTCCGAAGAATTGGGATATCTTATTGCCACGGGCGAGTCACTCTCGCTTGCCGCCAATACCATCCGCCCAAGCGACTCATAGGTTGCGGGCGCATAGAGTGTGATACCGGGAATATGGGATAAAAAAGCTACGTCGAATATTCCGTGATGAGTAGCACCGTCGCCGAGTGCAAGTCCGGCTCTGTCAATAATCAGGTTCACCGGCAAGGACTGCAGCGCCACGTCGTGAAGAACATTATCATATCCGCGCTGAAGAAAGGTGGAATATATCGCCGCAAAGGGCTTATAGCCGTTTGCCGCAAGGCCTGCCGAAAAGGTCAATGCGTGCTCCTCGGCAATTCCGACGTCAAAATAACGCTCGGGAAATTTTAGGCCAAAGGCGTCAAGCCCCGTGCCAATGCCCATTGCCGCTGTGATTGCAACGATTTTTTTATCAGACTCAGCACAAGAAATAAGCTCCTCGGCAAAAACACTATGAAAGGTTTTATCACGCACGGGACTGCCGAGGCTATGGTAGCCGTCGGGTGATTTTTCAGCCGGGGGATAGCCCTTTCCCTTTTTGGTATTTACGTGCACCACCACGGTTTTACCCGTGCGCTTTGCCTCGGTAAGAGCGCGCTCAATTTTCTTATAATCACCGCCGTCGATAGGCCCGATGTAATAAAGGCCGAGCTGCTCAAAATAGTTTGAGGTATATATAATCCTCTTGATTTTCGATTTTATAAAGGTTATGAAGCGCTTTAAGCTCTTACCAACGAGCGGTATTTTTTCAAGCGCTGTATTCGTGCTCTGCTTCCACTTTAAATATCGCTCGGAAATTCTCACACGCGCAAGGTATGAGGCAAAGGTGCCTCTGTTATGGGAAATAGACATTCCGTTCTCGTTAAGAATAATAACGAGCGGCAGGTCGGGCTTACAGTTGTTTAATGCCTCGTGTACCATACCGCCGGTATAAGCACCGTCGCCTATTACACAAACGGTGTAGCTATCCGAGCCCGAGAGTCTGTCTCCCTCGGCAAAGCCGAGAGCTGCGGATACAGAGGTAGAGCTGTGTCCCGCTCCAAACGGGTCATGACAGCTCTCACGCCGTAGCGTAAAGCCGGAAAGTCCGCCGGGGCGTCGGAGCGCATCAAAGCCCTCGCGCCGTCCGGTAATTAGCTTATGAACGTAAGCCTGGTGACCTACGTCAAATATAATGTGGTCACGCGGTGAATCAAAGACGCGGTGTATAGCGAGCGAAAGCTCAACCACGCCAAGATTTGAGGCGAGGTGACCGCCCGTTTTCTCTACGTGCTCTACAAGAAACTCTCTGATTTCACCAGAAAGCAAAGCAAGCTCTTCCTCACTGAGAGCTTTAAGGTCGGAAGGAGAGTTTATACGGTTTAATATTTCGTAGCTCATTTAGAGCCCCCTATTTTCTTGTTCTTTTGCGCTCTGCGTCAATGCTCGGTGAATGGCCGACCGTCTTTACGTAAGCGCGGTAAAACGCTGAATAATCTCCAAAGCCTATGCGGTAAGCCGCATCAGAAGCGCTGACGCCCGATTCTATAAGCTGCTTTGCGTGCATAATGCGCTTCTTAGTTAAATATCCGTGAACCGATATACCGTTATAACGCTTAAACGCGCGACAAAGATAGTATTTGCTGACAAAGAAGTATCTCGCAAGGTCGTCAAGGCTCACGTCTCTGTCTATATTCATATTGAGATACCTTATTACTCTTGCGCCAAGCTCCCCCGTCTCCTCGGCAAGCTCCTCACCGTCGGTTACCGAAAGCAGAAGGATAAGCTGGGATACAAGCATGCGCATATAAATATAAGCCTGAGGCATAGGTAACGAACGCACGGAATCAAATCGGGACAAAAGCTCGTCAATAGAGGCAGGTGCCAAAAGGACTGAAACCGAAGCGTTTTCCTCATCGGACGCGCGAAGAAGAGAGTCAAGCAGCGACTCGGTTTCAGGATAGAGAGACGCTCTCCCAAAATGTACAACAAAGCGCTCAAACACACCTTGGTCAATCGAAAAATAATGATACTGAAACGGAGAGATTATAATTACACTGCCACACCTTACGTCAAGCGCCCTGCCCTCAACTATGCATTTACCCGAGCCCGAAGCAACGTAAAGTATCTCAAACTTATCGTGACAGTGACTTATGTCGAGGTCGGTCGGTGTGTTTTCGGATTTATAATGAAAATGCAATTCCTTACAGTCAATAGGCAGCATTATCCTCACCTCATAAGCCTCGCGCGCAAGAGAGCGCGCGAAAAAATATTTTTACCTATATAGTATAACACACACGGTCAATTTTTGCAATAGCAGCCGTCAGAAAATATTTGACTTTTTGTTGATATACAATAGAACCGTCCAGACTGGGCGGTAGTATTGTAAAATAACACTGCTGCTTGATTTATTTTTATTAGTCTATTGCTTTTTGCCATTCCATATGATAAAATGTTTGCATATGAAATTTTGGTAGGAGTCATCTGATGCTTGACTTTAGCAACCCCAATCAGCTGATTGCACAGATAATAGGCTTTGTTGCGCTTATTGTAATAGTAATCGGCATGCAGCAAAAGCAGTATGGACGCATTGTTTTTTGCAAAATCGCAAATGCTTTTCTCTCGGTTATACACTACCTTTTTCTCGGAGCGTGGACGGGGGCTATCATTAACCTTGCGAGCTGCTTTGCAAACGGTGTATATTGGTATAAAAACGTAAAGAATAAAAGCGTTCTTCCCTTTCAGATAATATTCGGCGTGATGTTCGTTGCACTCGGACTTTTATCCTGGCACGGCTGGATAAGCATTTTCGTCATAATGGCAAAGCTCGTGTCGTCTATTGCGCTAAGCATTAAAAACCCGCGCATTATCCGTATACTTAATCTTATCAGCAACCCGTGCTGGCTCGTATATAACCTTTATATGCAGAGCATTTCTGCGGTGCTTACCGACACCTTGGTTATTACCTCTGTAATAATCGCGATAATAAGACACGATATTATAGCACCCAGAAGAGAGAAAAAAGCCACTTCAGCGACAGCCGCACTTGAAGCTGCAACAAATGTAAGCGAGCCGTGATTACGGCTCGCTTTTCTAAATTTAATACTCAACACATACAACGATTTTATAATTACACAAACGATTATACGCGCTTATAATGCAACGATTTGTCAATTATACTAATTATGGTATAATTTCAAGAGGTGGATTATGATAGAAAAAAGCATTGGTAAGCGTATTCAAGAAAACAGAAAGAAAAAAGGTATTACACAAGAGTCACTTGCTGAAATGGTTGGACTCACGACAAATCACCTATCGGCAATAGAAAGAGGTGCGAGCGGAATCAGGCTTGAGATGCTCGTTCATATCATTAACATTTTGGAGTGCACCGCTGATGATATTTTCTGCGACGTAGTAGATTCCGCCTACATCAACAGAGCCTCGCGCATTTCGGACTCTGTGTCCTCTCTTACTCCCGAAAACAGAGATAAGGTTTTTGAAGTGCTCGAAACTCTCATAAAAACCTTCTCCTAATTTCAAAAATTTATCCTTGACACATCGTAAAGCTCATGTTATAATGATTTTAAAAAGATTATACCAACTATAAAATCGTTATGGAGTTTTATGTCTAAAATAGATAAAAGAGGTCGAATTAGAATACCGGCAAGCATATTAAGACAATTAAAAATTCAACAGTGAGATAATCTTGAGATATCTTTACACGATAACCTCATAACAATTCGTACTATTTTTATCAGTTGTCCCAACTATGACAATCGTTTGGACGATAGGTATGAGGACTGTGTTCACTGCGGTTTCAAAAAGACAACTCTTAAAATTTATTGATAAAAGTGCGCCACGAAAATCGTGGCGCACTTTTTCTTTATTTATACATCATTCGGCAAATTTATTTGACGAATTTAATTGCAAATAATTAGCTTGCGAATTATTTGCTCGCTTCTTCGATAGCAACCGCAACCGCAACGGTCATACCTACCATAGGGTTGTTACCTTTTTCTTTGGTTTTATTTTTGCTGTCATTTCGTGTCATTTATAGACATCTCCATATGCAATTTTTTGTTAATCTGCCAAGAATTTTGAGCGTATGTACAACTTAGCGTCACCACGAGATTTTTGGTCTCATTTGTACAGATGTCGGCAATTTGTCGGCACGCCGTCAAATTTAACCCCACCTCTAAAATGATGCTTTTGTGTGTTTGATTATACCATCTTAGAGGCGATTTGTCAAGGAATATTAAGTTCTATGGTTATATTCTTTTGAGTATTATACAACTTGATATTTCTTCTATCGTTTTCAGTGTGATACCTTTCGATTAGCGTTCACAAGACAATTAAAACATTATCTTTAATAATTTTTTGTATCTTTTTTCATCAATTTCGATTAGACTTTTTTTGCCATCATTAAAGACAATCGCAACAGTATATATTCCTTTTCTCCTTGCTGAAAGTCCTGCCAACAAACCAACCCCACCTAAAAGCACCGCGCCTACAAAGGCTCTGCCCACAGCACTTGTAGCACTTTTTCTGTTTTCTTGGTCAATCACTTCGTATTCTGCAATGGTATTTTTGTTTAATGATACCTTATTGTTCCAACCTAACACGATGTAAAATTCATCAAAAACACCATCAACTATACAACCTTCATAATCACCTGCAATAACCTTATTTTGTGCTCCCATTTCTTTGCCTCCAATTGATAAAATAAAAAGGGTGTGACCTCAATAGAAGCCACACCCGAAAAATGCAAACTCCTATTGCGCCACACAATTTATCAACAAATAAGGATTACTCTCCCGTATTCATCAGCGGAATTTGCATTTTTACCAAATTCAAACTGACAAATACGCAAAAAGGGTATGCTTACAAAACCCTCTATAAAAATAGAGAGCTCTCCTCTTGAAAAAACGTTGATTAAATTATGTGGCGTAACAATTATATCACAAAAACCGGCTTTTGTCAATTAGTTAGAAAGCATATCTTCCAGTATTCTATAACCGGTTTCAGACATTTTTTCCGTCAGGTGAGTGTAGTATTTGAGCGTAACTGTTATATCCTTATGACCGAGTCTTTGCTGTGTATATTTTTGTGGCATATCAGCTTCTGCAAGCATAGTAGCGTGAGTGTGGCGAAGGGAGTGAAACGTGAAATCTTTAGCGCCGAGTTCGTGGTGGATGACGGAAGATGTATGCTGCATCGTTCGCGCTTGAATATAAGAGCCATCTTCTCTTACAAGCAATAGCTCAAGCGGTTTTGCCGTAGATATGTTGTTATGAGCTGCCACTATACCATGTTGAGTGTTCTCGTAGTAAACTGTATACAGCTCTTCATAATAGGCTTTGGCTTTATCTTGCCTTGCCCGTTCTCGCCGTAGCAATTCAAGTAGCGCACTGTCAATGTCAATAATACGAGAAGAATTAAATTTAGGGTTGGTAAAGAACCACCACTGTTTCTCAGAGTTCCACTGTACTTGCTTATTGATGTGTATTCGTCCTTTCTCTAAATCAATGCAATCCCACGTGATCGCAAATACTTCACCGAGACGCAATCCACATTTATATCCAAGCATCAATGGGATATGTGAAGGGTGGCCTTCCGGGAATCGCTCAAATATTTTTTCAATAAGGTCTCTCGGCAGATACATGTGCGGCGATGAATGCAATTGCAAGGTTTCTGTGCTACGATTTGTAGGGATGCGCACTTCGCGTGCTGGGTTGTATTTAAGCATATTCTGTCTAACAGCATATTGCAAACTTCCAGTTAAAATACCTCTTAACACAGATAATGTATTAAGACTGTATCGAGCTTCAATTTTGGAATTGATGAACTTTTGTAGACTAGCGGTTGTTAACGATGAAAGCCTGTATGCCCCCAGTGCAGGTTTAATATGTGACTCTATCCTTTTTTTATAATTGTCAATTGTAGACTTCTTTAATGTGATTATGCAATAACTCTCTATCCAATAATCAAGGAAATCAGCATAGCTAATCTCGCTGGGAACGAATTTGACGCCGGAGCTATTGTACTCTGCCATTGCGGCGGCACCTGCCGCCGTCGCTTCGGATTTGGTTTTGTATCCGCTCTTGGAAATTCTATTGCGCTTTCCGGCAACCTTTGCAACGTCAAACTCATATTCCCAATATTTCCCTCTTTTTCTTGTTCTGACGTTCGACATTAATTCAACTCCTTTACATTGAATGGGTCGGTTAAATCCTTGCCTTCGTATCTTTCCAAGAAAAGCTCCAGTGATTGTTTCCTTACTTTATACTGGCCTAACTTTATAAACGGGAGAATCCCCGCTTTTCTTAACTTGTGTACATAGTCTATGTTCGTCTTGAGTAACTCAGCGACTTCTTTGACCGTGTACAACACATCTGGCGTAGTTCGACCAACTCCTTCCATGTTTTTTTGATAATCATTATTTTGAATCGTTTTGTTGGGTGTCATTTTATGACCTCCTTGTTTTAATATCAGAAGAGATGACTTCTCTCCCTCTACGACAATTAGGGATTTTAAATAAAAAAGTCTCAAAAACTCCGATTCTATCGACACTTTTTGGGGGTAACAAAGGTCATTTTATTTTGACTGTGCGTTAGAAAAATGGCACTTTTTTGTAAAAAATGCTCCAAATAGCACCATTTTTATCAATTTGGGAAAACGAAAAACGACCGACTGTCGCAAGGACAATCAGCCGTTTTGTTTTGCTATATTAATCAAAATATAGAAAATCGATGCGAGATATTGGAGAGTAAAATTATAGCCACAAAAAATTATTCCTAGCCAGAAAAACCAATTTTTCTTTTTGGTCTATCGGGTTCCTTTAGAACTTTGGTGAGCAGGAAATTCAATTGATGTACGTGTTGAATCAATGTTGCTTCATTACCATTTACATATCCTTTGAACACCATTAAAACCGATTTCTCATAAGAGATATCTGTAACTTGCATCAGCATTGACTGACCAAAATTGGTCAGCATCAAACCTACTTCGTGTTCCTCGTCCAAGGATGCTTCAAAGGCTTGGATATAGTCGCGGATGATTTCAAATTGAGTATCCGACCACATATACTGTGTCGGGAAATCAATGTCAATATCGGGTACTTCTATCTTCGGTAATTGAAAACTCGAGTAGTTATTCATTAGTATATTCTCCATTAATTTGTTGTTATAGTTCCATACTTGATATGATATTGCTTGCCGTTAGCTTCGCAATATGCGATGACTTGCTCAGCCAACTCGTTAAAGTAAGCCTTATGATCCTTATACTCGGATACCTTTTTATTGTAATTCAATCGTCCAAAGATGATTTTATCGCAGAAGCTAATGGCTTCGAGTATTTCATTTACATCTTGTTCTATAAAGTTTGGTGTGGGGTACGGTTCTATGCTCACCCACGTTTTACATCCGGCATCGTGCAGGGCTCGAAGTGCTGCTATACGTTCTCTGTACGGCGCAGTATTCGGTTCCATTTCTTTTCTAAAGCCTTCATCGAGCGACACCAATGTAATTCCGTATTCGTTTTCGGGCGAGAGATCCGCCAACTCAATAGGTAATATTCCTTTGGTAAGTACAGTGCATTTTATGCCTGCTGCATTCAGCTTTTTTATTATTGCTATGCTCATACGGGATACTTCATCATATCCGTACATAAACGGATCGGTTGAAAAGCAGAGCTGCACCGATTCGATTTTATCTTTCAGTTTTGGAATTTCTTTATCTAATATTTCAAGAGCATTTTCTGCAAGCTTCGGAACACACCATTCTTCATATGTTTTCGCAGTACCGAACCGCTTTGCCATCATCATTGCATAACAAGGAAATTTACATCCGTGAGCACAGCCTTGAACGTGATTAATAGTATAGTCTCCATATTCAACGCCCGTTTTATGGAGCATTGTTTTTCGTTTTATCTTTTTCATTTTTTCTCATGTCTCCAACACTTTATCTCTGCGGAAATATAATCTCTTGACGCGTTATAGTAACGCGATAGCGATCCTTAAGCTCCGCTTTGATTTCGTTTTTGTACCCATCACTTGGGAAAATGGGATGTATATCTAAATCTTGATAAATGGCATCCAATTGAACACGTCCTAAACTACTATATTTTTCAAAAATGTATTTAGCAATATCTTTGACATAGTAACATTCTTCGTCGGTGGTACTATCTAAGAAGCCATCTCCATCAAAGTCAAAAGTGAACTGTTCTTCTACACCATGTGTATTTTTCATCGAAGACTTATCACCAAATGTTTTCCAAGTCACTTTTTTATATAACTTGGTTCCCTCGATATTTGCACTGCAATGAATCAAACTATATAATTTTCCGTTGGTTCGATTGTAAAACGGTGCCAGAGATACATAGTAACCTGAAGAACCTTTGTTAATGTTATTTC
>JAZNHD010000009.1:0-3605 GCA_045576815.1 Eubacteriales bacterium
CCGAGCCTCAAAGACGGCTGATATTTTTGCGTTATTTCCGCGATTTTTCACAGACTGAGGTCGCAAAGATTCTCGGAAAGTCGGATCGTAGCCATGTCGTTCTGTGAGCCAAGGAGTTGAAAATGAAAATTGTCTTCCTAAGACCGCTTGGCCTCCGACTTCCGAGCCTCAAAGACGGCTGATATTTTTGCGTTATTTCCGCGATTTTTCACAGACTGAGGTCGCAAAGATTCTCGGACTTACACAGGTTAAGGTGTCGAGAGAGGAAAAGAAAATCGTCGAAATTCTTCGCGAGCAGCTGGTATGACGTGCACGCGTGCATTAAAAAGCCCATAAATGTTAACAAATTGTGAAAAAACAGGAAAACTATTGATTTTTTCGGCACGGTAGTATAGAATATATGCTGTGAGTGTTAGCACTCAAGGCAAAAGAGTGCTAAAAACTATAATCTACGGAGGAAAACCAAATGAAACTTAAGCCTTTATTTGATAAGGTTGTATTAAAGCAGGTGGAAGCGGTTGAGACCACCAAGGCGGGAATACTTCTTCCCGGCTCCGCACAGGAAAAGCCCGAGGTGGCGGAGATTGTTGCGGTAGGCCCCGGCGGTCTTGTCGACGGCAAGGAGGTCGTTATGACTCTTAAGGTCGGCGACCGTGTTATCACTGGTAAATATAGCGGTACACAGGTTAAGCTTGACGGTGTAGAGTACACCATCGTTCGCCAGTCTGACGTGCTTGCGGTTATAGAATAATTTTAGTGAGGTAAAACAAATGTCTAAAGAGATACTTTACGGTATGGACGCGAGAGCCGCGCTTCTTCGCGGTGTTGATAAGCTTGCAGATACCGTTAAAATTACACTTGGCCCGAAGGGCAGAAACGTGGTGCTTGAGAAGAAATTCGGTGCGCCCCTTATCACAAACGACGGAGTGACTATCGCAAAGGAGATTGAGCTTGAGTGCGCGGCTGAGAATATGGGCGCACAGCTCGTGCGTGAGGTCGCTACCAAGACCAACGATGCGGCAGGTGACGGTACTACAACCGCAACGCTTCTTGCGCAGGCTCTTATCCACGAGGGTATGAAGAACGTTACTGCAGGCGCAAATCCCATGGTGCTCAGAAAGGGTATCTTCAAGGCTGTTGACGCGGCTATCGATGAGCTTAAGAAGCAGTCAAAGAAGGTGTCGGGCTCTGAGGATATCGCAAGAGTAGGCGCTGTTTCCGCCAGTGACGAGACCATAGGTCGACTTATTGCAGATGCGATGGAGAAGGTAACCTCCGACGGCGTTATCACCGTTGAGGAGTCGAAGAGTGCCGAGACCTACAGCGAGGTCGTTGAGGGTATGCAGTTTGACCGCGGATACCTCTCGCCCTACATGGCTACAGACACTGAGAAGATGGAGGCGGTTCTTGACGACGCGCTCATCCTCATCACCGATAAGAAGATTTCTAACATTCAGGATATTCTTCCTCTCCTTGAGCAGATTGTTCAGTCGGGTAAGAAGCTCCTTATTATCGCTGAGGACGTTGAGGGCGAGGCCCTTACCACTCTCGTGCTTAATAAATTGCGCGGCACCTTTACCGTAGTTGCTGTTAAGGCTCCCGGCTTTGGCGACAGACGTAAGGAGATGCTCCGTGATATCGCAACTCTCACCGGTGGTGAGGTTATCACCGACGATCTCGGCCTTGACCTTAAGGAGACCTCGCTCGGTCAGCTCGGTCGCGCAAGACAGATTAAGGTTAATAAGGAAAATACCATCATCGTTGGCGGCGCAGGCGACAAGCAGGCAATAGCTGACAGAGTCAACCAGATAAAGATTGCTCTTGAGAACACCACATCGGAGTTCGATAAGGAAAAGCTCATGGAGCGTCTTGCAAAGCTCTCAGGCGGTGTTGCAGTTATCAAGGTTGGTGCTGCGACCGAGGTTGAGATGAAGGAAAAGAAGCTTCGTATCGAGGACGCGCTCAACGCAACCAAGGCTGCTGTTGAGGAGGGTATCGTTGCAGGTGGCGGAACTGCTCTTGTGAACGTAATCGATGCAGTTGAGGCTATTGTCGCTACCCTTGACGGTGACGAGAAAACAGGTGCGCAGATTGTTGCAAAGGCGCTTGTCGCTCCTATGAAACAGATTGCTGAGAATGCAGGTCTTGACGGTGCGGTCATCATCTCTAAGATCCGTGAGTCAGGTAAGGTTGGTTACGGCTTTGACGCTTACAACGAGACCTACTGCGATATGCTCGAGTGCGGTATAGTTGATCCTGCAAAGGTGACGAGATCCGCGCTTCAGAACGCGGCGTCTATTGCTTCCACTGTTCTTACCACCGAGGCTGTCGTCTCGGATAAGAAAGAGGAAAAGCCTCAGATGCCCGCAGCACCCGATATGGGCGGAATGTATTAATTAGAAAAACAAAAGGCGGTTTTGTAAACAATTGGTTGCAAAACCGCCAAAATTATGGGATGTTGAGACTTTTATATGAAACTGAATTATAAGCATACAACGGTCGCTTGCTTTGCGGGATGCGTTTGTCAGGCGATCATAGTAAATTTTCCGCCGCTTCTTTTTTTGACCTTTTCGGCGTCCTATGGAATATCTACCGAGCAGCTTTCGGCGATTATTTTGGCAAACTTCGGAATGCAGATTTTAAGCGATCTCTTAGCATCGAAATATGCCGATAGAATAGGCGCTCGCACCTGCCTTGTGGCAGCACATGCCCTTGCAGCGGCGGGACTTGTGCTTCTCACATTTTTGCCGGATGTGATGGACGGTTTTTTCGGTCTTGTTATTGCTAGTGCCGTCTACGGGGCTGGCGGTGGACTTCTCGAGGCGCTCGTAAGTCCTGTTCTTGAGAGCTGTCCTTCGGATAATCGGTCGGGAATTATGAGTATAATGCACTCCTTTTACTGCTGGGGCGTGGTGTTCGCGGTGATGGTCAGCACTGTCTTTTTCCTCCTTTTCGGTATAGGCAGGTGGAGAATTATTACTCTTATCTGGGCACTGATTCCTCTCTTTAATTCCGCGGCATTTCTTTTCGTCCCCATAAATCATGAGATAGAAGAGAGGGACGAGAGCAGCTGTGCTTTCGTAAAGACACCCATCTTTTTTATATTTTTCATTATAATGCTGGCAAGCGGTGCCGCTGAGGTTGCCATTTCCCAGTGGGCGTCGTCCTTTGCAGAGGCGGCACTCGGGGTTGAAAAGTCAGTAGGAGATATTATAGGAGTATGCGGCTTTGCCGCCACAATGGGTATTGCCCGTGCGATTTACGGTGCCTTCAGTAATAAAATCGCTATTCGCACGGCTCTCCTTTCATCCGGCGTGCTTTGCCTTATAGGTTATCTTATCATATCCCTCTCACCCAGCTCTATCGTATCGCTCATCGGTTGTGCTCTCACCGGTTTTTCAGTTGGTGTTTTGTGGCCGGGAACGCTTTCATATGCCGGCGCATCCATTAAAGGCTCTTTAACAAAAGCCTTTGGTCTGCTTGCGTTTGCAGGCGATATCGGTTGCACCGTTGGTCCGTTTCTTGTCGGTAACGTCAGTGCCGCTGCAGGCGGCAATATGAAGCTTGGTTTTCTTGCGGCTACGGTATTTTCGGTTATTTTAATC
>JAZNHD010000010.1:0-8351 GCA_045576815.1 Eubacteriales bacterium
ATACCTTAAGAAGTTGTAAACTATTGTCATTTCCGACTCTGAAATCATAACCAAATCCCAACTTATACCATAGTAGAATTCGTTATACCAAGCACAGATATATTTGTCAATATTTTCCTCTTTACCGGTAGAATAGGAACACATAAGAAAAAGACAATCGTATCCGTTGACAAGATAATTTTCCATTTGCATGTTATCGTATTTGTCTTTCAACTCATAAATTCGTTCCAGCTCTTTTTCAAAGGTTGATTTATCGTTGAATTTTAATACTAAAAACTCATCCGACGAATGACTCCAGTAATCGTAAGCCGCATCTCCAAAGCACAAAACTTCGGCGTTTTCAACAGACTTTGGGAAAAATTCAAAATAAGGGGAGTACTCTGCAAAGTCTCTTGTTTCAGAAAATGTGTAATGATCATCCTCACACGATGAAAAAACAGTAATTGAAATACAAATCAAAATAATGACTGCAACTAACTTTTTCATTTTTAGTTCTCCTTTTGATAAATGTATGTTTATTTGACAAATACATTATATCATACATTTTAGAAAAAGTAAAGAGCGATTTGATTTCTCAAACCGCCCTGTTTTTAATTTATCACCTTCGCGAAAGCGAAGATTTCATCACGGAGTGATTTCATCCAATCTTGTCGGATTTCATCTGCCACAGGCAGATTTCACTGTGTTCTTTACTCCGTTAAAGAACGCATAGCCTCGCCAAATCTTTGATAATGCACGATTTCTCGCTGGCGCAGGAATTTAATTACGTCGTTGACATCGGGATCGTTTGATAATCTCAATATATTATCATAGGTTACCCTTGCCTTCTGCTCTGCGGCAAGGTCCTCGTTAAGATCGGAGAGCGCGTCACCCTTCGACGATATTGCAACTGCATTAAATGGCTCACCTGATGCAGCTGCAGGATATACACCTACACCGTGTCCAATATAATACTTGTCAAATCCGCCTGCCACTATCTCGTCGGGGGTAAGATTTCTCGTGAGCTGATAAATAATTGCTCCCACCATCTCGGCATGGCCAAGCTCCTCAGAGCCTATATCTGTCAGAGTAGCAATTATCTTACCTGACGGCATTGTAAATCTCTGGTTAAGATAACGCGTTGCCGCTCCCAGCTCACCGTCCGGACCACCGAGCGCATCTATTATAAGGCTCGCAAGACGCGCATTGGGATTCTTTATCCTTACAGGATATTGTAGCTTCTTTTCATAAATCCACATATCTTCTCCTCCTATCTGCCATTCTGTCTGTGTGTGCCGTTCATCTCGCAGTTATTTTGCCACGGCCACGGACCGTCTACCCAGTTCCATCCGTCACTGCCGGTTGCATCTGCTACAAGCGGACCGTATTTGTTCTGATATTCCGTCATAGCTGTATCGAGCTCGCCTGCAGTGCGACGATAATACTCAAGCGCCTGCTTGCAGTCGGGGTGCGTGTCGAGAAAAAGCTGTGCTTCAGTGAGTGCAAAGCTCAATGCGTGTATCTTGTTCATAAGTTCATCTTTAGTCATGACCGTATTCCTCCATAGGCTTATCCAGCTCCTCAAAGATAGTGCCGCGCTTTATTCCATCCTCGGGTGTATAAAGCATTCTCCATCTCTGGATAGGCACGTACGCGTATGCAAGGGGCTTGTCAAAGAGAGTTGCCTCGTCTGTGATATGACACTCCTCGGGTTGTACGGGCATACCTTTTACGTTTCTTTCCATTTTGTATTTTCCTTTTCTTTTGATAAGGGTTGATAGTCTGTGCTATATAGCACGACCTCATTACATTATATGATTTTGGCTTTTTTTCTCCACTGTGCATATATTGTAAAAAAACAAAATGGGAGCAAAAATGAGTGGCATATACGAAGCGATTGGAAACACAAAAATAATACGCCTCACACGGTCAGAATCCGAATTTAAGACAATGGAAAAAATATACGCCAAGGCGGAATATGACAATCCCTCGGGCAGCATCAAGGACCGCGCCGCCGCGGCAATAATCATAGAGGCTGAAAAAAGCGGTGCTCTTTACAAAGGATGCACCATAGTTGAGGCAACGTCGGGAAATATGGGAATTTCTCTTGCTATGATAGGGGCATCACGCGGATACCGTGTGAAAATTGTCATGCCAAAAACGGCATCCAAGGAGCGACAAGAGCTCATACGCGCCTACGGTGCGGAGGTAATACTGAGTCATGGAGATGACGGAATGCGCGGTGCTCTATCATTTGCCGAGGAAATAAAAAAAGAGCTGCCCTGCTCCTTTATGCCAAGACAGTTCGAAAACTCAGAATGTATGAGGTGTCACTATGCGACTACGGGACCGGAAATCTATCGCAGTCTGTGCGGAAACGTGGATTGCTTTGTGGCCGGTGTAGGTACGGGAGGCACTCTTATGGGCATAGGAAAATATCTTAAAGAAAAAAATCAAAGTATACGTATAGTTGCGGTTGAGCCGGAGGAATCTCCCCTGTTATCCGGAGGAATTGCGCGTACACACGGAATTGAGGGAATAGGCGCAAACCTTATACCGCCGCTATACGACGGTGCGGTGGTTGATGAAATAATCACCGTAAGCACAGAGGAGGCGCGTGAATATGCGCGAATTCTCACCACGGTAGAGGGGATATTTGCAGGTTTCTCCACGGGTGCGGCATTTGCCGCTGCGCTTAGAATAGCTAAACGCAAGGAGAACGTAGGCGGGACGACCGTATTTACAATAAACGACAGAGGCGAGAGATATTTATCAAAAATGCGCTGATATACAATTTGAGATAGCCTTTCCCGATATTTCCCTCAATTTGACATATAATTAAATATACTTGACTACCAATCTTAAAAGGTGTATAATTTATACGTAAACTTTATCTGCTACGGCTTCACGTAGCAAATGACTAACTTTATAAGAGGTATAGCCGTGGGACAGGTATATGAATTTGAAAAAGAAAAGCTCATTGTGGGCGTGATATACAACGACATAGAGGTATATAAGAGAGCTCTCGATATGCTTACGGAGGCATTTGGCGAAATCGACGGTAAATCCGAGCATTTCTCATTCTCGAAGGAGTTCTCCGACTATTATGACTGTGAGCTCGGCGGCGAGGGACAGAGAGTTATCTTCTCATTTAAGGACCCAGTAGACCCTGCAAGACAGGCGGAAATAAAAAAAGCCACCAACGAGATGGAGCGCATACTATCGGTAGACGGAAACAGAAAAATAAATCTCGACCCGGGCTTTATCAATCACGGCAGACTTATGCTTGCCACTACTAAAAACGCCGGCTTCAGAATTCCGCTGGAAGACGGAATATACACAGAACTGACGTTATTCTGGGCAAAGGGAGAATGGCACAAGCTCCCCTGGTCATACCGCGATTATCAATCGGAGCGTGTACAAAAATTCATAACAGAAGTAAGACGACGCTATCTTAAACAAAGAAAAACTATGAAATCATTGGAGTTAAAATAATATGTTCATTAAAGGTTCTGATATAGAAATCAATCAGCTCGGTGGGGGCGTGTCAAGAAAAATCCTCGCATACAACACGGATATGATGTCGGTAGAGGTAAGGTTTGATAAGGGCGCGATTGGTGCTGTGCATACCCATCCTCACGTTCAGATATCATACGTCTTGGAAGGAAGCTTTGAAGCGACTATAGGAAATGAAACAAAAGTCATCTCAAAGGGTGATACCTATATAACAGAGCCCGACGTTCCACACGGTGTTGTCTGTTTAGAGTCGGGGGCTCTCTTAGATATTTTCACCCCTATGAGAGAGGACTTCATCAAGTGACGTACCGCGCACGTATAAGACGGTCGGTGTCCGCCTTTTGCAAAATACGGTTAGCGGCTACGGTTGTTCAAAATATAGATTGCGCGCTCAACGTGTGAGTCTTCAAGGCCTCTGCAGTAAGGATTGGTAACAACCACCCTGTCGGTAAGCTCACCCCAGCCGCAATTAATATCATCAATAATGACAAAGGACGTAACGCTCTGCCCTTTGTCCCTTAACCAGGCGAGTATCTCATCCTTTCTGTCATCGGAATAATCAAGCGTGGGTGTCTTATCTATCAAGGAGAGTCCATATTCCCGAAGACAAGAGTTTACGTACAAGCCGTCATCACCGCAATCGGCAGGATTAATCTCCCACTCGTCACGCCAAGTAGAGCTGAAAACGAGCTTGGCATCGGTATTTTTCACTATTTTCGCAAGGAGAGCCACGCGCGACATATCGATGCGGTTATATGCACTCTCCACGGTGCGTTCAGCATCATACATTACGGAATTCAATACTCCGTCAATATCCAAAAATATAACCTTCACAATATCACCTCCAAATATATTGTACTATATGAAAAGGCGGTTTGTCAATTTACTCGATGAAAATTGCAAAAACATAGACCTACTATATAAAAACGAAACAAAAAAATGCAACCAGCAGGTGGTTGCATTTTTTCTTTATGAGAGATGAAATTACTTAACTTCAACTTCAGCGCCTGCTGCCTTGAGGTCAGCTGCGATCTTCTCTGCGTCTTCCTTGGAGATGCCTTCCTTAATGGTCTTGGGAGCGCTCCCAACGAGGTCCTTAGCATCCTTAAGGCCGAGGCCGCAAAGATCCTTAACGATCTTGATAACGTTGAGCTTGGAAGCACCAGCGTTAGTAAGAATAACGTCGAACTCGGTCTTCTCCTCAACGGGAGCTGCTGCTGCAGCACCGGGAGCTGCTGCTACTGCTACGGGAGCTGCGGATACACCGAACTCCTCCTCAAGAGCCTTAACGAGATCTGCGAGTTCAAGAATAGTAAGACCTTTAACAAGGTCAAGAATCTGTGTAGTCTTTTCGTTCATTTTTTTATCCTCCGAAAAATTCAAAATTTAATACAAATTAAGTTAAAGAATTAAGCCTCTGCGGGAGCTTCGGTAGCCTCGCCACCGTTTTCCTTATCAATCTTACCCTGAAGCACGTAAGCAAGACCGTAAAGAGAAGACATAAGGCTGCCCATCATCTTAGCGATGAGAACTTCCTTAGAAGGAGTAGCAGCGAGTGCCTCTACGCCTGCCTTGTCAAGAAGACCGCCATCTACGAAACCAGCTTTGATCTCGAATGTGGGGATCTTGTCAGCGTATTCCTTCATAATCTTTGCAGGAGCGATAGCATCATCCTGGCTGATAGCGATTGCTGTCATACCGTTAAGATGCTGCTTCATATCACCGTAGCCAACCATCTCGCACGCTCTGCCGGTGAGAGTGTTCTTCATAACGGAATACTCGATACCAGCCTTGCGGAGTGCGGCACGAAGCTCGGTGTCCTCTGCAACGGTAATGCCCTCGTACTTTACAAGCACGCCTGCAGCTGCGTTCTGCATTTTAGCAGCGAGAGCCTCGACGACCTGTTTCTTTTCTTCAAGAATCTTATTACTTGGCATTGTTTTCACCTCCATAAAAATTTAAAACAAAAAATCCTTTCCGAAAAAGCCAAAGCTTTACCGAGAAAGGACAACCCCAAAACGCGCACAAAAGGGCGCGAATTATTTGATTATTCTTCACCTCGGCAGGAAAGCAATGCTTTTACCGGAACCTGCTGTCTTAGGATACCTGTGTTATTATACACAAACGGCTCTCGTTTGTCAAGGGGTTTTGAAAAAATTTTCGAAAGTTTTTTGTGCGGGTTTAACAAATGCGTTTTTTAGCAAGCAATATTTAAGGGAGGCACTTTTTTACGGTGCCCCCCTATGCCTTTGGCTTATACACAACGGTTACAGGCTGTGTTTTTTAAAACCTTCGGCTTGAAAGGTGGATGCGCTCAAGCCTTTCGGTCATTCTTCGGGCGGTTTTTTCGTCGAGCAGAGCTTCGATTATTTCCTTTGCGTCGGCAAGAAGCTTTTCAAGGAAGGCGTCCTCGTCGAGAATGCTTTGCACGTCCTGCTCGTTTTTGCTTATAGCCTCGAGAATTTCAAGATATTTGAAGTTTACGTAGTTTTCTCCGTTGGAAAAAATCAAGGGAGCCTCGTAATACGCGCCGTTCTTTATCTGCTCCGCGGTAAGAGCCTCGCCCTCGGCGGATTTTTTACCGTAGGTGCCGAGGTAGGAGGTTTTGAGAAGATAGACGATAAGGTTTACTATCGACGTTTTCTCCCATCTTCGCATAAAGAAGCGCTCGTTCGTTTCAAGCTCGGCAAAGAAGGAAAATTCCTCCTCCAGCTTTTTGCGAATCAGCCCCTGCTTCATCTGAAGGTCATCCGTAATATTAAAGAATTTCGCAGCGCTTATCAAAAAGTGTAAATAACGCCTTGCAGATATTTTATCGTGAGATATTCTGTACCCGCAGCACACGCGCAAAAACCAATCCGAGATAAGCATTGCGATTAGCTCGCCGCCCTGTTCGGTTTGAGTATCCGTCTGCATTTCGTTATTCAAATAACGGATAAAGAAATCGTACCGTTTTACCTTTGAGCTTGAAAGGATTTTTTTCGCGACCTGCGGGAAAAGGGGCAAAAAGCGTTTTTCGTCAAGCTTTATATATTCGCCGTAGGCAATGCACGCGGAATTTCGGTGTTCGGCGCTGTTAAGCCGTTCAACAAGCTCGCCGTCCGCAAGCGAGGCGAATTTCTCCGACATTTTGCCCTCGGAAAGAAGGGTTGCAAGCTCTATACAAAGCTCCACGCGCTCGTTCCTTGTGAATTTGGTGGACAGGAGGATTTGCGCGAGCCTTCGGTAAATTTTATTCGTTTGCTCGTCCGAGAGATAGGATATTGAATAAATATTGGAGATATATCCCTCGTAATCGTTGATGCTAAGATTATCAGCAACCGTTTCAAGGTTTTCAACGCATTCGTCGATATGCTCCGAAAGGTAGCTTTTAATCATTCCGTCGGTTACGTCGGTTTTAACGCGCGTAGAGCACCAGGAAAGATAGCCGAGAATTGCATCGGAGGGGTCGGCATAGGTGTCGAGAATAAGCACCATATATTTGAAATCCGAATTGTTTATATCGTTGGTTGCGCTTTCGTGATACATAAGGAAGATAAATCTTACGAGATAGCTTCCGATGCCGAGGTACATATTTTGAAGGATTTCGCGGTTTCCCTTTATTCTCGCAATCATACAAATGAGATAGCCGAAAAGGGATATGCCCGAAAACTCGGAGGCGGCAAGCTCCAAAAGTATGATTTCGTTAATTCTTTCATCCTCCGAAAGGTACATATCGTGGATTTCGGAAATTCTTTCGAGAATTCTTTCGTCCTCCTTATATATATCCTTTATAATCGAGAACATTTTATCGAGAATAAGGCTTACGTAGCCGAGGTCGCTTTGGTACTTCGTATTTTCGGGAAGCCTGTACTTTGCGGCAATATCGTTTTGATACAAGCCGTAGCAGGAATACTTTATAGAGTCCAAAACGCGCGAGCAGGCGCAGAAGGTATCGTAAAGATTAGAGTAAAAGCGAAGGACGTTTTCCTCCCCAAGGCGTGAAAGGGCAATATAATATTCGTCCCTCTCGCTTTTCGACATTCGGAGAATACCGAAATAGTTGGGGGTGTTACCGAAGGTTGCCTTTTCGTTGCGCTTCGTTTCCTCTGCGGCGAATTTTACGGTGAGATAGTGGTCGTAAACGGGGTCGATGAAGCCCTCCCTTTCCTCCTCGCTTATACGGAGGGTAAGGTCGTCCGCCTCCGCACCGTGAATATTCGGTCCGAGGATAAGGTTTGAACGCGCGGCACAAAGGAACTCCGCGGTGGAAAGCAAGCCGAGGGGTCGCTCGTGCGCGGGCGCGGCGCGATAAAGATTAAGGAAGGAATGTACGATTTCGGGTGAAAACCAGCGGTAGTTTTCCTCCTCGAACACACCGAGGGCGAGGGAAATAACACGCCCCCACACGCCCTGTGAAAAGTCGCAAAGCGCACCGTACTCTCTCTCGCTTTTTACGAGGCGGTAGGTTTCGTATATATTATCGAGAATTATCAGGGCGATATTGCAAAGGCGCACGTCGTCGTCCGCCTTTTTAACGCGGAGTGCCTTTATTATACAAAGCTGGACGTACTCGGTGCTTTCCTTTCCGTTATACGGATTGTTTTCGGAAAGAAATGCAAAATCCTTTGAAAACTCGGCGTTGATATATTCAATAAGCCTTACGATACCGTTGAAATCCTGCTTTTCGTCCTTAAAGAAAAGGAGGGAGGTAAGCTCTCTGTCAAGCTCCTCCACAACCGAGCCTTCGTTACCGTATCTGAACAGATACTGCCAAAGTCGGGGCTGTGTAAAATTGATATGGTACTTTGCGGACAAATCGGCAACGAAATAAACGAGGGTATCGACTCTGATATTGTTGCAGCTTTTTGATGCGG
>JAZNHD010000011.1:0-3836 GCA_045576815.1 Eubacteriales bacterium
TCCGACTTGAGGCTAAGGCGCTTCGCAGCCCCGGCAGACGTGAGATTGGCCACGGCGCACTTGCAGAGCGTTCTCTCGTTCCCGTGCTTCCCTCCGAGGAGGAGTTCCCCTATGCTATCCGTCTTGTTTCCGAGGTCGTAAGCTCGAACGGATCTACCTCTCAGGGCTCTGTTTGCGGTTCTACTCTCGCGCTTATGGACGCGGGCGTTCCGATCAAGGCTCCCGTTGCAGGTATCTCCTGCGGTCTTATCACCGCTGAGGACGGCTCTTGGGATACTATGATAGACATTCAGGGCCTTGAGGACTTCTACGGCGATATGGACTTCAAGGTAGCAGGCACCAAAAAGGGTATCACCTCTATTCAGATGGACCTTAAGGTTGACGGACTTACTCCCGAAATTATCAAGCAGGCGCTCGAGACCACCCACCAGGGCAGAAATGAGATTATCGACAAGGTTATCCTTGCGGCAATTCCCGCACCTCGTGCCGAGGTTTCAAGATACGCTCCCAAGATGATTTCTATGACCATCGACCCCGATAAGATTCGTGACGTTATCGGTAAGGGCGGCGCTGTAATTCAGAAGATTGTTGCCGACACCGGCGCTAAGATTGATATCAACGACGACGGCACTGTATTTATCGCTGCCGTTGAGCGTGACAGCGCGGATAAGGCAAAGGCTATTATCGACGCTATCGTATTCGAGCCCGAGGTAGGTGAGACCTACGAGGGTACAGTTACCAGAATTATTCCTATCGGTGCGTTCGTTGAGTTCGCTCCCGGCAAGGAGGGTATGGTACACATCTCGAAGCTCCAGGACAAGCGGACTGAGAAGGTTGAGGACGTCGTTGCAATCGGCGACACCGTTCGCGTTAAGTATCTCGGAACCGACGAGAAGGGCAGACAGAATCTCTCTATGAGAGACGCAGCTCCTAAAGAGTGATGACTGTTTTATAGAGGCATAACCTAAAGAAGCGAGGTTGTCGCATAGACGGCACACCTCGCTTTTTCTATCGCCGTTTTCTCGCTCGTCGTACCCTCGTACGCCGTCGCTCGTAACCGCCGATTTCTGCTCTCTATAAAGACAGTCGGGAGCGGCGAGTTAAACATCATTTGCATCGCACCGACAAGCTCGGTGCGATTTTTTTGATAACGGTATTAAAATTTCGTGACATTTCCTAAAAAACGCGACAGTATTCACCGTATTTACTGCGTCAGGGCTCTCGCAGAGGCGGGTGGGGGAGAGTGCGAGCCGTGCGCGGCTTTTGTCACCTATTATGCAACCTGCACAATAAAATGCACTCCTGACCCTGAAAACTTTGGAGGGGTACTATACTTACTTTTCGGAAAACTTTTGCTACAATAAAAGAAAAACGGCAAGCGAAAGGAATTTTAATGTGAGCGACAGTTCAAGAGGCTTTTGTATATTTTACGATTGGTTTGAGGTGTTTGAAAAAATGTCAATCTCCGACGTTGCCAAGCTCGTATTGGCTATCGGCAGATATTACCGCGACGGCAGCGATGGCTTTGAGAGCGTTTCTAAAAACGCAAGGGCGGTAGCGGTTATGATTCGCGGTCAGCTTGAGAGAATGCTAAAACGAAAGAAAAAAAGCACCGCGGCTTTAGGGGAGGGGGATATAGGGGGTGGGGTTTACATAACAGAAACCCAAACCCAACCCAAAACAGAAACAGAAACAGAAGCATATACACAAACCCAACCCAAAACAAAAACAGAAACAGAGGCGTATATCAAAGCCCATACCGAGAGGGGCGGGGAGGGCAGGGCTTACGGTAACGTTTTATGCGATTTCACGCAAGAGGACGAGGGACAGGGCGGCAGCGGCATTTTATCCGAAGGCATACTTAGGGGAGAGGAGGGTGCAGGTGCTGCTTTCACGTCCGGAGCCGAAAAGCCGACTCTTTCCGAAATTGAGGAATACGTAAGGGAAAATGGGATTAAGCGCATAACGCCAAAGGAGTTTTACGACTGTAACGAGGAACGCGGCTGGAGGGTAGAGGGTGAACCGGTTCGCGATTGGAGGCGGCTTATCGACTCGTGGGAGCGCAACAGACCCGAGAAAGCGGCAAAGCAGGAAAAGCCAAAGGGAGAAGGAGCACGGTACGGCGACTTTGACGTTAACGAGGCTTTTGAGCTGGCGCTAAAGAGAAGCTATGGGGATTTAGGCTAGCAGCTCTTGCCTAATTTTTCGGGATTTTCATAAAACCGCTTGAAAATAATAAAAAATATGGTATAATAATTATGTCTGAATAAATTAGAAAAGTAAAGGACATACAAAAATGGAAAGAACCTATATTAAGGACGTTACCCCCGGCGTCTGTCGCGTACAGGGCTTCGTTGAGAATTTCCGTAACAAGAGGACTATGGCCTTCATAGTCGTTAAGGACATCACGGGCAAGCTGCAGGTGACTATTGAAAAGGAAAAGCATCCCGAGATGGAGGATATGCTAAATCAGCTCACCATTCACTCGGTAGTCAGCTTTGAGGGCGAGGTAGTCCTCAGCGAGTACGTCAAGATGGGCGGCAAGGAGATGTATCCGACATCAATGAAAATTGAGTCTGTTGCCGAGGCACTTCCCATCAAGGACGACTCGGATATCGACGTGCGTATGGACTACCGCTGGGTTGACCTTCGCCGTGACGTAAATCACCTTATGCTCCGCGTGCAGACCACACTTACCGCCGCAATGCGTGAGTTTCTCACCGAGCGTAATTTCGTCGAAATTCATACCCCGAAGCTCATAGCTGCGGCAAGCGAGTCGGGCTCTGACGTTTTTGAGGTTAAGTATTTTGATACGAACGCCTATCTTGCGCAGTCGCCTCAGTTCTATAAGCAGATGGCTATGGCGGCAGGCCTTGAGCGTATCTTTGAGACCGGCCCCGTTTTCAGAGCAGAGAAGTCCTATACCAACAAGCACGCCACCGAGTTTACCGGCTTTGACCTTGAGTTCTCATACATCGACTCGTATGATGACGTTATGAAGATGGAGGAGGAGCTTCTCCACTTTGCCCTTACCCGTGTTAAAGAAAAGCACGGTGAGGAGATTGTGGCTCTCTTCGGTGAGGAATATGAGGTTAAAGTACCCGCGCTTCCTTTCCCGAGAATGAAGCTTGCCGATGTCTACGCTGAGCTTGAAGCGCGCTATGGCTACACCGTTCCCGCCGAGCTTCACGGCGACCTTACCACCGAGGCTGAGCGTATGACAAAGAGGCTTGCAAAGGATATGTTCGACCACGAGTTCCTCTTTATCACCGATTACGCAGCGGCAGAGCGCGCGTTCTACCATATGCGTGACGAGGCGGGTGTGCCTCAGGGCTACGACCTTATCTGGCGCGGCGTTGAGATTACCACCGGCGCACAGCGTGAGCACAGATACGACGTCCTTAAATCTCAGGCGGAGGAGAAGGGGCTTGCAGAGGACGTTAAGTTCTACCTTGAGTTCTTCAAGTACGGCTGTCCCCCCCACGGCGGCTTCGGTATCGGTATTGACCGCCTTACCATGCTCTTCCTCGGACTTTCGATTAAGGAAGCACAGTTCTTATTTAGAGGACCTAATAGATTGACCCCTTAATCTCGTCGGATAATTCTTTGCATTACTTCGTTACCCCTCGACTCCCTCGGGTCGCCGTAGGTTACTACGGCTTTCCGTCGCTCGATAGGCAAGAGTGAATAATCCAAACACGCTCTGTGCTCTTAATTTTCAGAGCTTTCGGCACTTATCTCTCTTGCAAAGTCCGCACTTGGCTGCGAGAGCCAAGCACCAAAATCAACTAAAAATTAAGGCACAGAGTTCTGCGAATTTTCGAGAGAGCGAATTT
>JAZNHD010000012.1:0-27478 GCA_045576815.1 Eubacteriales bacterium
ATGGGTAGAGATGCAGGCTGGCTTACCGCCTCGGCAGCGCTCCCTGTGGTATCGGGCGGACTTGCACCCGACCTCGTATATCTCCCCGAGTGTACCTTTGACCCCGAGGAGTTTATCGCATCTGTAAACGAAATTCAGAAGGACCACCCCGCAGTGCTTGTCGCTATCTCTGAGGGCGTTAAGTTTGCCGACGGCAGATACGTCGGAGAGGGCCTTGGCGCAAGAGCGGTTGACGCCTTCGGTCACGTAGCACTCTCCGGTGTCGGCAAGGTGCTTGAGGGACTCGTTAAGGAAAGAATTGGCTGCAAGGTACGCTCTATTGAGCTTAACCTTCCTCAGCGTGCCGCAGCGCATATCGCGTCGCTTACCGATATTACCGAGTCTGTAGGTGTAGGCCGCGCCGCAGTAAAGGCGGCTGTTGACGGCAGAACCGGTGTTATGATGACTATCGACCGCGTACCCGGTGAGAATTACTCTGTAACCTTTGGCGCATCTGATATTTCTTCTATCGCAAACGCAGTAAAGCACGTGCCCGACGAATATATCAACGAGGCAGGCAACGGCATTACCGAGGCGGGCATCAAATATCTTCTTCCCCTCATTATCGGCGAGCTTGATGTTAAGTACGAGAACGGACTCCCGGCGCACATCGTGCTTTGATATTTTTTCGAAAAAGCACTTGCTTTTTGTCGAAGTGTGTGCTATAATATTTACACTAATTAAATATTGCTTATCAAGAGTGGCGGAGGGACTGGCCCTGTGAAGCCCGGCAACCTGTTTTATATAAGGTGCCAATTCCTGACAGATGAGTTTTGCTCGGTGCTCGGGAATTTGTGTCCCGAGCACTCGCTTTTTTGAAAGAGAAAGGACGAAAAATGAAGAAAATTCTTTTTACCTCGGAGTCGGTTACCGAGGGTCACCCCGATAAAATCTGTGATAAAATTTCCGATGCAATCCTTGACGAGATGATAGCGCAGGACCCCGAGAGCCGTGTTGCCTGCGAGACCTTTGCAACCACGGGTATTATCACAGTTATGGGTGAGATTACCACGAAGGCGCGCGTTGACATTCAGAAAATCGTGAGAGACACCGTTGCCGAGATAGGCTACGACAGAGCAAAATACGGCTTCGACGCGCGCACCTGCGCGGTCATCAGCTCTATCCACGAGCAGAGCGAGGATATTGCGCTTGGCGTTGATAAGTGCCTTGAGGCAAAGGACGGCGAGATGACCGACGCGCTTGATACGGGTGCCGGCGACCAAGGACTTATGTTCGGTTACGCCTGCGACGAGACTCCAGAGCTTATGCCGCTTCCCATATCCCTTGCTCACAAGCTCGCAAAAAGGCTGACCGAGGTGAGAAAGAACGGTACGCTCTCCTATCTTCGCCCTGACGGAAAAACGCAGGTTACCGTTGAGTACATAGACGGTGTGCCTACCCGTATAGACACTATTGTCGTGTCCTCCCAGCACAGTGCTGACGTTGATATGGCAACTATCCGCCGCGATATAATCGATAAGGTTATTCTTCCTACCGTGCCGCACGAGCTGCTTGACGGCAAGGTTAATATCTACGTTAACCCCACCGGCAGATTCGTTATCGGCGGTCCGCAGGGTGACACGGGACTTACCGGCAGAAAGATTATCGTTGATACATACGGCGGCTATTCCCGTCACGGCGGCGGCGCATTCTCAGGAAAGGATCCGACAAAGGTTGACCGCAGTGCATCCTACGCTGCAAGATACGTAGCGAAGAATATTGTCAAGGCAGGCCTTGCAAAGAAATGCGAGGTGCAGATAGCCTATGCAATTGGTATTGCCCGTCCCGTATCGGTTATGATTGATACCTTTGGTACGGCAACCGTCTGCGAGGAAAAGATTTCCGCAGCTGTGGAAAAGCTCGTTGACCTTCGCCCCGCGGCTATAATCAAAAAGTTCGAGCTCCGCACGCCTATATATAAGCAGCTTGCCGCTTACGGTCATATGGGCAGAGAAGAGCTTGGCGTAAAGTGGGAGGAGTGCGATATTGCGGATAAGCTCCGCGAGCTTTGCATCTAACCTTAAAAAAGACACGCGCCTTGGCTATCCCTTGGTGCGCGTCTTTTTTTGTTGTAGAATAAAAAACTGCTTGCAACTCACTTGAATGTTTGATATAATATACTCAACAAAAGCAAAGGACGCGCTATGAAAAAATATTCTGCCGAGATATTAGAGGGAACCGTTGAAGATGTGGTTTACCGCAACGAAAATAATGATTATACCGTCCTCGAGGTCGTAGACCGCGAGGCTAATCTTGTTGTTGCAGTCGGTATAATTCCCATGGCGTCGCCCGGCGAGGAGATAACACTCTCGGGCCACTGGACCTATCACAAGGAATTTGGCAAGCAGTTTGCCTTTGACAGCTTTGAAAAGCACTTGCCGCGTGAGGTTGACGGAATTTTGCAGTATCTTTCCTCTCGGACAGTAAAGGGTATAGGCCCTGTAACCGCTCTCAAAATAGTTAACCGCTTCGGCACGGAATCCTTTGACGTAATTGAAAATCACCCCGAGTGGCTTGCTGATATACCCGGTATAACTATGAAAAAGGCAGCGGCAATCTGCGAGTCCTTCAAGGAGCAGACGGACATTCGCGGTATTATGATGTTTTGTAAGGATTTTATGGAGACGGGCGAGATTACCCGAGTCTATAAGCAGCTTGGAGCGGGAGCCGTCGGCATTATTACCGAAAATCCGTACGTCCTTGCAGACTCCGAGCTCGGACTTCCTTTTGACAAGGTTGATGCGCTTGCAGCTTCTCTCGGACACTCCCCGACCTCGAAAAACAGAATAGTAAGCGGCACGGAGCACGTGTTTTGGCAAAGCGCGTGCATTAGTGGGCATACCGCTCTTCCGTTTGATATGACGGTTAAAGCGGTGTCAGACCTTCTTTCGCTTGATGTTCGGTTCGTTGAGGGTGAGCTCGATAGAATGATAAGAGAGGGAATATTCGCCGAGTATAAGTCGGGTGACGTGCGCTACGTTATGACGCGAGAGGTAAGCGAGGCGGAAAACTACATAGCAAAGCGCCTTTACAGAATGGCGAGCGAGGTTGAGCGCTTTTCTGCCGAGAATATTGAGGCGCTTATCGAAAAGGTTGAGTATAGCCTTGATATTTCCTTCGCGCCTATGCAGCGCGAGGCACTCTTCACCTCTCTTGAGTGCGGTGTAATGATACTTACGGGCGGCCCCGGCACAGGTAAAACCACAGTTGTTAAGGCTTTACTTTCTATATTTGCAAGTATGGGTAAGAAGGTTGTTCTCGCCGCACCCACCGGCCGTGCCGCAAAGCGTATGAGCGAGGCCACCGGCAAGGAGGCAAAGACTGTTCACCGTATGCTTGAGATGGAGCGAGCAGGCGACGGTAAGATGCGGTTTGCCAAGGGCGAAAAAAATCCTCTAACCGAAAGTGTAGTGATTGTCGACGAGGCGTCTATGCTAGACCTCGCGCTGACCGAGGCACTCCTTTCGGCTATGAAGCGGGGCTCGCGCCTTATACTTATCGGAGACTCCGACCAGCTGCCGAGCGTAGGAGCCGGCAATATTCTTTACGACCTTATCGCCTCGGAGAGAATACGCACGATAAAGCTTACCGAGATTTTCCGTCAGTCAAAGGAAAGCCTTATAATTACCAACGCGCATAAGATAAATTCGGGAAATATGCCCACGCTTAACGTCACCGATAACGATTTCTTTTTCGTTGCCCGCGAGAGCGACGCAGCTATACCTGAGGCTATAGCCGCGCTTATAACCGAAAGGCTTCCGAGAGCCTACGGTAAGGACGTCAGGGAAAGCATTCAGGTTATAACACCCTCAAAAAAGGGGCAGGGAGGCGCAGTATCGCTTAACGCGGTGCTTCAGGCAAGCATAAATCCGCCGGCAAGGTTTAAGAGAGAAAAATCAAGTCACGGCACTCTTTTCCGTGAAGGCGACAGGGTAATGCAGATTACCAACAATTACGACATAGAATGGGAGCGCCGCGGCGCTGTGGGTGTGGGGCTCTTTAACGGTGATATTGGCATTGTTCAAAAAATTGATACCGCTGCCGAGAAGGTTACGGTAGCCTATGACGACAGGCTCGCCGATTATAGCTTTGATATGCTTGAGGAGCTTGAGCTAGCCTACGCTATTACAGTACATAAAAGTCAAGGCTCTGAGTACCCGATAATTATATTTCCCGCATATTCCTGTCCAACCCCTCTTATGACGAGAAATCTTCTCTATACGGCGGTCACACGCGCAAGGAGAATGGTAATTATCGTAGGCCGCCCCGATATAGTGCGCAGGATGGTAGAGAACAACCGCGTGAGTTCGCGCTATACGACTCTTAAGGAGAGAATTTGCGATTACTTTTAACTTGTGCATTTAATTTTGAAAATACACTTGAAATTCTCTCGCGTATATAGTATAATAAAGAGTACAACCGACATTTAAGAAAGGAGTGCGGCATGGTTACGAAAATCGGACTTGACCTCGGATACGCAAATATTACGCTCAGCGACGTCACCACCGGCGTATACCGTGAGCCGTCCATTGCGCTTATAGACAAGGATTCTCACCGCATTATTTCGGTCGGTAATCAGGCAATGATGGGCAGTGAGGAGGTTACGGGCGGTATGCTCGTGCGCCCGTTTAAAAACGGACTTCTCTTTGACCACCGCATAACCGAGAGCGTTATCGCTAACGCAATAACGGCGGTTTTACCCGCTGAGCGTGTGAGATGTGTGGTCGGTGTGCCGTGTGACTTTCTTCCGAAGCAGGAAAAGGAGCTTTTCGGTATGCTTTCGACGGCGGGAGCTACCGAGTGTTATTCTGTTAGCCGCTCGCTTGCGGCGCTCGTAGGCGCGGGATATTCTCCCCTAATGAGCGTTATTTCGGTAAACGTCGGTGCTTCATCTACCGAAATTTCAGTTCTCCATAACGGAAGGATTACGTACTCCTCGCGTGAGAGCATTGGCGGAGAGGATTTTGATAAAGCCGTAAGGCAATACATACTTGAGCAGGGGGACGTAAACGTCTCTCTCTCGGTTGCGAGAGCGATTAAGGAAAAGCTCGGTTCGGTTTGGAAGGGGCGTGATGCCGAGTGCGTGGACATTGAGGGCACGCTCTCTCTAACCGGTAACCGTGTACGTATGAGCGTTTCAACCGAGGACATCGTAGGCGTCTTTGAGAAGCCGTTACATAAGCTTCTTATGGCGGTTGCCGACGCGGTTAAGAAAATACCGCTTGACTATGTTGAGGCTGTTTTTAAAAACGGTATCGTCCTTTCGGGGGGCGGCGCGCTTTTATACGGACTTGATATGATGATGAGCAAGGTGCTCGGTGTTCCCGTAACGGTGCCCGATGATCCGATGGACTGCGTTGCGAAGGGACTTTCGAGAATTAACACCTTTATACCGATGCACTCGCGTACGGGCGGCAAGAACGTTACCTCACAGGTTGCAAAATACTACGAAAACAAAAAGAGTTCAAAATAAAGAGGGAAGAGTAATGAAGGACAAAAAAACCAAAATGAGCGTAAGAATAATAGCAGGAGTTCTTGCGCTTCTCATGATTGCCGTTGCGGTAGGCGCCGCGATAGGTCTTATGTTAGGCTGACAACCGGATTAAAAGAGCGGAGCCGCAAGGCTCCGCTCTTTTAATCTTTATATCAAAAAATGAAAATACCATTTTTCCGTTATGTGCGTTTTAGGGTGTTGATAGGTGTTGAAAACTTTTTCACCGTCTTTTTTGTGTTGAAAACTAATTGCTCAAAAAGTATACTATTCCGTTATTTCTGTTAAAATCAGCAGAAAATCAGTCCAAAAACGCCATTTTTGAGAATTTTTACACTGAAAAGTATTAAAAACTTGAGTACGGATTTTTATACTTTTTCTTTTTTGCCCGTTTTTTTAAAAGCGGAAAAGTATAATTTAAAAAGGAGTTAGTCACATCGACTAACTCCTTTTATGTATTTATTAGGATTTTTTGCTTCTCTTTATGAAGGTGAATACCTTGTCGTACTCAAGCTCGTAGCTTGATGCTGCGGCGCTTTCGGCAGTCTTGGTTTCCTTTCTTGCCTGCTCATCGGCATTATCCTTTGCAAAGGTAAGCAGTGCCTCTTCAACAGTCGAGGGAGCATCGGTCTTATCCTCGGTAAATACTGTCTCCTCTGCGGGCTCAACAGCAGAAGCCGCCTCGGCCACGGGCTTAGTCGCGGGCACGGTGCGAGATACGGTAGCGGCTTTTACAGACTTGTCTGCGGGATTGATGAAGCCGGTTGCTATAATGGTAACGCGCATCTCGTCCTCAAGAGTCGGGTCAAACGCTGCACCCCAGATTATGTTAGCATCGGGATGAGCCTCTGCATAAATCATATGCGATGCCGCATCAACCTCTTCGAGCTGTACGTCCTCAGATACGGTTATGCTGACGAGCACACCGGTTGCTCCTGCAATGCTGGTTTCAAGCAGGGGAGAGGAAATTGCCGTCATAGCGGCAAGCTGTGCCTTATCGGCACCCTTTGCCGAGCCAACGCCCATATGAGCGTAGCCTGCGTTTTTCATAATAGTCGTAACGTCGGCAAAGTCGAGGTTGACAAAGCCGGGCACGTTGATAAGCTCGGATACCGACTGTACTCCGCGACGGAGAACGTCGTCGGCAATTTCAAAAGCGTTTGCGAGGGTGATACGGGTATCCTCAACCTGCTTAAGTCTCTCGTTGGGTATAACGATAAGCGAATCGACGAACTTTGAGAGCTCGGCAATACCGGCCTCTGCCTGCTCGTACTTTCTGCGTCCCTCAAAGGAGAAGGGCTTGGTTACGATACCAACCGTGAGAATATCCATTTCCTTAGCTGCCTTAGCGATAACGGGAGCAGCACCGGTACCGGTACCGCCGCCCATGCCGGCGGTGATGAACACCATATCAGCGCCGTCGAGCGCCGCCTTTATAGCCTCGATAGATTCCTCGGCACTGCGCTTTCCAACCTCGGGGTTTGAGCCGGCGCCCTTACCTCTCGTAATCTTGTCGCCTATAAGCAGCTTTTTAGCCGCGCAGGAGGTGTCTAGAACTTGACTGTCGGTATTCACTGCTATAAATTCCACACCGCGAATGTTGGTAGAAATCATACGGTTTACTGCATTGTTTCCGCCGCCACCGACGCCGATGACCTTAATTTTTACACCGCTGTCATATACCTGCTCGAAATCAAATTCCATTTTGTATTCCTCCGTTTTTGTTTTATGAATAGGGCAAAGCCCGAAGATACATATTTTATATATTTATTATATATTATTTTTTTATTTATTTCAAGTACAAATAAAATATTTTATTTTGTTAACAAAATGTAGACTTTTACGGCATTTATAACGAGGCAGAGCAAAAACCAAAAACAAAAATTGATAGAATTACGGAGCAGTATGCAGAAAATTAAAGAAATCAGCCTGATTTCCTTGTCCTGTGTCGGAAAAAACAGACTGATTTCTCGTTACTCTTAACGTGTCTTATGCTATTGTGTGAGTTATTGTTTGGCAGAATTGTATTTTGTACGGACTTCGTAAAGGAGTTCCACTATTCTTTTCGTGGCGTTCGGCTTGTCAAATGCCTTAATTCGCCGTGACAGCTCCGAGCGCTCTGTGGGCGATGAGGCAAGCCGTGACAGCTCGGTCAAAAGCAGCTCGCCGGAAAGTCTTGCTTCCTCAATGAGTATTGCTGCCTGCGAGTCGGATAGCAGCCTCGCATTTTTTAGCTGATGATTATCGGTCACGTTCGGTGACGGAACGAGGATTGCAGGAGCACCCGCGGCGGCTAATTCTGACAGTGTCATAGCACCGCATCGCGATATGACGATATCAGCCGCACGCATAAGCTCGGGTACGTTCTCTACGTACGGCACTATCCTTACGCGCTTTCCGTCGCATAAGGCAGACTCGCTTTTGCGTACCTCATCATAAAATCTCCGCCCGGTGCCGTGGATATGGTAAACGTGCGGATTTTTTCTTGAGAACTCCTTCATAGCGAAAATAACCGCGTCGTTTAGGGCCGCCGCGCCTATACTGCCGCCAAACGAGAGTATAAGTATATCGCGCTCAGAAAGACCAAGCCTTGCTCTTGCAGTGCGCCTTGAAATTTTTCCGAAATCATACCTTAGGGGATTGCCGACGACCTTGGCGTTGTCGTGCCGCTTTAAATATTCAAGAGTTTTACCGCTGTTAAGGAGCATGAGACTAACACTGCTAGATAGCAGCCTCGCTGTAAGTCCGGGGTAAACGTTGGATTCGTGAAGCACCGTTGGAATTCTCGCTTTTTTTGCGGCGCGAAGCGCAGGCCAGCATACGTACCCCCCTGTACCAAGCACGAGCTCAGGCTTGAATTCTTTAATAATTTTTCCGGCCTCCCCGACGGCGCGCATGGCGAGCAGTATGCTTTTTGCATTTCTTGGCGTCAGCCGTCTTTCAAAGCCTTTCACCGTCAATGTCCTGACAGGGAAGCCCGCGCTACTCATAATTCCGTTTTCCTCGCCGCCCTCACGCCCGATAAAGAGTATATCTGAGCTTGGCTCCCGTCTTTTGATTTCCTCTGCTATTGCAAGTGCGGGATTAACGTGCCCAGCCGTGCCGCCGCCGCATAATATGATTTTCATTTTATATCCCCTTCATTTTGTGATTTTAGCATTTCTCGATATAGAAAGTATTATTCCCATCTCGAAAAACAGCATTATGAGCGACGAGCCGCCGTAACTGAAAAACGGCAGTGAAATTCCCGTGTTCGGTATTGTGTTGGTAACCACCGCAACGTTGAGAAGCACCTGCACCGCCATTTTTATGCTTACGCCGAGCGCGACAAGCCTTGCATACGTACTCTCAGAGCGCAGTCCTATTACCGTGCCGCGAGCTATGAGAAAGCCGAAAAGCGAAAGCGCGAGAGCAGCACCGACAAATCCAAGCTCCTCGCACAAAATAGCGAATATCATATCATTTGCCGGCTCGGAGACGTAGCAGTGCTTAAGTATGCTTTTACCGAGACCCACGCCGAAAATGCCGCCCGAGCCAATTGCCATTAGCCCCTGCAGCGTTTGCCATCCGCCCGTCAGCTTATACGCCTCGGGGTTTTGCCAAACGGTAATGCGCTCCTTTGTGTAGTCGGTAAAGAGTGCTATGTAGGTGACTCCCATCGCGCCAAGTCCTGTAAAGGCATATATATACCTTGGATTAATCCCGGCAGTGAATATAAGTAGCAGTCCTATCGTGCCGAGGATTATTATGCAGGAAAGATGCCTTTGGAGCATTACGAGTAAAATAGGCGCAAGCATTATTGCCCCTGGAATGAGAGTTCCGAAAATAAGAGCATTGCGCTTGCTTTTTCTGTCGGTTGCGAGTGCCGAGTTGTCCTCGAAATATCGTGCGAGCATCAGTATCATGGTGAGCTTTGCAAGCTCGGAGGGCTGTATGGTAAGAGGGCCTATCGAAATCCATCTTTGTGCACCGTTGCCGACAAATCCTATCGCAAGCACCAAAACGAGCAGAACGAGTGTCGCACCGTATGCGTAAGGCGTATATTTTTTGTAAAAGGAAACGGGTATTCTTGATGCGGCATACATCACGAAAAATCCGATTGCGAGCCACACAATTTGCCGCTTTACAAAATAAAGAGCATCACCGTAGCGCGCGTAGGCGTAAGCATATCCGGCACTCGAAACCATAACCGTACCGAAAAGAGACAGTATGATAACCGAGAGAAGCAATACAGGGTCAATTCTTCCCGTCAGGACTTTTTCCTTTTCTCTAAACAAAATTTTTCGAATTTTCAAGTCCTCACTCCTTGTTACGGTAAATAGAGAATAAATGCGGGCACGGAAAATACGAGGGTCATAATAATCGCAATCATACAAATTTTGTTTTCTCCCATACCGCACCTCTCAAGATGATGATGCACGGGGGCCATTTTGAAAACGCGTTTTCCGAAGAGCTTAAATGAAATAACCTGAAGTATAACCGATACACCCTCTATGACGTAGACACCGCCGATAAAGATGACCAGCAGGGGATTACCGAGTGAAAATACCGCAGATACCGCAGGCGCTCCGAAAAAGAGTGAGCCTGTGTCTCCCATAAATATTTTGGCAGGATGAATATTGAAAAACAAGAAGCCGACGGCAGCTCCGATAATGGCCGCCGCGATTATCGCCACATCGTATACGAGAGAGGCAGAAACGTAAAATAGCGAAATGCCAATTGCAAACGCAACGCCCGAGGCAAGTCCGTCTATACCGTCGGTGAGGTTTGCGCAGTTAATAATGCCTAGTAAGAGAATTATCGCCATAGGATAATAAATGAATCCCACGTCTATTTTTCCAAAGGCAAAAGTAAGCGTCGTCGCGTCACCGAGAAGGTGTCGCCTTGCGAGAAGAAAACCAATGGCGGTGACAAGCTGAAAAATCAGCTTTTGATACGGACGGAGTCCTGCGTTTTCACGGCGCAGGAGCTTTGTCATATCGTCAATTATCCCGATAGCCGAGTTGAAAAGAGAGAATACGCCTGAGATTATGAGGGATAACGCCTCGTCTCTCATACCGTGTAAAAGCATAAATATAACACCGACAAATAAAGCTAATGATACTGCAAAAAGGAATGCGATACCGCCCATCGTGGGAGTGCCGGATTTGGATATATGCCATTTTGGACCGCCCTCGTATATCGGTTGTCTCGCCCGTCTTGAAAGTATGGGTATGAGCCTTTTTTCTATTATCACCGTGACTGTTAATGCGAGAAAAAATACCGCGGTGTAAAGCGGGAAATAGGCGTCTAACATATTATTATATCCTTTCAGCTTAGTTTTCCGAGTATAATTATCCGTTTATGTATTCAACGATTTTTTCAAGATGCATACCGCGTGAGCCCTTGATAAGCATAATTTCACCGTCTTTAGCCAGCTTTTTGATTTTTTCGGCAAGCTCATGCTCCTCGCCAACTTCAAAGGAGTGAAGCCTCGATTTAGGAATACCCATGCTCTCAGCGCCTATAGCCGTAAATTTAGCATACTGACCGTAAAGGAAAATTTGCCTAGGCGAAATCCTTGCAAGGAGTCTGCCGATTTTTATATGAATTTCCTCGCTGAAAGCTCCAAGCTCAAGCACGTCGCCGAGTAATACCGATTTGCTGGTATATCCCGAGAGGTAGAAAAGACGGTTTAGCGCGGCGTCAATGGATTCGTATGATGCGTTATAGGCATCGTCAAAAACGTAAAAATTTCTAACCCTATAGATTTTTTCCCGTGTTTGTATAGAGCTTATCTTGGGGATTGCCGCAATAACTTCTGTGGGTGTGCCGACATAGAGCCCCGCGGCGAGTGCTGCCGCAAGACATTC
Organism: Eubacteriales bacterium; assembly: GCA_045576815.1. Lineage (GTDB taxonomy): Bacteria > Bacillota > Clostridia > Oscillospirales > CAG-272 > UBA1740. The sequence continues at coordinate 11,383 of JAZNHD010000012.1, forward strand.
CCTGTGGTTATAGCCGGAAAGAAGAAATGAGGATTTACCGATTTTTTTCCCCTGTGAAAATATATTAAGGTTTCCATCTCCCAGTATGGCAACGTCAGCCTTCGGCGAGGATATAGAGAAGGTTTTGCCTTTGTTTTTCAAAAGCTCCTCTCCGTAGGGCACGAAAAGGGTTGAATTTTCAGTCATTCCATTGAGTATTTCGAGCTTTGCCTCGGCGATTTTTTCCTTTGAACCGAGTCGTCCTATATGCGCCGTGCCAATATTCGTTATAACCGAAACGTCGGGATTTACGCACCTTGAGAGCTTGTCGATTTCACCGAGGGCGTTCATTCCGAGCTCACATATCAGTATTTCAGTATCTCTAGGTGCAGAGAAAACCGTAAGCGGTACGCCGAGTGTGTTATTGTAGTTTCCGCTTGTTGCGTGAATTTTATGCTTATCCTCTAGCAATGTACATAAAAATTCCTTTGTCGTCGTTTTTCCGACGCTGCCGGTTATGGCAACCGTACTCCTTATACTTTTTAAGTAATTTTTCTTGTAATAGCGAGCAAGGGAGAGAAGTGCTGTTTCCACATTCGAAACTGCCACGTCGGAGAGTGACGATGTGCCGAGCGTTACAGCCCCCCTCTCCTTTGCTGACGTGATAAAATCGTTTCCGCTTCTTTTCGCTCCGTCAAGTGCGAAGAAAAGGCAACCGTGATGTGCCTCTCGCGAGTCTGTACAGATTTTATTTATAATTATATCGTCAGAAAAAGAAGCTGCGCTCTCCGTTATACAACCGATTTCATACAACCTGATAGGTGAGTCGAGTATGACTGTCATTTCGCACACTCTCTTTCTTTAAGTGCGTCGGCTATAATTTTTCTTTCATCAAAGTCGTGATATCCCGAGGCATCGATACTGTATTTTTCAGCTCCCTTGCCAATGATAGCAACAATATCGCCCATACCTGACGAAAGTATCGCCTTGCGAATTGCACACGCTCTGTCGGGCTCGCAAATATAGGAGTCAACTGTGAAGCCGCGAGCTATGTCGGCTATTATTGCTTCGGGGCTCTCGCCTCTTGGATTGTCACTCGTTACGTAAACGCAGTCCGCGTGCTTTTCTGCAATGCTTGCCATTAAAGGTCGCTTTTGTCTGTCTCTTTCACCGCCGCACCCAAAAACAACGCTCAACTTCTGCCGCGGTTTTTGTAGAGCTTTTAACGATTTTAATATATTTTCAAAAGCCATGGGTGTATGTGCGTAATCTATTATCGCCGTTACGTCCCCGTTTATTATTTCAAACCTACCGTCCACTACGGAAAGCGTGGAAAGGCTTTCCTTTGCCTTGCAGGGTGCTATCCCCATATCGATTGCAATCGCGAGCGCCGTCATTGAATTGTATACGTTGAATATTCCGGGAAGTCTTAGCCGCATCATAAAGAAGAATTCTTTTGCGCGGTATACGTAGCCTATTCCCGAGAGTCCGTACGACTCAATATCTCTTGCATAAACATCACCCTTCCATAAAACTCCGACGGTGATTTTTCGTCTGTCAAATTCTCTTGCTGCACGTCTCGAATAAGTGTCATCAACGTTGAACACTCCTACCTTTGAGGCGCTCATAAGCTTAATTTTTGATGAAAAATAATCCTCCATATCGGGATGAAAATCGGTATGCTCGGCAGATAGATTTGTAAATACACCGTATTCAAAGGGAATAGGCTCGACTCGTTCGAGAGAAAGCGCGTGGCTTGACACCTCCATAACTATTACCTCGCACCCCTCGTCGACTATACCTTTAATTGCAGGATAGAGTACGTCAGGCTCAGGGGTGGTCATCGAGTAGTATCCCCCTGAGAGCATCTTGCCGTTTGCCTCGATTTTTCCCGTGCCTATGTAGCCGACCCTGTAGCCCGCATCGGTGAGTATTTTTTTCAGCATAACAGATGTCGTGGTTTTTCCGTTTGTGCCGGTTATTCCTATGAATTTTATCCTGCCGAAATCTATTTCACAAAATCTTGCGTACGCGCGTGCGGCAAGTCTGAGAGGACAGTCGCACCTTTCGGTGATTTTCGCAAGCTCACCCGGAACTTCGGTTGACTCCGTGCATATAATTCCGACAGGACGTGCTTTTAGGAGGTCAAAGCTTGCTTTTTCTGGATTTGTTACGATATATAAATATCCGTCCCTTACGTCACGTGCCTTTATTGCTATACCTCGTATTTCCGTATCCGGATATAAATTGTGAGTGGATATTTCGTTCTCTATTATAATTTTCTTAAGTTTCATATTAATCCTCAAAGTCGCAGTTTATTGCACGGAGTGTCATAACCGTGCCGCGTTTGACCCTTGTATTCGGCGGTATCGATTGCTCTATGATTTTGTCAAGCGGGCCGGGATTTGAAGCGCTTATCCCGGAGAAGCTAATGTTAAGGCCGCTGTTAATTATCTTTTTGATAGCACTCGGCATATCAAGACCTACTACGCTTGGAACTGTCACGTACTCGTCGGGCGAGTTCTCCGTGTATAGAATAACCTTTGACAAGGGATAGGTGATAACGTCGCCGCCGCTTGGAGTTTGCGAGAGTACAACGTCTCCGTTTCCAACGACCTCGTATGCAATGCCTTTTTCGGAGAGCGTCTTTGTCGCGGTGGCAATATTCATACCGACGAAGCTCTCGAGCGCAATATTAACGCTTTCGGCATTGGATTTGTATTCAAGATAGGGAAGCGCTCGCTCAAGAAGTGCCGAAACGTAAGGTGCGGCAACGACGCTTCCGTACTTTACGCTTGTCGTGGGCTCGTCGACTACTATAATGACCGCTATTCCTCGCTCACCGTCAAGCGAATATCCGACGGTTGAGCCGATACGCAGATATGAGTTGCCGTTTTCGTCGAGTATATCGAATTTTTGCGACGTTCCGGTTTTTGCGGCAACGTCGTAACCAACAACACCTGCGTTTTTAGCACCGCCGTCACCGCTGACGCCGTCTGTCAGGATTTTAGTGACGGTAGTTGCTACTTCGGAAGATATAACTCTATGCTTTACCGTTGTATCTCTTTCCGATATAACCCTCCCTGATGAATCAATAACCTTGTCGACCACGTACGGCGTTACGAGCTCTCCTCCGTTTGCAACCGCGGCTACGGCTGTGAGCTGGCTGATTATACTTACCTTAAATCGCTGTCCGAATGAAGAGGTGGCAAGCTCAACCGTACCGAGTGCTTCCTCATTATGAAATATCGTGCCAGCCTCGCTTGGCAGGTCTATTCCTGTTTTTTCAAAATAACCGAATCTTTTCACGTACTCGTAAAAGCGCTGACTTCCTATTCTTTCGGAAAGTGCAATCATACATGGGTTGCAGGACATTTGAAGTCCGTAAGCAAGATTAAAGCCTGAGCCGTGACCCGTCCTCTTATGACAGCGTATCGTCCAACCGCCGACTCCCACAGAGCCGTGACAGGAAAAAGTGTCGGTTAGCTTTGCGACTCCCGAATCAAGAGCCGCCGATACCGTGACTATTTTAAAGGTTGAGCCGGGCTCGTAGGTTTCGCTCACCGCTTTGTTTGACCACATAATTTCTGTCAGCTCACGTTTATATTTATTGTATTCGTCGCTTCCGGGGACAAAACCTGAGGCGGCGAGCTTCTCGGATGAAACCGAGTCAAGCGTAAACGGGTCGTTTGGATTGAAGGGCGAAGACGTTGCCATAGCGAGAATAGCGCCCGTTGATACGTCCATAACGACACCGGTAACGCGGTTATTTACAGCGTGGTTAACTCTTGCCGTTTCAATAATCGCTTCAAGCTCCTCCTGTACATAAGAATCAATTGTTGTTACAAGGCTGTATCCCGGCTCGGCAGGGAAATAGGAGGAGTATTCGGTATTCAGCGCGTTTCCGTTTGCGTCCTTCGCGTAAACGTAATAGCCGTCCGTGCCTGAAAGAAGGTCGTCGTAATAGTATTCAAGGCCGTAAAGACCTTGACTGTCGCTTCCGGTGAACCCAAGCACGTGGGCGAGAAGTGTTTCTCGCGGATAATAGCGCGTTGATTTCGCTTCCGTAAATACGAGGTGCTCAAGCGAGTTTTTTTGTATGAACTCAAGCACCGCGCGGTATTCCGACTCGTCTGCCGAGCGTTTTATAGTAACGTCAAGAACGTTTGATTCGGTGATTTTTTTAAGCACCGACACGTAGTTTAGGTTTAATATCTCGGATAAGCCCTTGGCAATTAATTCACCGTATTTTATATTGCCTTCCTTTTCCGCCTTCTTAATATCCCTCGTTGAAATAAATATGCGCCATTCGGTCTTCGTGGCGGCAAGTAGGTTCATATTTGAGTCGTAAATAGAGCCGCGCTCGGCCTTGAGTGCTGATGTTGTTGTTACTTGATCGAAGGTTTTGTCCTTATAGTAACCGTAATTAAGGTAGTCAAGACGAAAAACGTTATAAAGCAAAAAGCAGCCGAAAAACAAAAACACAGTCAATATCGCGACGATACGCACCTCGGTTGATTTTTTTGCCACACTGTCCTTTATCATCATAAATCTCCAAAAAACAAAAAAGATATAGCAACGGAAAATCCATCACTATATCTTATTTTGTGAGTATTGAATTTATGAAAGAAATCAGCGCTCTACATGAATGAGGGGCTGTTCTGTTTCCGAAAGGTCTGTCTGAGTCTCGGAAAGAGAAGCCGACTCTTCGGCGGGCTTGCCTATATTCAGAGTTCTCGCACCGATTATTCCTATAGAGAGCACAAGTGAGCAGGCGGCAACGGCCGAAAGGAAAGCAGAGGCAGATGCTCGTACAGGGAAACGGCGGATAGTCTTATCCTTAAGAGCGGGTGCCTTCACTGCGAGCTTGTCCGTTACGTAATTTATAACTGATATGAGAGCACCCTCACCCCTCGTGCTTTTTACTGCAAGGGCTGTTTCGCGGTTCTCTTTTTTTGCTGCCTGCATTCTCATATAATCACCGAGTGTATATTCCGAATTATCGCTTACAACGGTAAATCTAGCCTTCATATTTTCATAAAGTCTGTCGTAGCATGAGGAATTCATTTTAGGGTTCTCCTTTTCATATTTTTTCTGCAATTCTTAATTTCGCACTGCGTGAGCGAGGATTAACTGTCAGCTCTTCCTCGGTCGGTAGAATGGGTTTTTTGGAAATTTCGCGGATATCCGGCTTTCTACCGCATACACAAACGGGGAAGTCCTTTGGGCAGGTGCAGCCTTGCGTGAGTGATTTATAGGTTTGCTTGACTATTCTGTCTTCAAGGGAGTGGAAGGATATGATAGCAAGACGTCCGCCGGGTGACATAGCCGCTACCGCGTCTCTTATTAAAGGCTCGATAGCATCAAGCTCGGAGTTTACTTCAATCCTTATAGCCTGAAAGCTTCTTTTCGCAGGATGGGGACCGTCTATGCGGTTTTGCTTTGGGATAGCGCTCTTAATAATTTCGGACAACTCAAACGTAGTCTTTATTGGTGTCTCGGCGCGCCTTTGACAAATTTTCGAGGCAATTCTCGGTGCAAATCTTTCCTCACCGTATTCATAAAGTATTTTCTTCAGTCTTTCTTCGGAATATTCGTTTACAATGTTATAAGCGGATAGGGGAGAGGTGACGTCCATTCTCATATCGAGAGGCGCGTCGTGCATATAAGAGAAGCCGCGCTCGGGGGTGTCAAACTGATGTGAGCTGCAGCCAAGGTCGGCGAGCACGCCGCCAAGGTTATTGATGCCAAGCTCGGATATAACTCTGCCGAGACTTGAAAAGTTATCGTTAATAAAGGTAACCTTGTCAAGATAATCTTCAAGGCGCGCCTTTGCAGCTGCTATGGCGGACAAATCGCGGTCGAAGCAAATAAGTCGTGAATTTTCACCGAGGCGTTTAGCGATTTCAAGCGAGTGACCGCCGCCGCCCGCTGTAGCGTCAACGTAAGTGTATCCGTCGCGTATATTGAGAGCTTCGATACATTCGGAAAGGAGAACTGAGACGTGCGAGAAATTTTGTGCCGCCATATTTTATCTCCTTTCGGGTGTGAATTAAAGTCCGTACTCGCGCATTATCTCGCGCATCTTTGCAAAGTCGCGGTTCTTTTCGCGTTCGTTCCAAAGCTCCTCGGACCAAGCTCTTATCTGACGTCCCGCACCGACGAACACCACGTTTTTACCGATGCCCGCGTGCCTCATAAGACGCTCGTCAATAATTATTCTTCCGTTCGAGTCAGGGCAGCACTTCTGTGCGGCGCCGATTATGAAATCCTGAATTTCACCGGCTACCGACTCTGGCAGCTTTTCGATTTTCTCAACGTAAGCCGCCCAATCATCTGCCGTGTATATAGAGAGGTAGGTGTCAAATTTTCTCGTGATGTAAAATTCATCGCCGAGCTCATCGCGAAATTTCGAGGGAATGAACACGCGCTTTTTAGCATCAAGCGAGTGCGTATACGAGCCAACGAATGACATAACCTTACCTCCTTTTTGCGTTTTTTATCCACTGCCGTGCGATTTGTGGGATTGAAAAGGGGAATTTGAGGGAAAATGCTACACTAAACTCCACTTTGCCCCACTTGAGTATATTATAATACGGTGTTTTGAAAAAAGCAATAGTTTTTCTAAAAAAAATCAAAAAAATTTTGAAGAGTTAGGCAAAATGTAAAAAAACACTTTCTTTTTTTCAGAATTTGTGCTAAAATGGTATGCGTAAAGTGATGCCGTGACTACGGCCTTGGAGGAAAAATGTCACTGCTTTCAAAAATTTTCGGTTCAAAGAAAAATCCGAATAGCTATGCGTACCGTCTTGAAAAGGCAAGAGAGCTGCACGGGCAGGTTGTAAAGTACGTAACGGAAAACAGAAACGGTAACGAGGACGTCATAGGCCGCGGCGGAGCTCTTACCCTTAAAGATGATAGCTTTATTGTGGATTCATCGGGTGACAGGTTATTTGTATGTAACGTAAAGGACCTTGAAGCGAGCACGCTTATGAGCGGTGACGGAGTGATAATAAAAGGACCTAATCTTCTTGAAGACGGTAAGATAAGGACCATTACAGTACATTTCGTTTATTACAGAAAATGACAACAAACATTTACTAATTTGTCGGAGATGAGTAAAATGTGTGTAAAAAATGATAAAAAAGTGGCGGCTCTAATTCTCGCGGCCGGCATGGGCAGCCGTATGAGGACCGACGTTACAAAGCAAAGGCTTTCCATACTCGGCAAGAGCGTTCTTCTCAGAAGCGTGGAGGCACACGCAGCCTGTCGGTCGATTGATAATATAACCGTAGTATGCCGTGCTGATGAGGTGGATTTTGTACGCTCGGAGCTTCTCTCGGTTAAAGAAAAGCCTACATTTATTGTAATTGGCGGCAATACACGCTTTGAGTCGGCTCGTATAGGGTTTGAGTCGCTTTCCGACGGGGTGGATTACGTTTTGATACACGATGCGGCAAGATGCCTTATAACGCCCGAAATGATAGAAAAGGTGGTTTCAGCAGCTATTGAGTACGGTGCGGCAACTGCTGCAACCCGTATTACCGATACCGTAAAGCTTGTCGATTTCGACGGAAAAATAAAATCCACAGTTCCGAGAGAGTCGCTTAGGGCGGCGGCAACACCGCAGGTTTTTGAGATAGACTTATATCGGCGCGCGATATCGGAGATGAGCTCTTCTGACGTGACAGTAACCGATGACAATATGCTCCTTGAAAATATAGGGGTTTCTCCCGTGTGCGTTGATACGGGAAAAGGAAACATAAAAATTACAACTCCCGAGGATTTGTTGCTTGCGGAGTTTTTCATAAAAAGAAGCGGCGGAGATATTTAATATGACAAACGCAAGAATAGGGCACGGCTACGACGTGCACCGCTTGGTAAAGGAGCGCGATTTAATAATCGGCGGAGAGAAAATTGAATATGAATACGGTCTTCTCGGCCATTCAGATGCAGACGTGCTCGTTCACGCGATAATGGATGCGCTTCTCGGTGCAGCGGCGCTTGGCGACATTGGGCGTCATTTTCCCGACTCCTCGGAAAAGTTTCTCGGAATATCGAGCCTTGTGCTTCTCTCGCGTGTGAAGGATATCTTAAGCGATAGTGGATATATAACCGTAAACGTTGATGCAACGGTAATACTTCAAAGACCAAAAATTTCCCCATACATAGATAAAATGAGGAAAAATATTGCGTCAGCACTTCAAATTGACGTTGACAGAGTTAACATAAAGGCTACCACCGAGGAGGGACTCGGCTTCTCGGGCGAGGGGCTCGGTGTGGCGGCACACGCAGTTGCTCTTATAGAAAAGAAATAGGAGCCACGGTATACCGTGACTCCATATAAAGACGCAGGACACAGCGATACATTACACGTCTTTTTCTTTACCGTCGGCACTGCGCCCACGCGTCGAGCTTTCCCCTAAATTCATTATATGTAAAAGACTTTTTGTCGCTACTTAACTACTAAGATTAATATTATGCCGTAAAAGCGGCGGAACGGAGATAAAAAATGACTAAAATTTCACCCTCGGTCCTTGCATGTGACCTCTCTAACCTTGCAAGCGAAGTAAAAGAAATCGAGCTCGCGGGAGCCGATATGGTACATCTTGACGTAATGGACGGAATGTTCGTTACTAATATGTCCTTCGGCATGCCTATTATAGAATCGCTTCGTAAAAAGAGTGATATGATATTTGACGTTCATCTTATGATTGCCGAGCCGGAAAGATATGCAAAGCGCTTTATTGATGCAGGTGCTGATATTCTCACGTTTCACGTTGAGGCGTGCGCTGATTCCGAGGCGCTCCTTGATGAAATCAGAGCGGCCGGTGTTAAATCGGCAATTTCCGTAAAGCCGAAAACCCCCGTAGAGTCTATTTATCCTCTTCTTCCTAAATGTGATATGGTGCTTGTAATGACGGTTGAGCCGGGCTATGGCGGACAGTCCTTTATGTACGATATGCTTGATAAGGTTAAGGCCCTCAGAGCCGAGATAGAAAGGCTTGGACTTGATATAGATATTCAGGTTGACGGAGGAGTAAATCCCGAAACAGCAAAGGCTGCGGTTCTGGCTGGCGCTAACGTACTGGTTGCGGGCAGCTCGGTATTTAAAGCTACCGATCGCCGCGCGGCTATTGACGCGCTCAGATAAAAATTAAAACACGCCCTCTATTGAGAGCGTGTTTTTTTGGTGCCGGTAGTCGGGGTCGAACCGACACGGTATTGCTACCTTCGGATTTTGAGTCCGACGCGTCTGCCAATTCCACCATACCGGCGTATTCGGTTTTTCCGAATTACGTTGACTATTATATCATAGCAACTTTAAAAAATCAATATCTTTTCATAAAAAACTTGAATTCTAAAATAATATATAGTATAATATACATATACTGCGTCGTTTTGGGGGTGATAAGTTGACTGAAGAAAATATTTTTACAACCGATCCTGTGACGGCGGATAACCTTACCGATATTTCGCGCGAGGGTTCGCTTAACGAGGAAAAGCGCATCTGCGAGATTTCAGAGCTTGTTGACTCTGTGCTTGCAGTAATTAATACTCTTATCTCTGACGGTATGACTGTCGGCGAGTCGCTCTCGGCTGTTTGCGAAGAGATTTTTTTTGGTGAAAATATTACTCACGACAGCGCTATGACGGAAAATCTACATTTACTAAAGGTATACAGGAATCTTGTGTCGGCGCTTGACCGCGCATCGTTTGCAAAGCTGTTAGCAGAACGCCTTTCACGCACCGTGCCGCTTAGCGTAAATGATTTTTTGCTTGGCGAAACACCCAACGATCTAATTTCATACGTTAAAAATCCTTACGCTGACGAGGCGTACGACGTTTTTTCAGAGGAGCTTTCCAATCCGCGTGTCAAATACGCGACGTCTATTAAGGAGCTTTGGCGTATGCTTTCCCAGGATGAGATAGGGTATGCGCTTTTGCCCCTTGAGGAACGCGGCGGCATCAGGCTGCCCACCGTTGCTGAAATGATTTTGAAGGAGGACTTTAAAATCAATTCCGTTACGCCGGTTTTCGGTCTTGACGGGAGCGCTGATATGAAGTATGCGCTCGTGTCAAAGAATTTCAGACCGCTCAAATCAAGCTACGGTGACGACGTATACCTTGAAATTAGATTTGAGGTAAACTCTCGGGCATCTCTTTCTGAGATAATTTTGGTATCGGAGTGTCTTGGTGCTCGTATCTACAGGCTAAACACGGTGACTCTTAGCGGTGAGGACGGTGAGAGTACGTACTACTTGGCGGTCTTTTGCGATGACGGCGGGGGATTTGTTCCTTTGATTGCTTATCTTACTCTTTTCGCACCGGATGCGGTAACTGTCGGAATGTATAAAAATCTTGAATAATAAGAAAGGACATATAAAAAATGAAAAGACACATAGAATATAAGACACAGGGAACCTGTTCGAGAGCGGTTATTGTGGATACTGAGGACGGTGTGATTACCGATTGCGCGTTTGTTGGCGGATGCTCGGGAAACACGCAGGGTGTTGCTGCGCTTGTCAAGGGTATGAAAATCGATGAGGCTATTGCAAAAATAAAGGGAATCAAGTGCGGCTTTAAGTCCACTTCCTGTCCCGACCAGCTCGCTAAGGCACTTGAAGAGGCACTTGCAGAGTAATTTAGTCTATAGGAGGAAAAACAATGAGTGATTATAAGAAAGAATACGAGAGATGGCTCGCGTCGCCCGTGCTTACGGATGCTGAGCGCGCAGAGCTTATTTCGATAAAGGATGACGAGGAGAAAAAGGCGCTGCGCTTTTCCGCGCCTATGGATTTCGGAACCGCAGGGCTTCGTTCTACTATGTATATGGGTATCGGCTGTATGAACCGTTTTACCGTAGCACAGACAACGAGAGGTATAGCGGCGCTTATCAAGTCGTCCTCCGGAGAGAAAAGAGGCGTTGCAATAGCATACGACTCGCGTAATAACTCGCGCGAGTTTGCAAGGACCTGCGCATCCGTGCTTGCGGGCGCGGGGGTAAAATCCTACATCTTTGACGACATACGTCCTACACCCGAGCTTTCCTTTGCGGTGCGTAAGCTCGGTACTCTTGCGGGCATCAATATTACCGCATCTCACAACCCGAAGGAGTATAACGGATACAAGGCGTATTGGGAGGACGGTGCTCAGCTTGCGCCCGAGCAGGCAACGGTAGTTTCGCGTGAGCGATATGCCTTTGACGTGCTTGACGTATCCGGCATAATGAACTACGAGGAGGGTGTTCGCTCCGGACTTATCGTGGAGCTTGGAGCTGACTTTGACGAGCTTTATCTTTCCGAGGTTCTTGATACTGCGGTAAACAGAAATGCAGTGCACGAGGTAGCAGATGAGCTGAAGGTAGTTTATACACCCTTACACGGTGCAGGATATAAGCTCGTGCCTGAGGCGGCACGTCGTATGGGGATAAAGAACCTTTACACAGTAAATTCGCAAATGACACCGGACGGCAATTTTCCGACTGTGGCAAAGCCTAACCCCGAGTACCCCGACGTATTCCGTGACGGAATAGAAATAGCCAACCGTGTAGGCTCGGATCTCGTTATCGCTACAGACCCCGATGCAGACCGCGTCGGAGTTATGACACGTACCGCGGACGGCAGCTTTAAGACGATTACGGGTAATCAGATGGGAGCATTGCTTCTTGATTACGTAATAAAGGCAAGACGCGCAACAGGCACGATGCCGAGTGAGCCGTACTGCGTAAAGAGCATAGTTTCAACCGATATGGCGTACAAAATCGCAAGCACTAACGGCATAAAGCTATATGACGTGCTTACAGGATTTAAGTTTATTGGCGAGGTTATGACAAACAACGAGCATAACGGTAATACCGACGGATTCTTGCTTGGCTTTGAGGAGAGCTACGGCTACCTTCTCGGCTCGTACGCGAGAGATAAGGATGCGGTCGAGGCAACCGTGCTCATTCTTGAGATGACGGCTTTCTATAAAAAACAGGGCAAGACACTTTCCGATGCTCTCGGCGCGCTCTTTGACGCATACGGAGTTTACGGTGAGCGTGTTGTTGATATTTATATGGAAGGTCTTGACGGTATAGAAAAGCGACGCAGAGTAATGGAGAGCTTGCGCAAAAATCCGCCGACCGAGATAGGCGGAGTTGGCGTTGCGAGCATCGGTGATTATAAGGACGGTATTGTTACAAGCCTTAAGGACGGCAAAACCGCACCCACAGGCCAGCCGTCGTCCGATGTGCTTTACTATACACTTGAAAACGAGGATAAAATAATTTTCCGTCCCTCAGGAACCGAACCGAAAATCAAAATTTACATTCTTGCGCACGACGATTCATCGGAGTCGCTGGCAGCGAAGATTGATAACTACGCTGTGCGCGCAAAGATAATCGCAGACGTTTAAGAAAATACAAAAGATAAGCCCCGCTTAGCGTGGGGCTTGTCGCGAGGATAATAAAGTGACCGATAAACAAAAGCACATAAGAAACTTTTCAATAATTGCGCATATTGACCACGGAAAATCAACTCTTGCCGACAGAATACTTGAAAAGACTAAGACCGTTGCCACGAGGGATATGGAGGAGCAGATACTTGATAACATGGACCTTGAGCGCGAGCGCGGAATAACCATAAAGGCACGTGCGGTAAGGCTTTCATATACTGCAAAGAACGGGGAGAGCTATATTTATAACCTCATAGATACACCCGGTCACGTCGACTTCGGTTACGAGGTTTCTCGCTCGCTTAAGGCATGTGAGGGCGCACTTCTCGTTGTAGATGCTACACAGGGAGTTGAGGCGCAGACGCTTGCGAACGCTTATCTTGCTATCGACAATGACCTTGAAATTTTGCCGGTTATAAATAAAATCGACCTTGCTTCCGCGGATATAGAAGGCTCAAGACGTGAGATTGAGGATATTATAGGTATACCCGCTGAGGACTGTCCTGCCGTTTCGGCAAAGAACGGACTTAATATCGAGGACGTTCTTGAAAAAATAATTACCGATATACCTGCACCCGAAGGCGATGTAAGTGCGCCTCTGAAGGCGCTTATTTTCGACTCGCACTACGATTCCTATCTCGGAGTTGTAGTTTATATAAGAGTGTTTGACGGTACACTCAGGGTCGGTGACAGAATTCGCCTTATGGCAGAGGGAAGTGAGTTTGACGTCGTAGAGGTCGGAACAATGGAGCCGTTCGGTCTTCGTGCGGCTGATTCGCTTTCTGCCGGGGAGGTTGGATATTTTACGGCTTCAATAAAAACGGTTGGAGACACGAAAGTCGGTGATACCGTAACTCATGCGGACAACCCTGCACACGAGCCTCTCTCCGGCTTCCGTGACGTACATCCTATGGTATACTCGGGTATTTATCCTGCAGACGGTGCAAGATATGGAGATTTACGCGAGGCACTTGAAAAGCTGCAGTTAAACGACGCGTCGCTCGTTTTCGAGTCTGAGACGTCGGTTGCTCTCGGCTTTGGCTTCCGTTGCGGCTTCCTTGGTCTTTTGCATATGGAAATAATTGAGGAGCGTCTTGAGCGCGAGTTTAATCTTGATCTTATCACGACCGCCCCCTCGGTTATTTATAAGGTAGAGCTTAAAAGCGGTGAGACCGTTATGATAGACAACCCCTCGAAATTTCCAAAGCCCGATGAAATTGACGTTGCCTATGAGCCTATGATGAAAGCGTCGATTATTACGCCTACCGATTATATCGGCGGGGTTATGGAGCTTTGTCAAGACAGGCGCGGTGTCTTCATTGATATGAAATATATTGACACCGAGCGCGCCGAAATACATTACGAGCTTCCGCTTAACGAGATAATTTACGATTTCTTTGACGCGCTTAAGAGTCGCTCAAAAGGATACGCCTCTCTCGATTACGAGCTCAAGGGCTATGCGAAATCAAAGCTCGTAAAGCTCGATTTTATGCTCAACGGTGAGGTTGTTGACGCGCTTTCCTTTATTGTGTTTGAGGAGCGCGCCTACGGACGTGCGAGAAAAATCGCCGAAAAGCTCAAGGAGAATATACCGCGACAGCTCTTTGAGATACCTATTCAGGCGGCAATCGGCTCAAAAATCATCGCGCGCGAAACTGTAAAGGCTATGCGTAAGGACGTGCTTGCTAAATGCTACGGCGGTGACATTACCCGTAAAAAGAAGCTGCTTGAAAAGCAGAAGGAGGGTAAAAAGAAGATGCGCAAGCTCGGTAGCGTAGAGGTCACTCCCGAGGCATTTATGGCAGTGCTCAGGCTTGACGATGAAAGCTAAAGATATCTCTCTTTACGTGCATATTCCGTTTTGCGTACGCAAATGCAGATACTGTGATTTTGCTTCCTTTTCGGATGTTGCGGCTTCCGATAGGGATGGGTATATAGACGGGCTTTGCTCCGAGATTGATAAATATTCAGGGCGCGCTCTTTCTGTTTCCACAGTATTTTTCGGCGGTGGTACACCGTCGCTTCTTTCTCAAGGCGAATTTCGGAAAATCACCTCTCATATAAGGGATGCCTTTAACGTTTTGCCGGATGCAGAGTTTACGATTGAAGCAAATCCCGGCACGCTTACAGAGGAAGGGCTTTCTGCTTACATAGCCTATGGGGTAAATAGGTTGAGCATTGGACTTCAGTCAATTCACGAAAATGAGCTGAAAAAGCTGGGCAGAATTCATAGCTACGACGATTTTTTAAACTCTTATCTCCTAGCGCGTCGGCTCGGAGTTAAAAATATTAACGTTGATTTGATGTATGGAATACCCGGGCAGACGTTGAATAGCTTTAAGGAAACGCTAAATGCAGTTATAGCGCTTAATCCGGAGCATGTTTCGGCATACGGACTTATAATTGAAGAGGGGACGCCGTTTTTTTCAGAGCGCGAGACCCTTGATTTGCCGTGTGAGGAGCAGGAGTGCGATATGTATTACACCGCTGCCGAAGCGCTGGGACATGCGGGATATTCTCATTATGAGATTTCAAATTATGCAAGGCGCGGATGCGAATGCCGTCATAATCTCACCTATTGGCATGCAAAAGAGTATATAGGTGTCGGGCTTGCTGCTTATTCCTATTTTGACGGACGTAGGTTTGGCAACACCCGTGATATGCGCGAGTATCTTTGCGGGGGGCGTACCGTAGATGACACCTCGCTTTCGGGTGAGGATGAAGCGTTTGAGTTTGCTATGCTTGCCCTCAGACTTTCGGAAGGTTTTTCGCTATCCGAATACCGTGAGAGATTCGGCATTGATTTTCTTGAGACCCGAAGGGCTCTTATAAGCCGTCTTTTGTCCGCTGATTATCTCTCTTTAACAGATGACCGAATTAAACTGACAGAGCGTGGATTTTACGTTTCCAATTCTATACTCCGCGAACTTCTTTTGGGGTATTGACAAACCTGATTTTGTAGTATAAAATATAAGTACCGACATATAATAGAAACGGAGAACGAAAATGAGTGATATTGAAAAGAACGTAAACGAAGAAGAGCTTATGGAGTCCCCCGTGCTCACCCTGACAGATGAGGAGACCGGCGAGGAAAAGGACTTCGAGCTTATCGCAGAGGCAACAATCGGCGAGAAGCATTATTATGCCCTTATCCCTGCGGATGACGATGACGGCGAGGAGTACGTTATTTTGAGAGTTACCGAGGACGGTGACGAGCTTATTCTCGAGAGCATCGACGACGATGACGAGTTTGAGGCGGCAGAGGACTACTTTAACGACTTGCTCTTCAGCGAGGTTGATTACGACAATTAAAATTTTTCCTGCGTGGTGCGTGATATTGCGATATTTGAACCTACACACACATTAAGGGAGTCCGGAACTTCTGTTTTCGGGATGCAGGCCTCCCGCGCGGCTTGCCGTGCGGACGTTGGAAGCGCAAAGAGATAGAGAGGACACCCACCTGGATATACCGGGTTAAAGCTTGCTTTACACGGCCATGCGGGTATTGGCTTAAGCCTTAGCTGTCGGGCGAAATGACCGAGAGCAAAACGATGTAAAAAATTAAGTGTATACTGAATTTTAGGACTGCTTATCCAAGCAGTCCTTTTTTATTTTTCATTTTGAGTGTGTGAGCTTCATATAGTTTAAATAAGAGCGGTAAAAGGAAAAATAAAAAAGG
>JAZNHD010000013.1:0-22065 GCA_045576815.1 Eubacteriales bacterium
GGGTTAACCTTAAGAATTGCAAAAAGAAGCGCTATAGCAACGAACGACTGTTCACCGCCCGAAAGGAGCGATAGGCTCTTTATTATCTTGCCGGGAGGGGCAGCCTTGATTTCTATACCGGAGGCAAGCACGTCCTCGGGCTCGGTAAGTGAAAGCTCTGCATTACCGCCGCCAAACAGCTCCTTAAAGGTTATACCAAAATTACGGTTAATCGCTTCAAAAGCCGTAACAAAGCTTGTTCTCATCTCATCCTCAAGGCGAGAGATAATCCCAACAAGCTCATCGTACGAGGATGTGAGGTCAACAAACTGCGTGTTTAGAGCGTCGTATTTTGCCTTAACCTCAGCGTATTCCTCTATAGCACCGGGATTATAGTTACCGAGCTTGCGGAGCTCTGAGCGACAGGAAGCCTGCTTTGCAGCTATCTCGTCACGGTTCTCCTCGGTTACGGGAGGATACTCGAGAGCAACGGCATCCTCATAGGTGATTTCGTATTCATCCCAAAGCTGTGAGCCGAGCTTATCCTGTTTTTCGAGAAGCTGATTATGGCGGTTCTCGTTTTTAAGAGCAGATTCGTATGCAACGTTACGAGATGATGTTTTTTCCTTGATTCTCGCACGTACCGCATTCATTTCTTTCTCGAATTCGTCAGTTCCGCTATCAACTTCTGACCTTTTCTGCCTAAGATTATTTAGCTCTTTTTCGAGTTTTTCATATTCAAGCGCACCGTCAGATTTTTCCTTGTCGAGCCCGTCGCGCTTTCTTGTTATTTCATCAATTCTCGCCTCTTGAGAAGCAGACTCTTCATCAAGAGCGGCTATACGCTCATCGAGCGATGAAATCATCTGATCGACGCCCTCGATATCCTTTTTTACTTCGGTTACTCTGATAAACTCCTCGTTTGCGCGAGAGGAAAGCTCGTCGCGCTTATCGTCAAGAGCACCCAACTCACCGCTATGCTTTTCTCTGAAGGAGCGAAGCGCAGCTATGCGCTCCTGAGTTGCCACACACTCTGCCTCAAGGGTAATAAGCTCCTCCTCGACTCTTGCCTGATTTCCCGCGAGCGCCTGAAGATCTCCTTTTAGCTTGTCAATTATATCGTTATTCGCATTATACTTAGCATTAGCGGTGTCGAGTGCTGCAAACTGCGAGCGTGAAAGCGTAAGCAAAAGCTCCTTTTCCTGCTCGGCATCCTTGGCTCTCTCTCTTACACGCTGAAGCTCTGCATCTACAGTTGTCAGCTTTGCATCAAGCGCCAAAATCTCTGCATCAAGCGCTACTGCGCGCTTTTTCTGCTCAGCAATCGTGGTAAGACGCGATAGAATACCGGAATCACGCTTTGCACTACCGCCCGTAAATGAGCCGCCCGCATTTATTATCTGACCGTCAAGGGTAACTATTTTTACTCTGTAACGAAGCGTCTTTGCCGCAAGCGACGCATTGTCAAGATTATCAAATACAACCGTGCGCAAAAGCAGCCATTCGACTATCGAACGGTATTTACCGTCGGAATTAACGAGCGTATCCGCGCGACCTACGAAACCCTTAAGAGATTTCGCCGACTTGATTTCATCGGTCTCGGTTGCGGATTTTATAGCACTTACCGGATAGAAGGTTGCGCGTCCGGCATTTGCCGCCTTCAGAGCTCGCATAGCAGCCTTGGCTGTTTCCTCGTTCTCAACAACGATATTCTGCAGACTTGCGCCAAGAGCCGTTTCAATTGCGGTGATATATTGCTTATCCACCTTTATAAGCGAGGAAAGAGGACCGTAAATCTTACCGGCACCACCGATACGCCCGCCTTCATACTCCTTCATAACGAACTTAACACTCTCGGCATAACCCTCGAGGTGATCGTTCATTCTCTGGAGCAAATCGGCACGCTGTGTAAGAGTATCACACTCAAGCTTTTTTGAATTTCTCTCTTCCACAAGCTCGAGCTTTTCAGCCTCCAGCGCCTCAACGGCATCACCGCATTCGGAGATTACGGCATCCTTTTCGGCAATGCTTGCTCTAAAGCCGGAAGCATTCTTCTCGCAAAGCTCAGCCTCTTCCTTAAGAGATACAGCGGCTTTCTCGTACTTTCTAATCTCGCTTTCAATATCGAGAGACTTGTCACCGTCGGTAACTCTTGCGTTTTTCAGTACGTCAATACGCACTTTGAGGCTTACCGCGTTATTTTCTTCAACCGTAAGCTCATCAAGCGCCTCCTCAAGCGCACGCTTAAGCTCGTCTATTTTCTCCGTAAGCTTTGCGGTATCCGCAAGATATTCAAGCCTTACGTCCATATGCGATTTGAGCCTCTTGTCGTGCTCCGCCCTCTTAGTCTCGTATTCGGAACGAGTATGCAAAAGAGCACTGCGGCTATTTGAAATTTCACTTATCCGAAGGTGGCACTGTGCAATAAGCTCGGCATAATGTGAAAAATTCGTATCAGCAATTTTAAGGGCATTATCAAGATTATGGAGCCTTTCCGTAGTTAATCTGATTTCCTCAAGGAGCTTTTCGGAATGTGCCTTGCTCTCCTGCTCCTTCATATAAAGCGTATCACTTTGCGCTTCAAGGTCTGAAATAATCTCGTCAATTATTTCAAGCTCGTGGCGCGAAAGGCGAAGCGCCTTTTCTGCCTCATCAATATCTTCCCTTATCTTTTTCGTGTCAAAGAGCCAGAGCGAAACATCAGCGCGCTTCTTTTCCTCATAAATAGCGAGACCTCGCCTTGCCTTTTCGGCATCTCGCTCAAGGGGGCCTACCTGACCTTCAAGCACGGAAAGTATATCTTTAACACGGTCAAGGTTATCCTGCGTTGCCTTCAGCTTTCGTTCGGACTCCTCTTTTCTGTGGCGGTATTTTGATATACCTGCCGCCTCCTCAAAGATGTTGCGGCGTTCGTCACTCTTTTTCGAAATTATCTCGGCAATCTTACCCTGACCTATAATAGAATATCCCTCACGACCAACACCCGTATTCATAAAGAGCTCGTATATATCACGAAGCCTTTTGGGCTCGCGGTTTATAAGATATTCACTGTCGCCCGTACGGTAATATCTTCTCGTAACTACAACCTCGTCATAGGGAGAATCAAGACGGTTAGTCGGGTCGGAATTATCAAAGGTTACCGAAACCTCGGCAAAGCCCATAGGACGTCTGTCATCGGTACCTCCGAATATAACGTCCTCCATTTTCGTACCTCGAATATTACGGCTTGAAAGCTCGCCGAGAACCCAACGCATAGCATCGGATATATTCGACTTTCCGCTTCCGTTAGGACCGACGATAACCGTCGCACCGCGCTCAAAGGATAGAACGGTCCTGTTCGGGAATGACTTAAAGCCGTGAAGTTCAAGTGATTTTAAGTACATCTATCTTTCCTTTCCTAAAAAACACGCACGCCGTATTTCGAAAGCTCCTCGCTCTCGGAGAATTTAATTTCTTTTACGGAAAGCGACTGTGTTAATAGTAGTTTGTTTCTTCTTTTTTGTCCGATTGCCTTGGAAAGCGCCCCTTTAGCAACCGAAACGTTTATTGTATCCTTTCCGAAAAGCCCCGCTTTTCGTGCATAGTCGTATATAAGGTCAAAATACAGCCTATTTTCAACAAGCTCACCTAGCGCCGGATGATTAGGTCCGGCAAAGTAGGTGTCATCAGACAAGAGATTTTCCGATGCACAAAGTCCAATACGTATAACGGGCAGTCCTGCATCAACGAAGCGGCGAAGCACTGCTGCCGTGCGCTCTATTGCCTCGTCAAGTGAGAGCGGCTTATATTCACCGCGCTTTGCCATATCGCAAAGCTCTGTACCGTGAAAAACAACAGTAGGATATATGCGTGCCGCACTTGCGCCCGCGCGTATAATAAAATTGGCCGTCTTAAGCTCGTCCTCAAGCATCCCGCCCGGAAGTCCTATCATCATCTGCCCGACAAGAGAGAAACCTCTTTCGGTAATTAGCCGTGCGGCACGCTCCTCTGCGGAAAAATCATGTCCGCGGCGAGTTATTTCAAGAACCGAATCGGATATACTCTGAAGACCAAGCTCGACCGTAGTAACACCATATTTTATAAGTATATCAAGCACTTCTTCATCAATATAATCCGGTCTTGTAGAGCACCTGATTGAGCTGACTCTACCGCTCTTTACGTATGAATACGCAAGCTCAAGAAGCGAAACCATCTCCTCACGGTCTATACCCGTAAACGAGCCTCCGAAAAAAGCAATTTCAACCGTGTCGGTAACATCTACAGTAGCAAGAGTATCCTCTATTACCGAAGCAAATGACTCAGGGTTATAAGAGTTAACTCCCGATATCGTGCGCTGATTGCAGAAAACACACTGATTAGGGCAGCCGCGGTGCGGAATGAAAAGCGGAATATTGATATGTCTCATACTACGACTCCGAATAGCTTTAGAGCGGCACGCGCCGCCTGCATTTCCGCGTTCTTTTTGGTTGAAGCCATGCCCTTGCCGACCTCGTTATTATTTATATATGCAACGACGGTAAATGTCTTGTCGTGCTCGGGCCCCGACTCCTCGGCAATCTTATATTCCAGCTCTGCCGTGCCATCCTGCTCTATCAGTTGCTGAAGCATCGTCTTGTAATCTGTTTTTCTTTGCGTGCCTATCGAATTGATTTCTCCCTCAAAGAGAGAGAGAATTAAAGCACGGCATACTCCCTCGTCGGATGCATCAAGGTATACGGCCGCAATAAGCGCCTCGAGCGCATCGGCAAGAATTTTAGGGCGTACGCGGCAATCGGTAATCTCCTCACCCCGTCCGAGATTAAGATACTCACCGAGCGATATACGAGCTGCTACCGAAGCCAAAGTTTTTTCACAAACGAGCTGTTGGCGCATCTTAGTGAGCGCTCCCTCGCGGTATTTGGAGAAGTTCGAGTATAAATACTCGGATATTACCATCTGCAACACGGCATCACCGAGAAACTCAAGGCGCTCGTTTGATTTTAATAGAATACCCTTTGCTCTTTGCTCGTTTGAATACGAGGTGTGAGTGAGGGCACACTCAAGAAAGCTGATATCCGAAAAATGATATCCTATGGCTTTTTCTAAAAGCAATATATCTTTACCTATTGCCATGTCCCTCACCCCTTAAAATTATATGTTCCCGTACGCCTTCTCCGCGTCGGCTATTAGCTTTTTATCGTCGTAGTACTCCGCGAAGCTTGATATATCGTCGTTAATTTTGGTTTCAACGAAGAAAACAGCCTGTCTAACAGCGTTTTTAATTGCTTTCGCATCCGATGAGCCGTGTGCCTTAATGACAGGCTTGGTGATACCAAGTATCGGTGCGCCGCCGTGCTCTGAGGCATCAAAGCGATGCTTCATATCTTTAATTTTATCCTTCATAGTAAGGGTTGAAACCTTAGTAACAAGGTTGGTGGTTAATACGTCCTTAAGAGTGCCCATAAGGAATTTGCCCATGCCCTCAATACACTTAAGGAGTATGTTTCCCGTAAATCCGTCGGTTACAAGCACGTCACAAGCACCGAACGGCACTTCCTTTGCCTCAACGTTGCCAACGAAATTAAGGCCGCTGTCGCTGAGAAGCTGGTAAGACTCGGTCTGAAGCGTCGTGCCCTTATTGTACTCGGTGCCGTTATTGAGCTGACCTATCTTGGGGCGGTCAATACCGTATATCTTTTCCATATACTTCGCACCCATAAAGGCAAACTGGCAAATATTATCGGAGGTAACCGTGAGATTAGCACCGGAATCCATAAGAAGCACAGGTGTTGAGAGCGGTAAAATAGAGGCTATCGCCGCGCGGTTGATACCGAGTATTCTCTTGACGATTATGGTTGCGCCTGTAATGAGAGCTCCGGTATTTCCGGCACTGACAAAGGCATCCACCTCGCCCTTTGCTAAAGACTTAAAGCCGACGCTCATTGAAGAATCGCGCTTATCTCGCACTACGGAAAGAGGGCTGTCCTCCATTGAGATTACAGATGCTGCGTGAATTATTTCAATTCCGTCAAGGTTTATCTCATTTTTAACCGCGATATCGGATATAACGTTCTCGTCGCCGACGAGAGTTATGGTATGCTCTTTGAATTCCTTGGCTGCCGCCTCAGCACCTTTAAGTATCTCAAGCGGCGCGTTATCACCGCTCATTGCGTCAATAAGTATTTTCATTTTTGATAAGGTTTACAAAGCCTTCGCGTATCATAGCGAGCGAGCGCTCCGCATACGCCTCGTTTCTAAACCTCTTACCTCCTTTAATCTTGTTAGGGAGTGGAGCTATTATTCCAAAATTAGCATTCATCGGCTGAAAGGATGAGCCGACACCGCCAAGACTGACATAATGCGCGAGCGCACCGATTTCAGTCTCGCGGGGGAAGGTCACCTCGGGGAGCGATAGAGCTAGTCTCGCCGCATTAACCCCGGCAACCAAACCCGACGAGGCCGATTCAACGTATCCTTCAACCCCGGTCATCTGACCGGCAAAGAATAGCTCGGGCCTCTCCTTTACCGAATATATCGGGGATAAAAATCCCGGCGAATTTATATAGGTATTTCTGTGCATTACACCGTATCTGAAAAATTCAGCGTTTTCAAGTCCCGGTATCATACGGAACACCCTTTTCTGCTCGGAAAACGTAAGGTGAGTCTGGAAGCCGACAAGGTTATACATGGTTCCCTCTATATTCTCACGTCTTAACTGCACCGTGGCGAAGGCATCCTCACCCGTTTGGGGTACGGGAAGTCCGACCGGCTTCATAGGACCGAAGCGAAGTGTATCGTATCCGCGCGACGCCATAACCTCTACGGGCATGCAGCCCTCGAATACCGTGAGGTCGGATTGCAGCTCCTTGTCAAAAGCCTTAAGAGGAGCAACCTCAGCACTTACAAGAGCTGAATAAAATGCATCGTACTCCTCCTTCGTCATCGGACAGTTTAGATAATCCTCAGGGTTACCCTTTCCGTACCTTGACGCAAAAAAGGCCACATCACAATTAACGGTAGAAAAATCCACTATCGGAGCCGCAGCATCAAAGAAATGCAGCTCTCCGCCCCCCGTCACGCACGAAATTGCCTCGGCAAGCGGCTCAGAGGTGAGAGGACCGGATGCTACTATACAAATTCCGTCGGGAATCTCGGTAACCTCTTTTTCGTATACGGTTATATTGGGATGTGTTTTTATCTTTTCGGTGATATACCGGCTGAAAAGCTCACGGTTTACCGCAAGCGCACTTCCCGCGGGGACCTCAGTCGCGTATGCAGCTTCAATAACGAGCGAGCCGAGAAGACGCATCTCTTCCTTTAAAAGTCCAACCGCATTTGAGGTCTGGTTTGAGCGTAAGGAATTTGAGCAAACGAGCTCGGCAAAGCCTGCGTTATGATGCGCCGGTGAGAATTTTTGGGGCTTCATTTCGTAAAGCTCAACCGTAGCGCCAAGGCGCGCGGCTTGCCATGCGGCCTCACAGCCTGCAAGTCCTGCTCCAATAATTTTAACGGTTTTCGTCTCCGACATCATTCTATTACCGTCATTTCCTCGTCCCTCTTATAACCGCAGGACTTATTTTTACATACAACGCACTTACGGCTCTTGCGGTAGTACAGTATCTCACCGCAATCGGGACAACTTTCTTTAAGAGGCATATCCCAGCTCGAAAAATCACATTCCGGATACTTCTCGCAGCTGTAAAACAGCATTTTCCCCTTGCCGTGTCGCGCTACGACCTTTGACGAGCATTTGGGGCAAAGAACATCAAGCTCGGTAACCTTTTGCTTTGTGTGAGTGCATTTTGGATAGTTTACACAAGCGTAAAAGGTTCCGTATCTGCCGCTTCGAACTACCATTTCACCGCCGCAAAGCTCACACTTGAAGCCGGCAAAATTTTGTTCGGTGCTCTCAGGCTCTGCGACCGTGCCGTCCTTGTTAATAGCCTTGGTATTTTTGCATGCCGGATAGTTTGGACAGGCAAGGAACTTGCCAAATCTGCCGCTCTTATATATCATTTTAGCACCGCACTTATCGCATACGACGTCGCTTTCCTCTTTCGGAACGTCAATACGCATCTTTGTATCTATAGATGAGGCGGCGTCAAGCGCTTTTTCAAAATCCCGATAGAATTCGGTTAAAACATCAAGCGTGGTGTTTTCCTTGTTCTCAATGGAATCAAGCTTTGACTCCATTGAGGCTGTAAACTCATAATCTATAATCTTCGGAAAATGCTCGCGCATAAAGGCTGTAGTAAGCTCGCCAAGCGGGGTTGCCACGAGCGCTTTGCCGTCGCGCTTTACGTAATCGCGCGATATGATTATTGATATTATAGGCGCGTAGGTAGAAGGTCTTCCTATTCCGTTTTCCTCAAGAAACTTAATAAGGGAGGCCTCTGTATATCTTGCAGGCGGCTCGGTAAAGTGCTGTTGCTTCTTTATTTCAAGTGTGCGAAGTGTCTCGCCGTTTTTGATTTTCGGAAGACGGGCAAAATTAACCGACTCACCGTCTGTATCTGCGGAGTCTTGCGCATCGGTATCGTAAACCGTCATATATCCGCGCGACTTTATAACGTAGCCGCCTGTCTTGAAGAGGTAATCCCCTGCTGCAAGCTCAACGGATACAGTATCAAGCACTGCAGACTCCATCTGGCTCGCAATAAAGCGCTCCCAAATGAGCTTATAAAGCCTATACTGCTCAGATGTGAGCAGCTTGCGCACCTGGCGCGGTTGAATATATACGTTAGAGGGACGGATAGCCTCGTGTGCATCCTGAGCGTTGGCGCTGGTTTTATAGGTTCTCTGCGTTTTGGGAAGATATTCACTTCCGTAATTTTCTGAAATATATTCAGCAGCAGACTCAGCCGCAACGGCAGAAACTCTCGTGGAGTCGGTACGCATATACGTGATAAGACCCTGTATACCGCCGAATTCGACGCCAAGGTTAAGACCGTCGTAAAGCTCTTGGGCAACCTTCATTATCTTCTGTGACTGGAAGCCGAGCTGCTTCGATGCCTCCTGCTGAAGTGTTGACGTAGTGAATGGCGGCGCCGGCTGCTTATACTTTACTGCGTGCTTTACCGACTTAACCTTAAATTCACTTGCCGCTATTGCGTTTTGCGCGATAGTCGCCTCGCTCTCCGAGGTTAGCTTGATTTTACCCTTTTTATCCGCAAAAAGACGAACGCTGATAGCTTCACCATCGACCGTTTCGAGAAGTGCCTCAACCGTCCAGTATTCCTGCGGTACGAAGGCACGGATTTCTTCTTCCCTTTCGGTTATTATTCTCGCGGCAACCGACTGCACTCGGCCTCCGGAAAGACCGCTTTTAAGATTCTTCCAAAGAACCTCGCTGAGTTTAAAGCCTACAAGTCGGTCAAGAATTCGCCTCGCCTGCTGGGAATTAACGAGATCCTCGTTGATTTTTCTCGGATTTTTTATGGATTCCTTGACTGCGTTCTTTGTAATCTCGTTAAAGGTTACACGGCAGGCTTTGTCCTTTGGAATACCAAGCTGCTCGGCTATATGCCACGAGATTGCTTCTCCCTCACGGTCAGGGTCTGTGGCAAGAAAAATCTTCGTCGCCCCCTTGGCCTCACGGCGAAGCTCCTTAATAACGTCACCTTTTCCGCGAATGTTAATGTAGTGAGGGGCAAAACCGTTTTCAACGTCAATTCCGAGGGTGCTCTTTGGAAGATCGCGAATATGCCCCTTCGAAGCTATTACCTTATAGTTAGAGCCAAGATAGCTCTTTATGGTATTTGCCTTTGCAGGCGACTCAACTATTACTAAAATTGCCATATATATCTAAGCGGTGTAACCGCTGCCTTTCTCATTTGAATTTGCGCGCAACTCGCTCTCCCGGAAGCATCGTTACAAATCCGTTCATCTCAAGCCTTAGAAGGTATTTCATAACGTCTTTTACAGAAAAATCCTCACCCACGAGTGAGTCGAGACTGCAGTCTCCCGTCCCGGGAATTCGCTTATAAAGCATAAGTGCCTTCTTATCAAAGCTCTCAGGCGGGGATATAGGAGCGCTTGGTGCTTCCGCGGGATTAAGAGAGGGCTTAGCCTTCTCTTTTTCCTTCATGGGAACGCTGCTCCTTGATTTTCCGTGGTAGAAAACGTCGTCACTCGGACAAAGCGCCGCGACACCGTATTTCTTCAAATTGCCAAGAACGTCAAGACGAATACCTGTCTTGAGATTAAACGGATTTAAGCTCGTGCCGGCTTCCTCGGAAAAATCTCTTATTATATCATCTGCCGAGGTGCACACCCTTGCTCCGTTCTTAAGAAGCAGACTTGTCGCTTCGCTCCCCTTCGAGCCCACGTTTCCGGGAAGTGCGTAAACCGCGCGCTCCTGCTTCATCGCGTGTCTTGCCGTGATAACCGAGCCGCTACGTTCATGGCCCTCAATAACGACGGTAACAGAAGAAAGACCGCTGATTATTCGGTTTCTACACGGAAAATTGTATTTGCCGGGTGGAGTACCCGGCGCATATTCGGTCATAATACAACCGCATTTAACTATTTCTCTTGCGAGCTTTATATGTTCCTTCGGATAGCAAACGTTTATCCCGCTGCCGATAACTGCAACGGTCGGCATATCCGCCGCAAGTGCGCCCGCATGGGCAACGCCGTCAATTCCTAAGGCCATACCGGAAACAATCGTTGCTCCGGCGCTCGCTAAATCGTATGCCAGCTTAAACGCATTTTTTCTTCCGTAGTCGCTCAAATGGCGCGTTCCGACAATAGATGCGTAAAAGCCGCGCGAAAAATCAGGCAACACTCCTCTGTAATAAAGTAAAACCGGAGGTGTCGGAATTTTGCGAAGCGATTCTGGATAACGACCGTCTGCATATGTAAGAATACCTACGTTATGCTTTTCGCAAAACTCATAAATCTCACTAGCTCTGTCGAGATTTTTATCTGCAAGACGGGTCCTATCCGATGAACGAGGATGAAGACACGCGGCAATTTTCTTGATATCCGCAGCGTATATTTCTTCGGCAGAGCCGAATTTCTCGATAAGATTTGCAAAGGTTGCAGTATCGGGAGTACAGCACAGCGAAAGCCATATCCAATAGATAATATCCTTCATGGCTATCTCCTTTCAAGATCAAACGGTTTTGCTCTGCTCCCACATAAATATCGAGGCGGCAACAGAGGCGTTAAGCGATTCGGTTTTTTCGGATATCGGAATGTAGACACTGCCGGTAGCAGCGCTCGAAATTTCAGTCGGTATTCCGTGTCCCTCATTGCCGATTATAATCACGTCGCTCTTTTGAAGTGCTACCTCGGAAAGAGGGCGTGCGTTATCGGTAAGCTCTGCGGCAAACACACGCCTGCCGATAGCTTTAGCCGCCGAAACAAACGAGGAAAAATCCGTGACGGTTGTAATACGGGTTTTAAAAAGACTGCCCATAGCGCTTCTGACTGTTTTTGGATTATATATGTCTGCACAGTCAGAGCTCAAAATTAAATGGTCAATACCGAACGCCACAGCACCGCGTATAACTGCTCCAAGGTTGCCCGGATCCCTGACCGAGCACAGAGCGAGTGCTCTCTCGTCGGGAAGAAGACAAAAGTCTTCCTTATATATTATATCCATCTTGCAAAAAAAGTCAAGATATTTTATTACAGAACTCACGCCCTGCGGTGCTTTTTCGGTAGAAATTTTACAAAATGCACTCTCACTGAGCGTTATCAGCTCGGAGTCAGCGTACATCGGATTTGACATCGCCATGCGAAGACGTTCTAAAAACTCCTCCGATTTTCCCTCGCAAACGAAGACGTGAGTAACAGGAAGTCCTGCCGAAAGTGCCTCAAGCGTCAGCTTTTCCCCCTCTGCAATAAAGGCTTTCTCTGCCTCTCGACCTTTCTTATCTGCGAGTGAAGCCGCCCATTTTACGATAGGATTATTTCGGCTGGAAATTACTTCATTTCTTATTTTCATAACATTCTGCCCTGTTTTATTTCTTATAAAATTAAAAAAATCCCGTTTTGTCACGGATTGGACAAAACGGGATTTCAATCAAAGCGCAGCCTTAGCGCGCTCGCAAACAGCAGCAAACGCTTCCTTGTCGGAAACAGCGAGCTCTGCGAGCATCTTACGGTTGAGGTCAATGCCTGCAACCTTGAGGCCGTGCATAAGGGTAGAATAATTCATACCGCAAACCTTAGCCTGAGCGGAAATTCTTGTGATCCAAAGAGAACGGAAATCTCTCTTCTTGAGCTTACGACCGGTGAAAGCATAGTTGCCGCTCTTAAGAACAGCCTGCTTCGCCATCTTGAAATGCTTGGACTTTGCACCCCAATAGCCCTTAGCCGCCTTGAGGATGCTCTTTCTTCTCTTGCGCGTCATCATAGCGCCCTTAACTCTTGCCATTTTATGTTATCCTCCAATTTTTCTTTCTTTGCCTTATTACTTCTGAATAAGGGATCTGTAAATCGGTGCAAAGCTCTCGCTGAGAATAGCGCCCTTGCGAAGACCTCTCTTGCGCTTAGCGGTCTTAATACCGAGGTTGTGACGGTGATTGTTGTGCGACATCTTGATTTTGCCGCCGCCGGTAAGAGAAAATCTCTTCGCGGAAGCCTTGTGAGTCTTAATCTTTCCCATTTTTATTCTCCTTTTGTGTGGGTTGCCCCTTGTTTAACAAATTATTTCTTTTCCTGCTTTACAGGATTTAAAATTATGGACATATAGCGACCTTCGAGAACAGGCTTCTTTTCAGCAACGCCGGCCTCACGGCAAGCCTCCTCAAATTTTGCAATGACCTCGCGGCCAAGCTCCATATGCGACATCTCTCTACCCTTAAAGCGAACGACCGCCTTAACCTTGTTGCCCTCTGCAAGAAAACGCTTTGCGTGGTTAACTCTGGTATCGAAGTCGTGCTGCTCTATACGGCAGGAAAGCTGAACCTCTTTTACCTTAACGATAACCTGCTTTTTCTTAGCCTCCTTCTCTCTCTTACCGCGTTCAAAGCAAAACTTGCCATAATCAATAGCACGGCATACGGGTGGAGTAGCGTTCGGCACGATGAGGACGAGGTCTACACCGTTATTGTAGGCATAAGAGCGAGCATCGTCAATCTTCATTATGCCAACCTGCTCGTTGCTCGGTCCTATAACGCGTACCTCGGTAGCCTTGATTTCCTCATTAATAGGTAAATCCTTATTGTTGTTTGCGCTAATGGTCTTGTACCTCCAAAACAAAAAAATGCATACAGATATCTCCGTACGCATACAAAAACTCCATTCCAAAGGAGCTAAGTATTAACCATACGCACCCCTGTGGTATGGTGAGAACGGAAATTCTGCTTCATGTGAAGACTTAAATCTTCTGTTGTATTATAACACCGAACCTGGCGTTTGTCAATACCTTTTTGGAATTTTCTCAACTTTTTTTCACCTATTGACTGTCTTAACTAAATTTTCTCACTTTTACACAAACTTCACGGCATAAAATTGTGAAAAATTCCATCTTTACAAAACCGCAATGCTTGTTGTATAATATAAAAGCAAGCCGCATAAACGGTATGGATTTGTCGCTCGAAGAAGCGTCAAGCATATGACGCTATAACGCAGAGAGCGTGCCGCAAATCCTTGCATTAAAGGAGACTGATTTGACATCAGTCTCCTGTTTTTTTCGCAAAAATTAAAAATTATTAAATGTCGCTTCAATTACTTCATTTTTCTTTGCACATATGTTATAATCTACGTTGAGAATTTTAATTTGTGCGAAGGGATAAATATGGAGTACGTAGCACTGGTAAATTTAATATTTGGCTCTTTGTTTGTTGTTGCCGGTCTTTTGGCTTCGCACTTCGTTTTCTACGCGTTAGTGGGAGTCTTTGCCAAGAAGAGATTTCCTCATACCGAGGAAAAGCTGAGATACGGAATTATTATTCCTACACGCAATGAAACCAAGGTTGTCGGTAACCTTATTGACAGCATTCACAAAAACAGTTACCCTCAGGAGAAACTCGACGTCTTTGTTATCGCGCACAACTGCGACGACGATACGGCAGATGTCGCAAGAGCCAAGGGAGTTAAAGTATACGAATACAACAATCCGAATGAGCGCACCAAGGGATACGCGCTTAAATACCTCTTTGAAAAAATCGAAGAGGATTACGGCACCGCTTCCTACGACGGCTTCTTTATCCTCGACGCTGATAACATTCTTGCCGTTGATTATTTTGACAAGATGAACGATGCCTTCGTTGCCACAGGCAAAAAGAGTGTTGTCACCTCCTTCCGCAATTCCAAAAACTTCGGCAAAAACGTAATTTCCGCTATGTACGGTCTCTATTTCCTCTACGGTTGCCGTCTTGAAGCACGCGGCCGCTCGGTTATGGGCTGCTCCACGAGAGTTTCGGGAACCGGCTTCGTTTTTGACTCCGCGACCGTTAAGAACGGCTGGAACTATCTAACTCTTACAGAGGACTGGGAATTTACCGCTGACAAGCTTCTCGAAAACACCAAAATATACTACTGTGACGAGGCAATGTTCTACGACGAGCAGCCTACCGGCTTCAAGGTTATGTGGACACAGCGTATTCGTTGGGCAAAGGGACATCTTCTGGTTTTCCAGACTCGATTTTTTAAGCTACTCAAAAGCTTTTTCACACCCACAAGCCGCGGTGGTACGTCACACAAGGGCTCAACCTACGATATTCTCATTAATATATGTCCCGTCGGTCTCATTGGCTTTTTGTTCGCGTTTTTCCAAGTCTTAGCGCTTTGCTTCTCCCCATTTTTCGGCTATAATCTTATTGAAGTACTGATAGGTTATCTTTGGGGATACGGAATTTCGCTTCTTGCAACCATTATAACGTTGATTTTTGCTTCTATGTTCCTCTGCTTACTCGAAGCTAAAAGGCTGCCGCGCGTCAATCCGATTGTAATGCTTGTTGCCATAATTCTCTGGCCGGTATTCGTTCTTCTTGCCGCACCGTTTGACGTCATCGCTCTTTTCTCAAAAAATCTTGTCTGGAAGGCAATTCCTCACGAGGATACGACAGATTTCGACGAAATACACGGACTCGCTGCCGAAGCTTTCGATGACAGCACCGAAGAGCCTGAGCTGCCTGAGGCATAACAAATTAATTACTAAGGGAAGACTTCACTCTTCCCTTTTTTATTTACCTTTAAATTTTTCCAAAACCTATTGACAAAAACACATTTGCATGTTATAATTGTAAAGCAATTCACTTTACACCAAATAAAGTCTTTTGGAGCATATAAGCTATGTTTGAAAAGAATATGAGAATAGCCTACCTCCTTGATTTCTACCACGACGTGCTTGACGAGCATACCGCGACTGTTATGAAGTCATACTACAACGATGACCTATCCCTTGCCGAGATTGCAGGCGACGTGGGAATCTCAAGGCAGGGTATACGCCACCTTATTAAAAAAGGCGAGGAAAGGCTTGAGTTCCTTGAGGAAAGGCTCGGGCTATCGAAGCGTCACTCCGAGCTTGACGGTGTATGTGAATCGCTCACCGATATTAAAAGAGAGCTTGAAGCAGCCGGCCGTTTTGATGCGGCTGACCGTATCAAATCCATTATCGGAATTATATCGAAAGGAATCTGAAATGTTCGCAAGTCTTACAGAAAAGCTCGCGAGCGCCTTCAAAAAGTTCAGAAGCCGAGGAAAGCTCACCGAGGCTGACGTACGCGAGGGCATGCGCGAGGTAAAGCTCGCACTCCTTGAAGCAGACGTTAATTTTAAAGTAGTTAAGGACTTCGTAAAGTCCGTTACCAACCGTGCGGTAGGCACACAGGTTCTTGAGAGCCTGCTTCCCGCACAGCAAATAGTCAAAATAGTAAACGAGGAGCTCATAGCCCTAATGGGCGGTGAAACTCCAAAAATCAATATCAGCCCAAAGCCTCCGACTGTTATTATGATGGTGGGCTTACAGGGAGCAGGAAAAACGACTCACGCGGCAAAAATCGCGAATATGTACAAGCAAAAGAGCAAAAATCCCTTGCTCGTTGCGTGCGATGTTTACCGTCCTGCTGCAGTGGACCAGCTCAAAATAGTCGGTGAGTCGGTTGGTGTTCCGGTGTTTTCGATGGGAACAAAAATTTCCCCTGTAGAGATAGCCAAGGCGGGCGTTGAGCACGCTAAGAAAAACGGACACGATATGGTTCTTATAGACACGGCAGGCCGTCTTCACATTGATGAGGAGCTCATGACCGAGCTTGTCAACATTAAAAAGAGCGTATCTCCGTCGGAAATACTCCTCGTAGTCGATGCTATGACAGGTCAGGATGCTGTAAACGTAGCAAAGAGCTTCAACGACCTTCTTGATATTACGGGCGTCGTGCTCACCAAGATGGACGGTGACACTCGTGGCGGTGCGGCACTGTCCGTAAAATACATTACAGGTAAGCCAATCAAGTTCATTGGCACAGGCGAAAAGCTTGATGCTATTGAGCTATTCCACCCGGACAGAGTTGCTTCACGCATTCTCGGAATGGGCGACATTCTCTCGCTTATAGAAAAAGCCGAGACCGCTTATGACGAAAAGAATGCAAAAGAGCTTGAAAAAAAGCTGCGCGAGCAGACCTTTACCCTTGGCGATTTCCTCATTCAGATGCGACAGCTCAAAAAGATGGGTAACCTTGAGCAGCTGCTCGGCATGCTTCCCGGCATGAATGCTGGCGCTCTTAAGGATGCACAGATTGATGAAAAGCAAATGACTCGCATTGAAGCGATTATTCTTTCAATGACCGAAGAGGAACGCACCCGTCCTGAGCTTATAAACGGCTCAAGACGCAAGAGAATTGCTGCCGGAAGCGGCACGGGTGTCGAGGACGTTAACAAGCTACTTCGTCAGTTTGAACAAATGAAAAAGATGATGAAGCAATTTTCAGGAAAGAGCGCGCACCGCAGATTCGGCGGAATGCGACTTCCCTTCTGATTTAAGGTTTTTAACTAAAATAAAAATATTATCATTTTGGAGGAAAAAGAAAATGGCAGTTAAAATCAGACTTAAAAGACTTGGTGCAAAGAAGTCTCCCTTCTACCGTGTGGTAGTTGCAGACGAGAGATCTCCTCGCGACGGTAAGTTCATTGAGGAGATCGGTTACTACAACCCCCTCACCGATCCTGTTGAGATTAAGATTGATGCAGAGAAGGCAGCAAAGTGGATCAAGAACGGTGCACAGCCCACTGATACCGTAAGAGCACTTCTTAAGAAGACCGACGTTATCAAGTAATTTTGAAAGACGTGGCCGAAATGGATTTTAAGGAAATACTTACGAACATCGCGCGCGCCCTCGTTGACGAGCCCGATGCCGTAAACGTGGTCGAGGAGATTGACGGTGATGATATTGAGCTAACGCTCACCGTTGCCGAAAACGACACAGGTATGGTAATCGGACGCCATGGCAGAATAGCAAAGGCTATCCGCCAGATTATGAAGGCTGCTGCCAACACCGCCGGCAAGCGCGTCACCGTTGAGATCAAGTAATAAAAAATGCCTGCAAGTTGCAGGCATTTTTTATTGACACAAAACACTTGAAATATTTCCTTATATGTTATATAATTAAGATATAAACGTATTTGGAGATATCGTATGGAATACAGAATAGAGCGAGATTCACTCGGAGAAATAGAAGTACCGAAGGACGCGCTTTGGGGTGCAAATACTCAACGCAGTGTAAACAACTTCAAAATCGGCGTACAAACAGACAAAATGCCCGTTCAAATTATTCATGCATTCAGCATTTTGAAGCTCGGTGCAGCACGCGCCAACCGAAAAATTTTGCCTGACAAAATGACCGAAGAAAAGCTATATGCAATCACAGCTGCCTGTGAGAAAATTTTCTCCGGATGTCTTGCGGAGCATTTCCCTCTTGTCGTATGGCAGACCGGCTCCGGAACTCAAACGAACATGAACGTAAACGAGGTTATAGCCGGATATTCCTATCGCGAGCTTGGTATAAGGCTTCACCCAAACGATGACGTGAATATGTCGCAATCATCAAATGACACCTTCCCGACCGCAATGCACATTGCAGCTTATATGTCAATTCGCAAGCAGGTTCTGCCCGAAATTAAATCTCTAGTTTCAGAATTTGAAAGGTTGGAAAAAGAAAATCTAGGAGTTATAAAATGCGGTAGAACGCATCTTCAAGATGCCACGCCTATATCCTTTGCGCAAGAGATTTCCGGCTGGCGCTCTTCCCTCGAAAGAGATTATTGTCTTATTGAGGACTCGTCGGAGGCACTCCTTTCTCTTGCCCTCGGCGGCACCGCCGTCGGTACGGGACTTAACGCACCGGCAGGCTTTGACAAAGAAGCGGCACGTGAGATTTCAGAAATAACAAGCTTTCCTTTTAAAACAGACGAAAACAAGTTTCATGCCCTATCGTCAAGATGCGAGTTGGTTTTAGTCCACGGTGCTCTTAAGGCGCTTGCTGGAGACCTTATGAAAATCGCAAACGATATAAGATGGCTCGCCTCGGGGCCAAGGTGCGGAATTGGAGAAATATTTATTCCCGCAAATGAGCCTGGCTCGTCTATAATGCCGGGAAAGGTAAATCCGACGCAGTGCGAAGCAATCACCATGGTCGCGGCAGAGGTTATGGGCAACGACGTTACCGTCGGAATAGCGGCATCGCAAGGCAATTTTGAGCTTAACGTATATATGCCTGTCCTGATATATAATTTTCTTCGTTCGGCTACTCTCCTTTCCGATGCTATGGCATCCTTTAGAGTGAACTGTGTCGCGGGCATCACGCCAAACCGTGAGAAAATGGCAGAAAACCTTAACTCGTCACTCATGCTTGTCACAGCCCTCACACCGCACATCGGCTACGAAAACGGTGCAAAAATCGCAAAGCTCGCTTACGAAAAAGGCATTTCCTTAAAGGAAGCGACACTTATGCTCGGCATTATGCGCGAAGAAGATTTCAACAAGGTATTCCACCCCGAAAAAATGATATAATTTTACGAGGTCAAGCTATGAAAAAATACATAATGGCACTGGATGCCGGAACGACGAGCTCACGCTGTATTCTTTTCGAAAAGGACGGCAAAATAGCAAGCGTGGTGCAACGTGAATTTCCGCAAATTTTCCCCCGCGAGGGCTGGGTTGAGCACGACCCGATGACTATATGGTCAACGCAAATAGCCGCCTGCACCGAGGCGCTTCTCAAAATTGGCGGCAGCTGGGACGAAATTTACGGCATCGGTATCACAAATCAAAGAGAAACCGCGGTTATATGGGATAGAAAAACCGGTCTCCCTATATATAACGCGATAGTCTGGCAGTGCAGGCGTACGGCCGAGCTTTGCGATAAGCTGAAGGCTGACGGGCACGAGGATAAAATAAAAGAAAAGACAGGTCTTGTCCTTGACCCGTACTTCTCCGCTACCAAAATCGCCTGGATACTCGACAACGTTGAAGGCGCAAGAGAGAGAGCTGTACGCGGGGAGCTATGCTTCGGAACGATAGACAGCTGGCTTATCTGGAATCTCACAGGCGGAAAGGTTCACAAAACCGACTACTCCAACGCATCAAGAACGATGCTGTTCAATATAAAAACACTCGACTGGGACGATGATTTACTAAATCTTTTTGATATTCCTCGCTCTGTTTTACCCGAGGTTTGCCCCTCATCTTATGTTTACGGCTACACCGACTCCAAAATACTCGGTGCTAAAATTCCGATAGGCGGTGTTGCGGGCGACCAGCAGGCAGCACTTTTCGGTCAATGCTGCTTTGAAGCCGGTGAGCTGAAAAACACCTACGGCACGGGCGGGTTTTTGCTTATGAATACAGGCACGGAGCTCCCCGAAGCGACCGGCGGCCTTCTCACAACTATTGCCTGGGGTATTGACGGTAAGGTTAACTACGCGCTTGAGGGCTCGGTGTTCGTTTGCGGTGCAGCTATTCAGTGGCTTCGTGACGGTCTTAAGCTCATCGAATCCTCGCAAGACAGCGAGTATTACGCAAGCAAGGTGCCCGACTCGGGCGGTGTCATCGTTGTCCCTGCATTTCAGGGACTTGGAGCACCCTATTGGGACCCCTATGCGCGCGGAATTATCGTCGGTATCACACGCGCTACAACGAAATATCACGTAATCCGCGCAACGCTTGAATCTATGGCATATCAGACCGCCGACGTTATCGAGCTTATGAAAAATTCAACTGACGCTCCCGTCCAAGAGCTTGCAGTCGACGGTGGCGCTTCTGCAAACAACCTTCTGCTTGGATTTCAAGCCGACGTGCTCGGTATTCCTATCGCAAGACCTGAGTGCATTGAAACCACTGCGCTCGGTGCGGCATATCTTTGCGGCCTTGCTACCGGTGTTTACACCTCTCTTGACGAAATCAAGAAAAACAAAAAGGTTGAGCGCACCTTTACACCCGAAAAGGATAAAGCGTGGCGCGAAAAGAATATTTCATACTGGCGTCGCGCTGTAGAGAGAAGTCTTAACTGGAAATAAAAAAGAGGCTCTGCCTCTTTTTTACTTTAGCATATTTGCAAGGTTTACAAAATCTTCGGTTGAAAGCCGTTCGCCTCTCACGCGCTCGTCGTATCCGAGCGAGGCAATAGCCCCTGCAAGTCTTTCCTTAGAGTATTGAGGAAACTTTGCCGAAATCGCGTTCTGAAGCGTTTTTCTTCTCATTTCAAACGCAGCTTTAATTAAATTTTTGAAAAGCACCTCGTCAAGCGCGTTGTATTTCGGCTCTTTGTAAAGGTCAATCCTCACAACCGCACTGTCAACCTTAGGCGCAGGGACAAAGCAGCCTGCCGAAACCTTAAAGAGCTTTCTTACAGTACCGTAAAATCCAAGCGAAGCAGTAATAGCACCGTAATCGGCACTGCCCGGCTTTGCAGCTAGCCTTGCGGCAACCTCGTTTTGCACCATAACGGTAATTGAAGAAAATTTCACCCCCGATTCAAGAAGACGCATAAGTATCGGAGTAGTGATATAATAAGGAAGGTTTGCGCAGACGGAGACTGACATTCCGTCGGAATACTGCTCCACGAGCTTTCCGAGGTCAACTTTCATAATATCCTCGTTAATTACAGTGATATTATCGTATTTGGCAAGCGTCTTATGAAGCACGGGTATAAGCCCCTTGTCTATCTCAACGGCTACGACTTTTTTATAACGCTCCGCGAGCTCCTTTGTAAGACAGCCGATGCCGGGACCTATTTCGATAATAAGGCTCTCGGTATCGTCCGCACAGTTTTCGGCTATATCCTCAGGAATAAGTCTGTTAGTAAGGAAATTCTGTCCGAACTCCTTGCGAAATGTGATCCCCGCCTCTGCCATCACGGATTTTATAACCGACAAATTACATAAATCCATAAATCTCTCCAAAAAATTACTAAAAAAGGCACTTCCGCCGAAGTGCCTT
The DNA here is from genome assembly GCA_045576815.1 of Eubacteriales bacterium. Lineage (GTDB taxonomy): Bacteria > Bacillota > Clostridia > Oscillospirales > CAG-272 > UBA1740. The sequence goes on from JAZNHD010000013.1 coordinate 21,347, forward strand.
TTGCGTGGAGCTGGTGACCGGACTCGAACCGGTGACCTGTTGATTACGAATCAACTGCTCTACCAACTGAGCCACACCAGCAAACAACCGCTCCATTATTGTATCACTTTTTTTCCTGCTTGTCAAGAGTAATATTGACTTTTTTTCAGTGTTCCCTGTCGAAATTTACTGTCGTGAGATTTCTATTGACAAGCGCCTTATCTTGTGATAAAATAATATCAAAATGCAGGTATAGTTTAGTGGTAGAACTCCAGCTTCCCAAGCTGGCCGTGCGGGTTCGATTCCCGTTACCTGCTCCAAAGGTAGGGGGAGCTCCAATCGGGGCTCTCTTGTTTTTTTGAGTATGTAAATAATCGAACCCGCTCGCGCCTTCTATAAATAAATTAAAACCGCAATTATTGGAGGCGAGAATCGGGGGCGTAGCATTGCTCCGTCCTTCCGTGTCGGAAGCTTGCAAGACGGAGCAAATTCCCGTTACCTGCTCCAAAGATAGGGGAGTACCAATCGGCGCTCCCCTATCTTTTTTAGCATAACGCTTGTCAAACTTTTGTTGACTGCACCAAATCTTCATAACCCACGAAACAGGCAACAACTTTACCAAACGCACTTGCCAACGCGCAACAAATCCGTAGATGGAGCGCGCCTTGCCCTTTTGCGCATCACGAAACGCCTTGTTTACAACCTTTTCCGCATTGTACATTACGGCGTACTTGACGATA
>JAZNHD010000014.1:0-9970 GCA_045576815.1 Eubacteriales bacterium
ATTAACGTCGCGGTAAAGTCCACCGTAAAAGGTAAAGTCAGCCACCTGCGGATAAACCATCTCGTTTGGAGAATTATCAACGCAAATAACGAAGAGATTTTCCGCCTCAAGCGCATCTGTTATATCAACGCGCCATATTGAATAGCCGCCGTCGTGATGGGCAAGATGACAGCTGTTTACATACACGTCCGCCGAAGAATTCGCGCCGCAAATTTCAAGATAATATCTATCGTTTTGTGGAAGGTCATTTTTGCATATTTTCTTTGCATAATAGCATTTGCCCCGATAATAGTCGTTTTCGCCGTCCTGTCCGTCTATCGCATTCCAGCTGTGAGGAAGGTTAACGCTCTCACCGCCCGAGAGTGCGGTTATATCAGAGGCGTTCTTATAAAACTCCCAGCCGGAGTTGATGTTCAAAACGTTTCTCATTAAAATTCTCCTTAGTGTTAAGTAAAAGTATATAAGCATTTTTCCCCGAAAGCGAGAAAAAATTAATCGTAGCCTTGATTTTCTAAAAAGAAGCTGTCAAAAGTAATATACGCCCGACGGAATAGCTCGTCGGGCGTATATTTTCGCTCACGCGAGCACTATACTAATTTAACTTACGCTTCCTCAGCGACGGTCTCTGCCGCTGTGTGACGGGCATCAAGCTCCTCGTTCATCTTTGCAAGAGTCTTCTTGTCAAGGTTGTAAACGAGAGCAAGTCCAATAAACTGCATAACGGCAGCAACAAGGAAAAGTGCTGCAACGAGTACGCGGAGATTAACCGCAACGTCCCATCCGAGAAGCGCAACCTTAATGGACTCCGCTCCGGTTACAGGGTCAACGTAATTGTTCTGATAGCCAAGACCGGTCATAATAACGAGAGCAACTGCAGGACCTACACCCTGCGCGAGCTTTCTAAAGAAGGAATGAAGCGAGTAAACGATACCCTCCTCGCGCTTGCCGGTCTTCCACTCGTTGTAGTCGATAGCATCGCCCATCATTGCCCACGATACAGTGGAGTAGATGCCAAGGCCAAGGCTGTAAACAAGCTGACAAAGAATATAAATAACGAGGTCGATAGCAACGTTGCCGGGGGTTATGATGAAAAGACCTAGGCCGCCGACAATGGAGCAAAGAGCTCCGATAACCGAAAGCTCCTTCTTGCCGTACTTCGTAACCATCTTACGTGCAAGAGGGGTGAAAACAACGATAGGAATCATAGCGAAAAGCTGAACGATACCCGAAATCTGCGCATTCTCGAAGTAAATCTGGAACACAACGGAAACCGCGGTTGTAGCACCCTGCATGCCTATAAACATACCCATAGCGGCAAGAGTTGCGCCGACTGCGGGACGGTTAAGGCAGAAGTTTTTCATAGCAACGAAAACGTTGAACTTAGGGGTATCCTCGTTAAGCTTAATTTCCTCCTCAACACGAATCTCGGTGTTGCGAATCATAAACTGGAAGCAGATGAAGCCAAGCACACCCATAATAAGCGCGGCAACGAACACCATGTTACCGTTGAGAGTCTTGCCGTCTGCCTCATAGATGATGAAGGGAAGGATAACCATAGGAAGCATGTTGCCAACCATCGAGCCGATAGAACGCCATGCTGAAAGCGATGCTCTGTCAGCAGGCTCCTTCGAGATGAGTGATAGGAGTGAGCCGTAAGGTACGTTTGCAATAGTGTAGAATGCATCCCATACTACGTAACCGGCGATGAAGATAATAATCTTAGCCCACTCGGGAGCACCGGGGAACGGAAGGAAGCAGCACGCACCGCCAACGATAAGACCTATAGATCCAAACCATATGTAAGCAAGGAACTTATTTCTCTTATAAGTGCGTGTGTCGGAGTCGATAATAGTACCGATAAGCGGATCGTTAATAGCATCCCATACCTGTACCACGATAAGAAGAAGCGAATACCAAAGACCAAGACCCATAACCTGAGTCCAGAAGAGCGCCATCGTGCCCTTGAGCGCAAAGCTCATATTGCAGCCGAGGTCTCCTGCCGCATACGCAACACTGTCGCGAATGCCAAATTTGCGCTTGCCGTTTTCGTCAAGCTGAACCTGTTTTGCCATAAAATCCTCCAAAAAAATTATTTGGGTTTCTCTGTTATAATTATAACAAACTTACTTTAAAGTTTACAGGGGCAAAAACGCACTTTTGTGACACTCAGTGACGAAAAAAGACAAGGCTTTTTGTAATTCTTAACTAATCGAGGGAATCTTAAATATTGACTTACAATGTTATGTCTGTTATAATAAATAAAAAAAGCGGCTGACGGTCGCCACTTCAGGAGGAGTTATGTATAAGCTATGCAAAACCGAGCGTACATCGGCAAGACAACGCGAGATTGAGCTTGCGTTGCTTGATGCTATGACAAAACGAACCTTCGAGGACATCACAGTAAGCGAGCTTTGTGACAGTATAAGTCTGCCTAGAAAAGCGTTTTACCGCTATTTTGACAGCAAAGAGGGCGCGCTTCGCGCTCTTATTGACCACACACTCGTCGAATTTGGCGGAAAGGCGTCCGTATATAACGAAAAGAGAAAACGCTCTCTGACGCGTGACATAGAGCAATTTTTCTTGTTCTGGCAAGAAAACAAGTCTCTTCTCACAGCGCTTGACAAGAGCGGTCTTTTTTCATATCTCGTTGATGCAGCGCTTAATTTTCCGATTAATGATATGATAAGCCTTTCTAAATTTTTGCCTGATGACAGTGCCTCTGTGAGACATAGCGTCTTTAAATTCGCTATTTGCGGACTTATGTTCACTATGCTCTCGTGGTATAAAAGCGGCTTTGCCGAGACCCCGCACGAGATGGCCAAGGCGACCTGCAGAATGTTAAGCCACCCCCTCTTCCCAAATCTTGATAAGTTAGGAATTCCTGATTAGAAAAACGGGCTACAACAGCCCGTTTTTCTAACTTTTATTTACATTTATTTGTTTTTGAAGTACTGATATAAATAACAAGGTATCATTCCGTTATACAATTTTCTCACCTTGTCCGCGCGTTTTCCGTAAAAGCGCTCAAAGGTGGAATGCGAGGTTATAATGTATACCTGCCAAGGAGAGAGTGAGCGAAAACGAACGCCTATCTCACGGTAAAGCGCCTCGGCATCAGCGCGCGTGCCAAGCCTCTCGCCGTAGGGAGGGTTTGTTACTATGGTGCCGCGTCTACCATCAGCGGAAATCTTGCGCGCGTCGGCAGAAAAGACGCGCACAACGTCACAAACCCCCGCCCCCTTCACGTTCTTCCCTGTGAGTGCAACAGCCGCAGGATCTATATCCGAGGCATAAACCTCAAAGTCAGTATCCCTTTCTCCTGCCACTGCTTCCTCGCGCGCGGCTTGCCAAACAGATGCGGGAATTATCGGGTATGCCTCGGCGGAAAATGCCCTTGTCTTGCCGGGTGCTATATTCTTCATCATTCTTGCAGCCTCGATGGCTATCGTGCCGCTGCCGCACATCGGGTCCCAGAAAAGCACGTTCTCTCTCGGGCGAGAGGTAGCGGCTATTGCCGCGGCAAGCGTCTCTCTTATCGGTGCACCGTTTGCCTCTTTCCTGTAGCCGCGTTTATGAAGCGGCGAGCCCGATGTGTCAATCATTACTGTCGCCTCGTCGTTAAGGATAAAGAACTCAATTTGATACTTTACACCCGTCTCGGGAAAGCGCAAAAGTCCGTAACGCTCGCTCATGGCGCAAACAGCCGCTTTTTTTATTATCGACTGACAGTCGGGTATTGAGTGGAGCTTTGATTTTATAGCGTGGCCTTTGACTGGAAAGGCATCATCACGGTCGATTATATCAGCAAAAGGAAGTGCACGGGTCCCCTCAAAGAGCTCCTCAAAGCTCTCAGCATGAAACGAGCCGAGCTTTATATATACCCTCTCGGCATATCTCAGAAACACGTTTGCGCGCGCAACGGCTGCCTCGTCGCCAACAAAGGTAACGCGACCGTCAATAGTTGATACGCGCGTGTATCCAAGCTTGTCTATTTCCTCGCCAAGCAGCCTCTCAAGTCCGAAAAGGCAGGTAGCAACAAGTTCAAATCTCATAAAACACTCACTTTTCAAAATTTTCGTTTTTCATTATACCAAAATCGATTCTGCTTGTCAATCCAAGATTTATGCCGCAGAGCTTTCTCTGCGGCATAATCTATTTTTCCGGGGTATAGCTTTCGAAAATTACACTGTCAAAGCCTGCACGGTATGCCGACGCCTCTTCTTTGGGCGAGCGCACCGTCCACGCATACGTGGTAACACCGAAAAGCCGTCTTACAAGGCGGAGAGCAAAGGCGCTCGCGTGCTCGTGATTATAGGCTATAAAAGCGGGCGAGCAGAGCCTGTTTGTCATAAGACACTGGAGCAGAAAATAAAGCGGTTTTCTATACACGGGGTCAGCAAGGAAACGCTGAGAGAGGAAGCCGCGCGTAGCTCCCGGAAGCTTCTTTTTTATATTTCTGAGCGAGAGAGGATTAAAGGACTCTATGATGTAATCGCCGCGGTAATCACGCATTATCTCGGCTACGGCATCGGATACTGCATATTTGCCTGCATCCTCTTTTATCTCTATTAGAAGCGGCACGCGTCCGTTGACCATAGCGAGCACGTCGGAAAAGCGCGGTATGCCCTCTCCGGTGCCGGAAAGGCTCGTTTTTGCAAGCGCTTCGGCAGTGAAGGCATCTACTCTGCCGTCGATTTTCGCAACACGGGTGAGGGTATCGTCGTGGAATACTACGAGCACCCCGTCAGACGAGAGCCTTACATCAAGCTCTATTCCAAAGCCCGCCTCTGCCGCGGCAGAAAAGGCAGACATAGAGTTTTCTGCTCGCTCACCGTTGTGAAGACCGCGGTGAGCAAACTTTATTTTTTTGTATTTATCAATATCTCCCCTTTTGCCCGGAGCTACAAGAACTAGGAAGGTTATGGCAAAAAAGAGAAGCACTCCGCCAAGAACGGACAAGGTAATTGTAAGCGGTAACGGCATATATATCCCCTTTAATCGTCGTTTGCGCCAAGACTGTCAAGCGCACCCTGCGCCTCAGGCTTTGAGTCACCGTGACGAACGAAGAACATTGTTACAAACGAAGCGGCAACAAATACCGTACCGAAAACAAAGAACACGTCTCTCATTCCGAGGTGTTTATAGAGAATGCCCGAAGCGATGGGCGCGACAATCTGCGCCGCCATCGAAGCGGTGTAGTAATAGCCCGTATATTTTCCTACGTCTCCGCCGCGCGCAAGCTCAACAACCATCGGGAAGGAGTTAACGTTTATCGTAGCCCAGCCCATACCCGCAAGAATAAATATAGGATACATTATAAATTCCGAGGTGTCAGGGGTCACGAAATGACCTCCCAAAAAGGCAGCAGCCAGCATAACTATACCTGCAAGAATGGTCTTTTTCCTTCCTAATTTGGAAGCTACGATACCAACGGGAATGTAAGAAACAATTGCCGCTGCCTGAGCAATAATAAGCGTAAAGAACGGGTCGAAGCTGAGAATGTTAGTGGAATAAACCGAGTACTTGCTCGTGATGGAATTATATCCGATATACCAAAGCGCAACCGATGCAAGAATGAGAAGAAGCGATACAACCTCTCCTCTTGATAGCTTGCGCGAGCTTTCTGCCGGAGTCGCATTTTCGCTCTCGCGAAGACCGAGCCTGTCGGTTTCCGCCTCCATCTCCTCTGCCCACTGCTTTTCTTTTACAAGAAATAGGAACAGCACAAGACCTACTATCATTACGGCACACGTCGCAAAAACGTATACGGTCAAATTTGCGTGCTTGTTTTTTGACACGCCCATAACCGTACCGAAAATCAAAACAAAAATCCCGCCCGCAGCGCCCATAAGATTGATTATTGCGTTTCCCTTTGAGCGAAGCGGCTTTATAGTAACGTCGGGCATAAGCGCCACCGCAGGAGAGCGGAATGTAGCCATAGCAATAAGGACTAAAAGAAGCGCTCCGACAAAGGCGACGAGCGGCCACGGATTTTCAAGCGTCATCACAAGAGTCTTTTCCAGCACCTCGTTAATTGCATCAGGGTCTGTTCCTGCCGCCACCATATCAGAGGGAATTGTCGTTACAGCAAGGCGAGAAAGCTGAAAATTGTCAATAAAAGTTAGCACAATAAAGCAAACAACAGCTGCAACAGTGCCAAAGAGAACGAACGGCGTTCTTCTGCCCCGCGATGTGTTACACCTATCCGAGAGCGACCCGAAGAGCGGAAGCATAAACACCGCAAGAATGTTGTCAAGCGACATTACAGCACCCGACCAGTCCTGCGACAGACCAAAGTGGTTGGTCAGAATGAGCGGAACTATGGCGTCGTATGCCTGCCAGAAGGCGCTGATGAGAAAGAACGCAAATCCAACGAAAATTGTTCTTTTATAATTGAGCTTCATAAAAATTTCCTTTCAAAGTGAAATGAAAAGCTATCTATATTTTAGCACACCTCTGTGTAATTGTCAAATTTAATTTACGTGCGCCCAATTTTACCGGCAAGACGAGCGACAAGCACACCTGCGACAGCGCCGACTGCAATTCCGGCAAGAGTGCCTGAAATCACGAGGGGAGCAAAATAATAAAGTATTCCCGTATTTCTGAGGACAAGCATTGCGGCAACAATCTGCCCCGCGTTGTGAGATACGCCACCTGCGACACTCACACCTATATGCGAAAACACGCCTACCCGTGTTAAAACAATCATCACGGCAAGGCTGAAAAGCGCACCTGCAAGGCTAAAAATAAAGGATGCCGTATTGCCGAAAAGAAGCGCCGCGAGCGAAACTCTGACGACCGACACGCAAACGGCACTCTTTTTGCCGAGAGTATAGAGCGTAAAAACTGTTGCTATATTCGAGAGCCCTATTTTAACACCGGGAATTGCAACAAGAGGTGGAATAAGCGACTCAATATAGGATAGAATCATTGCCACCGAAACAAGCATTGCAAAGGTGGCAAGCCTTCTTGTCTTACCCTTTATCTGCATAAAATCACCCCCGGAGAAACGAAGCTATCCTCGCCGCCGCAAATCTCTACTATAAGCGAATTAGGCAGACAGATTATTCTCTCGCCGCCGCGGCAAATCCTGCCCCCCACTGTGACACAGGTCTTGTCGGGGCAGGTTGCGGATTTTATATATGCCTTACCCCCCTCGATAACGAGGATATTGGTGCCTCCGTTAAGAGAATATTCTCCGTCTGTATAAAGCGGATACTCCGCCACTCGCTCTCCGTCTACCGTAACAGCAACATACTCCCCGACACCGCGTGTGAGCTCGGTAAAAAGAAAAACCGAAAGAGACAGGACGACAAGAGCGAGAATAAGCATAAGGTCAAAAAGACGCTTTTTTCTTTTTCCGCTTACTCCCGCTCTCATAGTCCCCACCCTTTCGCTTATCAAAATCCTTTATTCAAAATGCGAGCCGCAAATGAAATTACCGGCGTGTATACAGCCTGTCGGACACGCAGCATGGCACGCTCCGCATGCCGTACACTTAGAGTAATCTATCACGGCAAGGTTGTCAATTATACTTATTGCACCGTGAGGGCATACCTTTGCACATTTTCCGCAGGCGATGCACCCGTTTTTACAAACCTTCATAACCGCAGCGCCCTTGTCGTGATTTGAGCACTTAATTACTATACGCGAGGTGTCCTCTATAAGAGCGATAACACCCTTCGGACAGGTTCTGACGCAAAGACCGCAGCCTATGCACTTTTTTGGGTCGATTTCGGCAACACCCCGGTCTCCTACCTTTATTGCCTCGCGCGGACAAACCTTTACACAGTCACCGTAGCCGAGGCAGGCGTAATTACAGCTACGGTCTCCGGCATAGCTCATGCTTGCGCCCACACAGGTGCGAGGACCGCTGTAATCGTATTTTTTATCGTCGGCGATGCCGGGACCGGCGCAGGCAACAAACGCGACCATTTCCTTAATGTCTGCAGCCTCAAGTCCCATTATAGACGCCACTCTTTTAGCCACTCCATCGCCGCCGGGAATACAAAGCGAGGGGTTATCACACTCACCGTCGGCAAGAGCCTTTGCATATCCGTCACAGCCGGAAAATCCGCACGCACCGCAGTTTACACCGGGAAGCTCGTTTCGCACGGAGGCAAGCCTTGCGTCCTCCTCAACGCCAAAGAGTGAGTGGGAAACTACGAGAAGCACAGCGCACAGTGCCGCTATCGCAAGAAGAATTAAAGCAGGTATTAAAATTTCCATATTTCCTCCTTACGATATTCCAAGCAGATTTCCTATAACTCCGGAGAAGCCGAAGAAGGCAGGCGACACGATAGACGCGGCAACGAGCGTAATCGGAAGTCCTTTAAAGGACTTCGGTGCGGGGCAATTCTCTATTCTCGAGCGCACCCCCGCAAAGAGAACCATTGCGAGAAGGAAACCAAGTCCTACACCGAGAGAGGAGAACATAGACTCAACAAAATCATATCCGTCGGTAATATTATTGATTGCAACGCCAAGCACGGCACAGTTTGTGGTGATAAGAGGAAGATACACTCCGAGAGCCTTATAAAGCGCGGGAATAAACCTTTTTAAAACTATCTCCACGAACTGAACGAGCGCGGCAATAACAAGAATGAACACAATTGTCTGAAGATATCCTAGACCCAGCGGACTAAGAACGAAGCTCTGTATCGGCCAGGTTACTGCAGTGGCGCAGAGCATAACGAAAATAACCGCTACACCCATTCCGCTTGCCTGATTAAACTTCTTCGACACGCCGAGGAAGGGGCAAATGCCGAGGAACTTCTGAAGAACGTAGTTGTTTACAAAAACTCCCGTAAGGAGAATATAAAGGAGCATTTTGAAATCCATTATGCCTCTCCTCCCTTCTCTTCCCCACTCTCTGTATCGGCAACGAGCTCTGCGACCTCAGGGCAAGAAACCTTGCCGCAAACCGATGCCGAGGGGCAGCCCTCGCAGGAGAAGCTTCTTCTCTTTTTCTCTCCAGCCTTCGGTCCTATTTTATTTACTATGGCAATAAGAATACCGAACACGAGGAAGCCGCCGGGCGCCTGTGTTAGTATTGGAAGCGTGAAGCTCGTAACAACCTCGCCTGCCGCGTCGCGAACGAAGAAGAAGGGTATCTCAATGCCCGCAAAGCTACCCGCGCCAAGCACCTCTCTGACGGTTGCCATAGCAACCAAAGCCAGCAAAAATCCAATTCCCATACCGAGTCCGTCGAGAGCGGAATCTATAACGCTGTTTTTTCTTGCGAACATCTCAGCTCTGCCGAGAATTATACAGTTTACGACTATAAGCGCAAGATATACGCCCATCATCTCGTAAAGAGAGGGAATAAATGCCTGCAAAAGAATCTGTACCACGGTAACGAAGCCCGCGATTACAACGATATAACAAGGGATTCTTACCGTGTCGGGAATTAGGCTTCTTAGAGCCGAAATTGCCATATTAGAGCACACGAGGACAAGCGTTGCCGCAATTCCCATGCCGAGCGCCGAGATAACACCCGTAGATATCGCAAGTGCGGGACAGGTGCCGAGAACGAGTACGAGAACGGGGTTTTCGCGCACGAGACCCTTTAAAAGTATTGATAGCTTTTTCACACCCTCTCCCCCTTTTTCTTTTTTAGGTTAATAATTGCACCGACCGTAGTAAGAACAAAAGATGCAAAAAGCACTATTCCCACCGTTCTCGATGCGGAATTCTTTTCATTTTCTGCTTTTGCAACCGCTTCGACTGTAGAAAGAGCCTCTTTTATAGAGTTCATAACTCTACCTGAGGTATTGGTTGCCCCGGAAACGAGTTCTACGTTATCAATAGACACGCTGTTGTTGCCGGGAATTCTGTCATAAAAGGCATCAACCGCTTCCTGTGAGGGTGGAGTATAGAGCTCGCTTTGCTCACTCGTCGTCCAGGTGAGCTTTTCTATGCCCTTTATTTTTCCATCTGTACCTATATGAATAAGAGCCTCAGACTCAAC
>JAZNHD010000015.1:0-13312 GCA_045576815.1 Eubacteriales bacterium
CAAAGTACACCAACTACAAGTGCACCAACACCCCTGCGGGCCGCGACCTTCTCCGCGAGCTCGTTGACGCCTTCCGCGCAGAGGGCATTCGTATCGGTATATACTACTCGCTGATAGATTGGCACCACCCCGACTTTACCGTTGATATTCTTCACCCGAGAAAAAAGGATAAAAACGCCGAGGCGCTGAACGAGGGGCGCGATATGAAGCGTTATGCAAAATATATGCGCGACCAGGTGACCGAGCTTATGACGAACTATGGAAAAATTGACATTCTTTGGTTCGATTTCTCATACACCGAGGCGATGAACCCCGCCTACAAGAATATCGGAAATCTTCGCGGAAAGGGCAAGGACGACTGGGAGGCCGAGGAGCTTATCAAGACCGCGCGGTCGATTAACCCAGACGTAATAATCGACAACCGCACGGGACTTGACCAGGACATCTGGACCCCCGAGCAGTATCAGCCAGACACATGGGTTCGTCATAAGGAAACGGGCGAGCTTGTGACGTGGGAGGCGTGTCAGACCTTCTCGGGCTCTTGGGGCTACTACCGCGACGAGCAGACCTGGAAATCGCCAAAAATGCTGATAAATCTGCTTGTAAACTCGGTTTCCGCAGGCGGAAACCTGCTTATGAACGTCGGACCTACCTCGCGCGGCTACCTCGACGAGCGCGCCGTCACGGCACTCGGAGTATTCGAGCGCTGGATGAAATATAACAGCCGTTCGATTTACAACTGCACGCAGGCAGAGCCCGAATTCGTTGCTCCTGCGGGCTGCCGCCTGACGCAGAGCACCGACGGTAAGAGGCTTTACGTACATATTATGGACTACCCCACAAACTTCCTTATTATGAGAGGAATGGCAGGCAAGGCCGACTACGTTCAGTTCCTTCACGACGGCAGTGAAATTCTTACCACCGAGGGTGATTGCATTGAATGCGGTACAGACTACTCCGACCAGCTCGTGCTGAAACTGCCCGCAGTCAAGCCTGACTTTGAGGTTGTGGTTGTTGAAATCTTCCTTAAATAATAGCAGCAAAAACGCACCCCTCGGGGTGCGTTTTTTATCAAATTCTATCAAAATGTCAACCTTTGTTTGTATTCATGCCCTTTCTAGTGAGAGAAATGCGGTGCTTCTTGACGTCGACGTCCTTAATTCTTACCTCGATTACGTCGCCGGTCTTGAAAAGCTCGGAGGGGTGCTTGATATATCTGTCGCTCATCTCGGAAATGTGAAGAAGTCCGTCGTGGTGTACGCCGATATCAACGAAGCAGCCGAAGTCAACAACGTTTCTGACAGTACCCTTAAGCTGCATATCCGGCTTCAAGTCGTTGATGTCAAGAACATCGGTGGAAAGCACAGGCGCGGGTGCGTCATCACGGATATCGCGACCGGGCTTTTCAAGCTCGGAGATAATGTCCTCAAGAGTGGGCTCTCCACAACCGAGCTCACGTGCGAGCTTTGCAATACCGTACTGTGTTGCCTTAAATCTTAAAAGCACGAGATTGTTATTTTTAACGTCCTCGCTGGTAAATCCGAAGCGGTGGAGAAGGTCCTCTGCTATCGCATATGACTCGGGGTGCACACCGGTATTATCAAACACCTGCTTACCGTCGTGGATACGAAGGAATCCCGCACACTGAAGGAATGCCTTTTCGCCGAGCTTCGGCACCTTGAGTATCTGAGAGCGCGATTTGAACTCACCGTTTTCCTCTCTGTATTTTACAATATTTTTAGCAACGGTAGTATTGATACCAGATACGTAGGAAAGGAGCGAGTAGGACGCAGTATTGACGTCAACGCCTACACCGTTTACACAACCCTCGACAACACCGCCGAGCGCTTCGGTAAGACGCGCCTGCTTCATATCGTGCTGATACTGACCTACGCCTATCGCCTTGGGCTCGATTTTAACAAGCTCTGCAAGAGGGTCCTGAAGTCTTCTTGCAATTGAGATAGCCGAGCGCTGCATTACGTCATAATCCGGGAACTCCTCGGTAGCGACCTTGGATGCCGAGTAGACCGATGCGCCCGCCTCGGATACTATGGTGTATTTAACGCCCTTCGGGCAGGTGGGGTCACGAAGCACGTGCGTCGCGATAAACTGCTCGGACTCGCGCGAGGCGGTGCCGTTGCCTATCGAGATAACGTCAACCTTATATTTATTTACAAGGCGAAGCACGGTTGCCTTCGAGCGCTCGATATCCTCGCGCGGCTTTACGGGGTAAATAACTGCCGTGTCAAGCACCTTACCCGTCTTATCAACAACGGCAAGCTTACAGCCGTGAGCATAGCCGGGGTCGTAGCCAAGCACGGTCTTGCCCTTAAGGGGAGACGCGAGAAGAAGGTTACGAAGGTTCTCTGAGAATACCTTAAGCGCGCCCTCCGACGCGTCGTCAAAGAGGGTAGTGCGCACCTCTCTCTCGATTGCGGGGAAAAGAAGTCTTTCATACGCGTCCTTCAAGGTGTTCATAAGGTAAGGAAGCGCGGGGGACTTCTTATTGGTGATAACCCTCGACACGAGCTGTGCTATACCGTCGTCCTCGGGGAGAGTTACAGCAACCTTTAAAAACTCCTCCTTCTCGCCGCGGTTGATAGCAAGGACACGGTGTCCCTTAAGCTTCTTTATCGGCTCGGAGAAGTCATAGTAGTTCTCGTAAACCGAGGTCTCCTCGGTCGTGCCCTTGGTGGTAAGAGAGCCGCACTTCATAGTGAACTCGCGAAGCAGCTTTCTTATCTCGGCATTGTTTGAAACGTCCTCTGCAATTATGTCGGACGCGCCCTGAAGGGCTGCTGCCGCGTCGGCAACCTCCTTGCCCTCCTCTGAGGAAATGAACTCTTCTGCATATACGTCTATAGCAACATCGTACGCATCTCTCTGCTCGAGAATGTAGTTTGCAAGCGGCTCAAGACCCTTGTCGCGCGCAACAGATGCACGAGTCTTTCTCTTCGGTCTATAGGGAAGATATATATCCTCAAGCTCAACGAGCGTTTTCGCATTATTAAGAGCAAAGGTAATCTCGGGCGTCAGCTTTTCCTGCGCCTCAATAAGAGACGAAATCTCGGCACGACGCTCATCCATCTTACGAAGATAGTTAAGCCTGTCGTTAAGGTCACGGAGTGTTGCATCATCAAGCCCACCTGTGACCTCCTTGCGATATCTCGAAATAAAGGGTATAGTGTTTCCCTCGTCGATGAGAGCCACGGTTTCCTTTACCTGTTCTTCCTTGATTTTAAATTCCTCTGCAAGTGTCTTTAAGATATCCATTTATTTCTCCTTGTTTGCCTTGCGGCTTATTTACTGTTTGTCGTTTGCATGCTCAAGCTTATAAATTTCCTCACCCGAAAGAAGCCGCCATTCGCCTCGCAAGAGCGAGGTGTCAAGCGAAACACCTCCAAATCTTATACGCTCAAGACTCGTAACCCTGTTTTTCATAGAGGCTATCATGCGCTTTACCTGATGGTATTTGCCCTCTGTAAGTGTAATCTCGCCACTCATTCTGTCAGAATTAAGCATAAGCCGCGCGCTCTTGCATTCGTAACCATCGGCCAAAGTGACTCCCTCTAAGAAAAGCTCCTCAGCACCGACGGAAAGCGGCGCTTCCGATGTGAAGCGATACACCTTTTCTACGTGGTGGCGAGGCGAGAGAAGCTCGTGAGCGAGCTTTCCGTTATTAGTAAGAATCATAAGACCCACGGTATCTCTGTCAAGTCTGCCAACAGGGAAAAGCTCAAGACGCCGGAGCTCTTCAGAAAGCAGCTCGGTAACGACGGGAAGACGAGAGTCCTCTGTTGCACTGACGTAGCCCTCGGGCTTGTTTAACATAACGTAGGTATATTTGCGGTAGCAAATTTCACGGCCAAGATAGGTAACTACTGCACACTCGGGATTAATATGCGCCGAAAGGTCACGCACGGGAGTGCCGTCAATCAAAACTCCGCCAAGGCGCGCCGCACGTGCCGCCTCTCGCCTTGAGGCTACACCCGACTCGGAGATAAATTTATCTATTCTCATAGCAAAATCCCCCGATACGTAATTTTAGGCATATCTATAACGCAAGTTTTGCCATATAACATTTTATCACAAAGCTTTCCTTTTGTAAAGAGAAAACGGTGATTTTTTAAGGCGCACTTCTAACTTTTTTAACGCATTGCCCCCTTTACGTTACACTTGTAAAATAAATCTTGTTTTCTTGACACGGAGACGTTTTTGGTGTAAAATAGTTACGTATGAATAATGTGGGGTGTAAAATGAAATCAACAACCGTAAAACACATAAAAAACTCTGTAATAACCGTATCGGTTCTAACGCTATTTTTCGCGATAAGCCTGCTTATACAGTACGCGCTCGGAGCGCCGGAGCTGGTTCCGGCAATGTTCGTCGTCGCGGTGTGCTTCGTTTCGCTTCTTACCGACGGATATATTTACGGTATCATATCAGCACTCGCAAGCGTGCTTGCGGTGAACTATGCCTTTACTCTACCCTACTTCAAATTCAATTTTACCATGGCAGAAAACATTGTTTCGGCCGCCATTATGATAACCGTAACCCTTATAACCTCTACACTTACTACTAAAATTAGAAAGCAAGAGGCGGCAAGAGCCGAGGCCTTGCGCGAGAAAATGCGCGCCAACCTTTTGCGAGCGGTATCGCACGACCTCAGAACACCGCTTACAAGCATCTACGGTGCAACCTCAACCGTCACTGAAAACTATAGCACCATATCCGACGAGTCAAAGCTCGCGCTACTCTGCGGTGTTAAAGAGGATTCAGAATGGCTTATCAGAATGGTGGAAAATCTACTCTCGGTCACAAAGCTTAACGATGGCTCGGTACGTCTTGCCAAAACACCGACTGTCGTTGACGAGCTTATTGACTCAGTGCTTTCTAAATTCCATAAACGCTACCCAAATGAAACCGTAAACGTAAGCACTCCCGACGACTTTCTCGCTGTACCGATGGACGCGATACTGATAGAGCAGGTTCTTGTTAACATGCTCGAAAACTCAGTTCAGCACGCAAAAGGACACACCGAGATAAATCTCTACGTCAGCACCGATGGAGGTACGGTACGCTTCGACGTTTCGGACAACGGCTGCGGAATAGAGGAGTCTATTCTCAGTGAAATTTTCTCAGGAAAGCTCGACAGGGGAGACAGCACAAGTCACGGAATGGGAATCGGACTTTCGGTATGTGCAAGCATAGTAAGGGCGCATGACGGCGAGATATATGCTAAAAATCTAACGAATGGCGGCGCAACGCTCGGCTTTAAGCTGAAAACAGACGAACAGTAAAAAGGGACGGATATGAACAACAAATACAAAATACTCATTGTAGAGGACGACACGAACATACGCAGCTTTCTTACGGCGCTTCTCGAGTCAGGGGGATATCAGCCGCTCACCGCGCGCGACTGTCGCGACGGACTTACGATGTATTTCTCACATAACCCCGACCTTATAATACTCGACCTCGGGCTGCCCGACCGTGACGGTACGGCGCTTCTATCAAGGGTCAGAGAAAATTCAAGCACACCGATAATCGTCCTCTCTGCGCGCAACGACGAGTCCGACAAGGTTTCAGCGCTCGATATGGGAGCAAACGACTACGTAACAAAGCCCTTCAGCTCCGCCGAGCTTATGGCAAGGGTGCGCGGCATTTTAAGAAACAGCGCGACACGCGCCGAGGTGGGAAGGCTTCCCGACAAGAAATTTATCCTCGGCGATATGGAAATAGACTACGACAAAAGAATGGTGCGGCTCTCGGGCGCGGAGATTAAGCTGACTCAGACGGAATACAATATTATAGCGCTCCTCTCCTCACACGCGGGAAAGGTGCTGACCTATTCCGCAATTATCAAGGAAATCTGGGGCGCCTCCGACGTCGGCGGCACGAAAAAGCTGCAGGTCAATATGGCTAACATAAGAAAAAAGCTCGGCATACGCCCGGGTGACAATAAATACATAGTAAATCTTCTCGGCGTCGGATATCGCTTCAGCGAGGGCTAATCTTTACCGAATCTTTACCGAATCTTTACCGCTGATATGATATAATTTACAAGGTTGTAAAAAACAAATATTATTTGTAGCGGAAGGATTTTTCACAATGGAAGTGCTTTTTGAAAACTTTGCCGACGTAACCTGGCAAATGGTGGTTATGTGGTGTATCGGCGGTCTTCTTATATACCTCGCTATTGCGAAGGATATGGAACCGACGCTACTCTTGCCTATGGGCTTTGGCGCAATACTCGTAAACCTGCCGAATTCGGTTGCAATCACCGATAACGGCGCTATCAAGATACTGTTTGACTTCGGTATCGAGCACGGAGAGCTTTTCCCCTTGCTTCTCTTTATCGGTATTGGCGCTATGATAGATTTCGGCCCGCTGCTCTCAAATCCGAAGCTCTTTCTTTTCGGTGCAGCGGCACAGTTCGGTATCTTCCTCACGCTTGGCGTTGCGGCGCTCTTTGGCTTTGAGTTAAAGGACGCGGCGTCTATCGCGATAATCGGTGCGGCAGACGGTCCTACCGCCATCTTCGTCGCAGGTCAGCTCGCATCAAACTACACTGCGGCAATTATGGTCGCCGCCTACTCCTATATGGCGCTTGTGCCTGTAATTCAGCCGCCTATCATAAGGCTGATTACCACGAAGCGCGAGCGCAGGATAAAGATGGAATATTCCGCGGCAAACGTATCAAAGCTCACGAGAATACTTTTCCCCATAATCGTTACCGTGCTAACCGGTCTTGTAGCCCCCGACTCCGCAATACTTATCGGCTTCCTTATGTTCGGAAACCTTATCCGCGAGTGCGGTGTTCTTAATGCTCTTTCCGAGACGGCACAAAAGGTGCTTGCAAATCTCATAACCCTCGTTCTCGGTATCTCTATCGCATTCCAGATGACAGCAGACAAGTTCATTCAGTGGCAGACGCTTCTCATTATAGGTCTCGGTCTCGTTGCGTTTATCTTCGACACGGTTGGCGGTGTTATGTTTGCAAAGCTTCTGAACCTTTTCTCAAAGAAAAAGATGAACCCTATGATTGGTGCGGCGGGTATCTCCGCATTTCCTATGTCAAGCCGAGTTATTCACAAGATGGGACTTGAAGAGGATCCGCAGAACTTCTTGCTCATGCATGCGGCGGGCGCAAACGTTTCGGGGCAGATTGCCTCGGTAATAGCCGGCGGCCTTCTTCTCGCTCTCGTCTCACCCCTTATCGGCGCGTAATTTTGGAGGTAGTTATGATGAATTTTGAAGGATTTTTAGAAACTCTCCCGATAATAGGCACGAGCCTTGTTGGCATATTCGGCGTTATCGGTGCCATGATTCTTATCGTATTTTTTCTAAATAAATGTGCGAACTATTTTGAGGATTCGAGAGAAACCAAGGGTTAATTTTTGTTGTTTTTGCAAATATTAGTTTATATAAACTACGTTTTGTGAGGTAATAAAATGAGAAAAACCAAAATTATATGTACTATAGGTCCTGCCTCAGACAAGGAGAACGTGCTCACACGCATGTGCCTTGCCGGCATGAACGTGGCAAGGCTCAACTTTTCTCACGGAACGCACGAGGAGCACAAAGATAAAATAGACCTCATAAAGCGAGTTAGAGAAAAGCTCGGACTTCCTATTGCGATTATGCTCGACACAAAGGGACCCGAATACCGTATAAAGACTTTTAAGGACAAGAGCGTGACGCTCTCGGAAGGCGATGATTTTTCCTTTACCACCGAAGATATCGTGGGCGACGAGCACAGAGTATCCGTCAGCTACAAAAATCTTATAGAGGAGCTCTCGGTCGGCGACAGGATTCTCTTGAATAACGGTCTCGTTATATTCGAGGTTGCCGAAATTTCGGGAAGCGAGGCAAAGTGTCGCGTCATTGCGGGCGGTACGCTCTCTGACAGAAAGAGCATGAACTTCCCCGGCAAGACGCTCCGGCAGGAGTATCTTAGCGAGCAGGATAAGGCTGACCTCATTTTCGGAATACAGAACGAGGTGGATTTTGTCGCCGCTTCCTTTGTATCCTGTGAGGCAGATATCCGAGCGGTGCGCGAATTTCTCGACAAAAACGGCGGTGAGGATATCGATACAATTGCAAAAATCGAAAATCGTGCGGGCGTTGACAATATTGACGAGATATGCAAGGTTGCCGACGGAATTATGGTGGCGAGAGGCGACCTTGGTGTTGAGATTCCCTTTGTTGAGGTACCCGCGATACAAAAGTATCTTATTAAAAAATGCCGTCTTCTCGGAAAGCGGGTAATTACCGCAACAGAGATGCTTGAATCTATGATTCACAACCCACGCCCGACCCGTGCAGAGATTTCCGACGTTGCGAACGCGGTTTACGACGGCTCGTCAGCCGTAATGCTCTCGGGTGAGACGGCAGCAGGCAAGTATCCCGTTGAGGCTGTAAAGAGCATGGCGGAGATTGCCGAGTTCACCGAGCGCAGTATTGACTACAAGGAATGGTTCAGAACTACCGACTTCAGAATAAGAAGCAATGCCGACGCGGTATCTCACTCCACCTGCTCTATGGCAATTGATGTCGGTGCGAAGTGCATAATAGTCAATTCCCGCACCGGCAGAACAGCACGAATGGTGAGCCGATTCAGGTGCCCTGTTGACATTGTGGGAATGACCACTGAGGAGCGCGCATGGCGAAAGCTCAATTTAAGCTGGGGAGTTACACCCGCGCTTAGCGAGGAGTTCGACTCTGTCGAGGTAATGTTCTACCACGCTTTGAAGCGTGCCCGTCAGGTAAAAAAACTCGTTTCGGGCGACACCGTTGTTATGACGGGAGGTCAGATTGGCGGCGCACCCGGCAGCACGAACACCATCAAGCTCGAAACTATAAAATAACCTACCCGTGTTAAAAAAACAAGTCACAAGGCGATGCCTTGTGACTAATTTTTATCTATATCCGTCGAAAATGACCTTCGTTTCCGTTGTCAGCGTTGCGTATGCCTCATCAAGAAGCGCCTCTGTGTCAACCTTGGAAAGCTCTCGCATAACGTCGTCTATTCTCGGCTGAGTCTTCGGGTGTCTTGGGGTGAATACGGTACAGCAATCCTCAAAGGGTAAAATCGAGGTGTCAAACGTGCCATATCTGCGCGCCTCAATGACTATCTCGTTTTTATCAAGTCCTATGCAAGGACGGAAAACAGGAATATTAACAACCGAGTCGGTAACCTCGATTGCCGCCAGCGTCTGCGAGGCAACCTGTCCAAGACTCTCGCCGGTTACAAGCGCGTGACACTTATATTCTCTCGCGCACCTCTCTGCAAGCCGCATCATGAATATGCGCAGAAGAATTGTGAAATAATCCTCCTCACACTTGTCGCGCAGCTCCTCTTGTATGTGCGTGAGTGATATTACGTGAACGTGAATTCGCGAGCAGAAGGCGCACATCTCTTCTGCAAGCTGCATAACCTTTTCTTTTGCTCTCTCAGAGGTATAAGGGAAGGACTCGAAGTGCAGCGCCTCTATCTCCATACCGCGCTTTGCCATCATACAACCCGCAACTGGCGAGTCAATTCCGCCCGAAAGGAGAAGAAGTCCTCTGCCCGACGAGCGAAGCGGAAGGCCTCCAGCGCCCTGCTCCTGACCTGCTCTTATATAAGCGTTATCGTCACGCACCTCGACGGTAACGGTGACGTCTGGATTTTTTACATCAACCTTTATCCCCTTAACAGTGGAAAGAATTACACCGCCAATCTCCCTTGAAATCTCAGGTGAGGTAAGTGGGAATTTTTTATCCGAACGCTTAGCATCCACCTTAAAGGTACGTGCGCCGGCTAGCTTTTCGGGCAGATAACTCATTGCCAAATCGGCAATGCTATCCATATTCTTTTCACACGCTACGGCTCGGCTGACAGCTGCGATACCGAAGGTGCGCTTTGCCGTCTCGTAAACCGAGTCCATATCACAAAGCTCGTCACGCGACTCTATATAAACTGTGCTTTGCTTAAAGTAAATATTAAAATTACCGTAAGGCGATGCCCTGCGGCGCAGTTCCTTTACAAGAGCCGATTCAAAATTCTGTCGGTTTGCGCCCTTGAGAACGACCTCACCGAATTTACAAAGTATAACCTCTTTTAGCATAAAAAAGTTCTCTTTCAATTATTATGCTTATATTATAATTGAAAGTGTGCCCCGTGTCAAGTGTGAGCGCGTATTATTTTGCTCCATATTCCCTCAACACGCGCCCTGTCTGGCATTGTGGAGTAAAAAATCACAGGGCCGGTAACAGTAATAAACGCACCGTCACCCCCGCGACCGACGAGCCTTATGCGTTCGGTACACATCTCGACAAGCCGCTCCCTCTCCTCCGAGCTATAGGATATGAAAACTCCGCACTCAGCGCCAAAGTCGGCGTGATAATTTAAGAGGAGAGCAAACCTCTCGGGTATATCCCCTTCGAAAATATATATTTTACGAAAAAGCTCATCGTCAATATATCCCGCATCTCCTTCTTTAGCCGTGGGTGTGTAGACCGTACCGACAGCGGTATAAAGCTCTGTAAATTCGGTTAGCATTGCCTCGGCATCAAGAGATTTGGCGCAGGAAAAAAAGGTTGCGAGTAAACTTGAAATCAGCAAAAAAACGGCAATAGTTTTTCTCATATGACACCCCCTTTTTAAAATTATGACGCAGGGCGTCTTACTATTACAAAAGCACCGCTGCCCTACGCGGCAAGCGGTGCTTTTTATTAAACCTCGGTGAGCTCACCGACTATATTTTCCTCCATTTTCCGCTTTATCTCGGACTTTGAAAGTCCAAGACTGAATAGGTGATAGAGCTTTGCGACGGCAGCCTCGGTGGTCATATCCCTGCCGCTGACAGCGCCCGCCTCCTTAAGAGCCGTGCTTGTTTTATATGCACCGAGCGATACCGTGCCCGACGGGCACTGTGAGCATACCGTAACGACACTGCCCGCGGAAAACGCCCGGCGGATTATAGGTATCAGCTCGCCGCCGCCCGAGGGGATATTACCCGCTCCGAAGGTCTCGAGAACTACGCCCGAGAGCTTATCCGTCATAATGCTCTCAAAAAGTCCGAACTGTATTCCCGGAAACACCTTTATAACCCCAATAGGCACATCGGACATAGGGCGGTATACGAGCTTTGCACGCCTCCCCCGTCTTATAACCGCGCGGTTATATTTTACGTCTATTCCGACCTCGGCAAGATGCGGATAATTCGGCGAATCAAAGGCTACGAGCTGGTCGGCACTCATCTTCGTCGCTCTGTTGCCGCGTAAAAGCTTGCCGCTGAAATATAAACACACCTCTCTTACGACACCGTCCGCTGCAATAAGCACCGAGGTAACTAGATTATCCCTACCGTCACTGCGAAGCTCAGCAAGCGGTATCTGCGAGCCTGTGAGAACAACCGGCTTATCAAGTCCGTCAAGAATAAATGAGAGCGCCGCTGCGGTATAAGCCATCGTATCCGTACCGTGCAGTACCACAAACCCGTCGTAATCACCGTAATTTGAATATATAACAGAGGCAATCTCGTTCCAGTCCTTGACCGTCATATCCGAGGAATCAAGAAGCGGTGACATCTCGTAAAGCGACCATATGGGAAAATCCTCTCTTTGCATATCGGATATAGCGCGTGCCGCCTCGGAAATAGCACCCTCAATCGGTGCGTAACCGCACTCGGTCTTTTTCATACCTATGGTGCCACCCGTGTAAATTATAAGGACTCTCTTTTTCTTGTTTGCCACAGCGTTTACCCACGCGCCTTATCATTGCGCTCCCTGTCAATGTAGTTTTGAAGAATGATTTCAGCTGAGAGCGTATCCACCGCCTCGCGTCTGCGCTTGCCGAACGTCGCGGTCTCGCCAAGGAAACGGTACGCTACCATAGTCGTCATGCGCTCGTCGTAAAAATCAATCGAAATATCGGTAAGCTCACGTAAAATATCCGCGAACGCACGCACGACCTCTGTGCGCGGTCCATCGGTACCGTCCATATTTTTTGGCATACCTATTATTATCTTAACGCAGGAGCGCGCACTCGCTTCTCTTGCTACTCGCTCGGCGGTCCGCCTCATTCCGCCCTCTGATACCGTTCCGATACCGCTCGCAATAAGTCCCGAAGCGTCGCACTCCGCAAGGCCGGTGCGCTTATCACCGTAATCAACGCCGAGATATTTTCCGTGTGTTAAATCCATATTCACCTCTATGCCGAAAGGCAAGTCAATTCTTTTTGTAGACGAAAATTCTGAAATCCGCATCGGTCGAAAGCGTATCAAGCGAGAACAGTCTCTCCCTCTCGCGTGCCCCCGTCCTGTACGCGTATGGTGTCATCATGAAGAGCGCCCGTATATCCTCTTTTTCAGAAAGGTTCAAGGGATATCTTAAGGTCTCGTCGCGAAGAAGCGTAAAGCCCTCAAGCGCCGTGTCCTCTACCTCGTTTTCGTAAGGACTATCGTAAATTGCCGCTTTAAGTCCGTAAAGATGCATTCTCCCCGGTATCGCCATAATAAACACTCCGCCCTCTCGCAATACGCGTCGAGTCTCCGAAAGCGCTAATGGAGAAAACATATTTACCGCCACGTCAACCGCTCCGTCAGGAACGGGAATGTGATAGGCGGATGCAACGGCCAGCGAAAGACGCTTATTTCTCGTTCCTGCGGCCCTTACTGCGTCCTTTGAAATATCAAATCCCGCGACACGGGTGGCACCGTCGCGCGAAAACAACTCGCGTTCCACGTAGTCCGTGTAATATCCCTCACCGAGTCCTAAATCAAGTACGGCAGCACCCACGCAGGCATTTTCGAGCACAAGAGCTGCTACACGCTCGGCGAGCGGCAGGTAATGCCCCGCGCCGAGAAAGGCTCGTCTTGCAAGCACCATCTCCTTGTTATCACCGTGAGTGTGTCCCGACGCACCGAGAAAAAGATTATAATAACCGCCCCTCGCTCTGTCATAGGAGTGACCAATCGGGCAGACGGCGCGCCCGTCTCCCTCAAAGAGCGGGGCGGCACATTTAGGACAAACAAAAAGCATTTTGACCTCTCAATTTATAATTTTTGCGATGTATAGAAGATGAAGTGCTGATTAGCATAAATCACTCAAGACAAGGCGTAATGGCGCAAGCGAGATGAAGCCGTAGTTACCTACGGCGATTCGAATGAGTCGCACGCCAACGCAGTATTGCGGATTTTATACAATCAGCATCGCATCTGCGATGCTTACGGGATGCAGGATCTGCTGATTAGGAGAAATTGTGTGAGAAGAGGCAAAGCGAGCGATTAACGCGATGGCATAGTTACCTATGTCGAGCGTTATG
>JAZNHD010000016.1:0-30059 GCA_045576815.1 Eubacteriales bacterium
CTTTTCTCGATTCAGCAAATGCGTCGCGCATCGATCTCTGCGTCTTATATGCAAAGAAGCACATAAAAGGCAGAAGTGCGTAAATTATCAGCGTCAGGGGCATATAGATGCTTCCCATCACAATAAACGATCCGACAAGCATTATCACCGATATAAACAGATCCTCGGGGCCGTGGTGAGCAAGCTCCGAAACGTCCATAAGGTCGTTTATTATTCGGGACATGATATTACCGGTTTTATTATTATCAAAATACGTGATCGGCAGCTTTTCAAGATGAGTAAAAACGTCGCGTCTCATCTGCGCCTGCATCTTTACTCCCATTACGTGACCGTAATATGCGACGAAATAGTTAAGACCGCATCTGATAAGATATATTACAAGAAGTATGACCGACCAGATAATAAGGGGCTTTACCTGAGGGTCGTCAAGCATCTCCTTCGTTATCAGAGGATATACCATTGAGCAGAGCGAAAGAAGTAACGCAGCGATCATATCCATAATAAAGATGCGCTTATGCGGCTTATAATACGAAATAAATCTCTTTATCATTTTACACCTCTGAAATAAACTTCTATTATTTTATCACAAATAGTACGTCTTTGCAAGTAAAATACTGCTTTTTTCGCAATTCTTCTTGACAAAACCGCACTATAATGGTAGAATATCTTGTAGCAATGAAGCCGTGTAAGTAGGTACTGTATTTAAGGTTTCAGAGAGAGACGCCGTGGCTGTGAGCGTCTTACCTGTACCGGACCGAATTTCAGCGGTGGAGCTTTTCTGCGAAAAGCTATGCGTTAAGCAGAATGTCGTCGCCGCATTAAGGCGAATGAGTGCGGATTTTTTCCGAACTTGGGTGGTACCGCGGGTAATCCCGTCCCATGATCTATGGGGCGGTTTTTCTTTTTCCGCCCGTCCTTCCCTGCCGACGGGGTCAGGATAAAATATTTTTGTCGGAGAAAAGGTTAAATTATGCTTGAAAATGCAAATGCGTTAAAGGCGCAATTCGAGGAAGCCCTTTCAAAGGTAACTACGACTGCTGAAATCGACGCGCTCCGCATCGAGTACGCAGGTAAAAAGGGTCTCGTTTCTTCACTTATGAATGACCTTAAGAACGTTCCGAACGATAAGAAGAAGGAAGCCGGAATGGTCATCAACCAGGTCAAGCAGTTCGTTGAGGAGCAGCTTAAGCTTAAGACAGAGGAGCTCATTAAGCTTGAAGAACAGAGAAAGATCGACGAGGCAGAATCCTATGATGAGTCACTTCCTACCGACCTCGGTCTCGGTTCTTATCACCCGATAACCCTCATTCAGCGAGAGGTTGAGGACATCTTCTCGTCTATGGGCTTTATCGTCGAGGACTACAGTGAGATAGTTGACGACTATCACTGCTTCGAGGCGCTCAACATTCCGAAGCATCACCCCGCAAGAGATATGCAGGATACCTACTATCTCGATAACGGTCAGCTTCTTAAAACTCATACCTCGGCGGCACAGAACGCTATTATGAAGAAGTACGGTGCGCCCCTGCGCGCGATTTTCCCCGGCCGCTGCTTCAGAAACGAGTCGACCGACGCCTGCCACGAGAACACCTTCTTTCAGATGGAGGGTATGATGATTGACGAGAATATCTCAATCTCCAACCTCATCTACTTTATGAAAACTATGCTCTCCGAGGTGTTCAAGCGTGACGTTAAGGTAAGACTCCGCCCCGGCTTTTTCCCGTTTGTCGAGCCCGGCTTTGAGCTTGATATTAACTGTGAAATTTGCGGCGGCGAGGGCTGCCCGTCCTGTAAGAATTCCGGCTGGCTTGAGCTTTGCCCCTGCGGCATGATACATCCGAACGTGCTTCGCGCCGGCGGTATTGATACCGAGAAGTATTCCGGCTTTGCCTTCGGACTTGGTCTTACCCGTCTTGCAATGATGAAGTACGGCGTTAAGGACATTCGTGATTTCAACAGCGGCAGCCTTAAGGCACTCTCGCAGTTCGAGTCGATTTAAGGAGGAGTTAGAAATGCTTTTATCTATGAATTGGATAAACGACTTCGTTGACCTTTCCGGTCTTGATAAGAAGGCTCTTATCCGTAACTTCACCCTCTCCACCGCTGAGGTGGAGGATATAATCGTCAAGGGCGAGGATACCTTTGGCGTAGTAGTTGCTAAAATTATTTCGGTAGAGAACCACCCGAACTCTAAAAAGCTCCATCTCTTAAAGGTTGACACCGGCAGCGGTGTGGTTGACGTCGTTTGCGGTGCGCCTAACGTGCGCGAGGGTATGAGAGTTGCGCTTGCTACCGAGGGCGGCTCTGTTGCGGGACACCCGATAAATGCTGCAACCGTTGCCGGATTTACCTCTTACGGTATGTGCTGCTCGGAGGCGGAGCTCGGCATCAGCGACGACAACTCGGGTATTTGGGAAATCGATGAGGATATTCCTCTCGGTACTGACATAAAGTCGGTTTACGACATCGACGATATAATTTTCGAAGTTGATAATAAGTCGCTTACCAACCGCCCTGACCTTTGGAGCCATTACGGTATGGCAAGAGAGTTTGCTACTTTGACAGGCAGAGAGCTTCGTGTGCCGACACTTCTCTCGGTTGATAATTTTGCGGCACTTCCGCCCGTATCGGTTGACGTTGTTGCAACCGACCTCGTATGGCGCTATTCGGCTATAAAGGTAGAGAACATCACCCGTAAGGTGAGCCCTGTAAATATGCGCATTCGCCTTTACTACTGTGGCTCACGCGCTATCAATTTCCTTGCCGACCTTACAAATTACGTAATGATGGAGCTCGGTCAGCCGATGCATGCGTTTGACAGCTCGCGCGTTGATAAGATTGAGGTCAAGACCTTCCCCGAAGGAGTTGACTTTACCACGCTTGACGGTGTGGAACGCAAAATCGACGAAAACATGCTTATGATTACCTCGGGCGGTGCACCTGTGGCAATTGCGGGCGTTATGGGCGGTGACTCCTCGAAGATTGATGGGTGTACAACCTCTCTTCTTCTTGAGTCGGGAACCTTTGACGGTGTTTCCGTGCGTAAGACTACCACAAGACTCGGCCTTCGTACCGACGCGTCTATGAGATACGAAAAGATGCTTGACCCCGAGCTTTGCCGTACCGCTACCGAGAGATGCCTCGCGCTTCTCGCAGAGCTTGATGCGGGTGCTAAGGTCGTATCCTCGTTCTCGGATAAATACGTTAAGCACTACCCTGTAATTACGCTGAGCTTTGATAAAAAATACGTAGATCGTTACACGGGTATAGACATTTCCTGTGATAGAATAGTGACCACCCTTACAGCGCTTGGCTTTAAGGTGGACGTCTCGGGCGATGAGTTTACCGTAGCAGTACCCTCATGGCGTTCGACCAAGGACGTTACCATCAAGGCGGATATCATTGAGGAGATTACCCGTATTTATGGCTACGATAACTTTGAGATATTCACCGCAGAGAGCCCGCTACTCCCTGTCAGAGTAGAGCGTGAGAAGTCCTCGGAGGACAGAATGAAGGATATACTCGTTAAGAGCTATCGTATGCATGAGGTTCATTCTTACATCTGGTCGGATAATGAAAAGAACAAGGCGCTCGGAATAAAAACTCCCGAGAACGTCAGAGTAATCAACGCACAGACCCCCGACCACGAGTATCTTCGTGTGTCTATGATACCCACACTCCTTTCATTCGTCAAGGAAAACCGCTCGTATGCCGACACCTACTCCATTTTCGAGATAGGTCATACGGTCGACGGACTCCGTGACGACGGCACGGCAAACGAGAGAAAGAAGCTCGGGGCTGTTCTTTATTCCCGTACTGCAGGTGAGGAGGCACTTTTCCTCACTGCCCGTGATGCCGTAGAGGAGATATGCAGCGATATACTTCACAAGTCGCCTGAGTTCATCTCTGCCGAGCCCGATTACGACTTTGAGCATCCGAAAAATGCCTTTGACGTAGTGCTTGACGGTATTAAGGTTGGCTACCTTTCCGTGCTTCATCCGTCCGTGCTTGAAAACGTTGATAAGAGAGGTGCCGTTGCCTTCTTCGAGCTTGTAATCGAGGAATTTGCCGCAACGTGTGAGGGAAGAATCAAGTATAAAGAGCCGTCTAGATTCCCGGCTATTGATATTGACCTTACCTTTACTGCGGACATTGGCGAGATTGTATTCTCAGAGCTTGAGAGGGTGGCAAAGGCCGCAGCCGGCTCCATGCTTTCCGACGTTCGTGTGCACGATATTTATACCGGTGATGGCGTGTCGGCTATTACCGTTCGCTTCTCCTTTGCTTCCGACGAGCGCACGCTCACAAAGCAGGAGCTTACCCCCGCGACCGACGCGATAGTCTCGGCACTTTCGGCTCTCGGTATGGCTTTGAAGCTCTAATATTTATGCTCGCGCTCCTTTGGGCGCGAGCAGTTTTCTTGACAGCAAAAACAAATTTGATATAATTCTAAAAAAGAATGCTTTGGAGGTAATATGACCGAAACAAGCGAAAAAATTCTGGAGAAATATCAGGTGCGAAAAACCAAGGCGCAAAAAACCGCCTTTATAGAGTACGTTAGGTCGGTTGCCACGGAGATGGGATACTCTCATAAAATCGAGGTAGGGAGAACGGGAGAGCGCAATATCGTAGTCGGCAGTCCGAAGCACGCAAAGGTAGTATTTACCGCGCACTATGACACGCCGCCCGTTATGCCTATGCCGAACCTTATAACGCCAAAGAATATTTTTCTCTATATTCTCTATCAGCTTTTTATGACCTCGGTGCTTATGCTCTTGCCCGCGTTTCTTGTCGGGTTTTCGGCGTATTTGGTTATGACGGGGCTATCCATAGACCCTGCGCTCTCCCGGGAAATAGCGTTTTTTATCGGCTATGGCGCTATGGTTTTGGCTTTAATTTTGATTATGTTCGGCCCTGCAAATAAGCATAATGCGAACGATAATACCTCGGGAGTGACAACAATAGTTGACATTATGAGCGATTTGCCGCCCGATTTGCGTGACAGTGCGGCGTTCGTTTTCTTCGACCTTGAGGAGAGAGGTCTTGTCGGCTCGGCAAGCTTTTATAAGAGTCATAAGGATTTTATGAAGGATAAGCTCGTCGTAAACTTCGACTGCGTTGGAGAGGGAGATAATTTCCTATTCGTTCTCCGCCGTGCCGCTAGAGACTATGCCGAGGTAATAGGCGAGGCATATCAGCCGACAGACAGGTACACTGTCGAGGTCGCGACTCGCGGCTACGTATATCCGTCCGACCAGGCAAATTTTCCCGTCGGTGTAGGTGTATGCTCCTTAAAGCGAACGAAGCGCGGCATTCTTTATATGAATAAAATACATACCGCGTGGGATATAGTTTATAAGGAAGAAAATATCGAGTACTTAAAAACTTCTTCTATAAATTTCGTAAAAGAGCTCTCTGAAAAATAAAATTTAGAATAATTCTAAAATTTTTTCAAAAATCTATTGACAAACGGAAAAATTCGTGTATAATAGATTTAGAATGATTCTAAAACGAGTCATAACTTCATATAAGGAGGATAAATGACTAAACAGAGACGGACAGTTCTCGAGGTTATTTGCGAGGGTAATCGCCACCTTACCGCCGAGGAGATTTTCACCGAGGCGAAAAAGAAGCTGCCGGGCATATCGCGCGCCACGGTTTACAACAATCTGCACGCGCTTGTCGCAGATAAGCAGATAAGGCGCATAACCGGAGAGGATGCCTCGGACAGATACGACTCCTCGTATATTCCGCACGGACACCTTTTTTGCACCGGGTGTCAAAGAGTCGTCGACTTTAATGTTCCTGCCTTGGCTGAAACACTTGAGAAAATTGTGGGCGAGGAAATAGAGTCCTATGAATTAAAGGTGCGATATCTATGTGACGCGTGTAAAAGAGCGCGTAAGGATGCTTAAAAAACAAAAAATATATTTTCAAAAAGGAGTTTTTCAAATGAATCTCAAGGGAACTAAAACAGAACAGAATCTTATGACTGCATTCGCAGGCGAGTCTCAGGCAAGAAACAAGTACACTTACTTTGCATCGGTTGCAAAGAAGGAGGGTTATGAGCAGATCGCTGCTATTTTCCAGGAGACCGCAGATAACGAGAAGGAGCACGCAAAGCTTTGGTTCAAGGCTCTCGGCGGACTTTCCGACACCGCAGGCAACCTTCTTGCTGCTGCAGAGGGTGAGAACTACGAGTGGACCGATATGTACGATACCTTTGCGAAGGAAGCAGAGGAGGAGGGCTTCAAGGCTCTTGCTGCTCAGTTCAGAATGGTAGCAGCTATTGAGAAGGCTCACGAGGAGAGATACAGAAAGCTCCTTTCCAACGTAGAGATGCAGGAAGTATTTGAGAAGAGCGAGATTACTATGTGGGAGTGCCGTAACTGCGGACACATCGTGGTTGGCAAGAAAGCACCCGGCGCTTGCCCCGTTTGCGCTCATCCTCAGAGCTTCTTTGAGGTTAGAAAAGAGAACTATTAATTAATTGACTGAAAACGGTCGGAGAATTTTTGCTCCGACCGTTTTTGTTTTTGCTCATTTTTATAGCACTTGAAAAATATTTATAATTGTGTTATACTTATAATGTATAACTATGTAATAAGGAGACCTTTATGAGAATACTTGTTGCAGATGACGAGCAAGAAATAAGAAAGGTGCTTAAGCTTTTACTTGAAAACTCGGGCTACACCGTCTTGACGGCAGGAAACGGCGCCGCCGCCGTCCGTGCTATTGAGGAGAATGCGGATATTGACCTTTGTATTATGGATATTATGATGCCGAGGATGTCGGGAGTTGAGGCTACCGAGAGAATAAGGAAAATTTCCGACGTACCGGTCCTTTTTCTTACGGCAAAGTCGCTTGAGTCAGACAAGGAGGCGGCGTATTCAAGCGGCGGTGACGACTATCTTGTTAAGCCCTTTTCTTCGAAAGAGCTGCTTATGAAGGTTGAGGCTTTGACGAGAAGATACACAAGCTACAAGACAAAAAGCGAGAACACGGGCGAGATGATACGGCTTTACGGCGGTGTGCTCCTTAACGTTGATACTCGCGAGGTTGTTAAAAACGGCGCTGTCGTTGACGTGCGTGAAAAGGAAATTGACGTGCTTATTTACCTTGCCAAAAATCGCGGCAGAGTAATCAGTCCGCGCGAGCTTTACGAGGCTGTGTGGGGGGAGGTTTCGCTGCCGTCGTCAAGCAACACCATAACCGTACACGTCTTAAATCTTCGCAGAAAGCTCGAGGACGACCCCGGCTCGCCGAAGATTGTGCGCACGGTTTGGGGAAGGGGATATCAGATTGATTAATACGATAGAGACGGTAAAGGTCAAGAAGACAAGGTCGCTTTACGTCGGACTTTTTCTTGCCATTATTTCCGCGATTTTTATTGCGGGCGGGCTTTATATAGTTTTGCGCTTTGCGTCATCGCTCGTAATAGACCGCTATTTTGCGAGTGACGAGAGCAAAAGGGATAGAATCGAAGACTACGTCGCCGACCTTCAGGACTTCATTAACGAGCGGGTTGATACGAGCGAGGATACAGATTTAATAGAGGAGTGGATAAGGCGTAACAGATACGTGTATCTGCTCGTTTACAAGGAAGGAGAGCTTTTCTTTTCCTCGGATAACGAAGGCGAGCCTGTGCTACCCCCGCTTGGCCCCGGCGGTATTACGGTTGAGTATCCCGACAGAGAGGAGCTTATGGAATACGCCGAGGAAAACGGACAGCATCTTATAACGCTCGGTGACGGAACTCCGCTTTTTGCATCGGTTGCAGAGTATACCGAGTATCTTTATTACGACCTGGCAAATCTTTTATCGTTTGCGGCGGCAATGGCAGCTCTTTCGATAGTTATAATTAACTATTTCAGACGAGTGATAGTCAGAATCAAGCACTTGGCTGTGCAGGTAACGGCGGTGTCGGGCGGCGATATGAACCGTCCCATCGTTGCGGATGGCGAGGACGAGATTTCAAAGCTGTCGCGCGATGTTGAAAATATGAGAACCTCGATGCTTGAAAACCTGCGCCGAGAGAGAGAGGCTCGCGATGCAAATACCGAGCTTATAACCTCTATCTCGCACGACATAAGAACACCGCTGACGGTGCTTCTTGGCTATATAGACGTTATGAAGTCGTATACGAATGACGAGATAATGCAGACTTACGTTTCAGCCTCCGAAAAGACGGCTTTGCGCTTAAAGCAGCTCTCTGACGACATGTTCAAGTATTCAATTGCCTTCGGCAACCCCGAGGAGAGCATGAAGATTGAGCTATACAACGCGGAGACGCTCGTCGGGCAGATGCTCTCGGAGCATATTTTCTTGCTTGAGGAGAACGGATATTCGGTAGAAACAATGGGTGAGGAGCTTTCGCTCTGCGAGTGCGATGCGGTTTATACCGATGCGCAGTATCTTATGCGTATTGTGGATAATATTTTCTCGAACATTCATAAATACGCGGATATCGACGAAAAAATATCTATTGAGATAAAGGCAAGCGAAAAGGCGCTTTCTATTCTCATAAAGAATAAAATAAAGAAAAACAAGGAAGACGTTGAGAGTAACGGCATAGGATTAAAAACCTGTGCCCGACTTGCAGAGTACGTTGCAGAGAGCTTTTCCTACTGGGAATCAGAGGGAGAGTTCGCAGTAAGTCTTACTCTTAAGCTGTCAAAAAACAAGAACGGCGAGTAACGCAATATACAGCTCGATAAACGGAAAAGGGGGTACCCGTGTGAAAAAAATAGTGCTTGGTATTGTCGCGCACGTTGATGCGGGTAAGACCACGCTTTCCGAGGCGTTGCTTTATACGTCGGGAGTGATTGACAGGCTTGGCAGAGTGGATAAGCGCGACGCTTATCTTGATACTCACGCGATAGAGCGTGAGCGCGGAATTACGGTTTTCTCAAAGCAGGCGTCTTTCTCGTACGGTGATATGGACGTCACACTCATAGACACACCCGGCCACATTGACTTTTCCTGCGAGGCTGAGCGCGCGATGTCTGTCGAGGACTATGCTGTCCTGATAATCAGTGCGCCCGACGGTGTTACCGCGCATACTAAAACACTCTGGCACCTGCTTGCCGCGCGCAAAATACCGACGTTCATTTTTATAAATAAAAACGACATTTCAAATAGGCGGCGAGAGGGAATACTCGCGGAGCTACGTGCTGTTCTCTCTGGTGGGTGCATGGATTTTACCGTGACAGACTCGCAATCCTTTTACGAAGGAGCGGCATCGGTAGACGAGGCGCTTATTGAGGAGTTTTTTGAAACCGAGTCACTCTCGGATGAATCGATAAGGGCGGCTATAAGAAAAAGAAAAATCTTTCCCTGTTATTTCGGCTCTGCCCTAAAGCTCGAGGGTGTGCGCGAGCTGCTTTTCGGCATTGAAAGATACTCAGAGCCGTGCCGCTATAATGAAAACATTTTCGGCGCGAGGGTTTATAAAATTGCCCGTGACAAGACTGGCAGGCGACTGACTTATATGAAAATCACGGGGGGCGTGTTAAAAAACAAGGACGAAATCGAGTTTTTTACCCCCGACGGACGCGCAGTGCGCGAGAAGGTCGAGGAGATAAGAATTTACTCTGGCGACAGATTTTCTTCGCTTCGTGAAGCGAGTGCCGGCACTGTTTGTGCGGTGCTCGGACCCGAGAAGACCTACGTCGGTGCGGGAATTGGCTTTGAGCTCTGTGACGAGCTTTCTCTAGCGCCCGTACTTGACTATAAAATGACGCTTCCGGTCGGAGTGAGTCCGTATGAGACGTATATGAAGCTGCTTGAGCTTTCGGAGGAGGACCCCTCGCTCGCACTCTCCTATGAGCCTCGCTCGCACGAGATACGAGTAAGGCTTATGGGTGAGATTCAGCTTGAGATTTTAAGGCGAATTATACTTGACAGATACGGTATTTCCGTCACCTTTGACGAGGGGGCGATACTTTATAAGGAGACGGTGTCGGACACCGTTATAGGAAGGGGACACTTCGAGCCGCTAAGACATTATGCCGAGGTGCATCTGCGCATTGAGCCGCTTCCTGAGGGCTCGGGCATCATAGCCGATACCGAGTGCGATAGAGATACTCTTGCACTGAATTGGCAGAGGCTCGTTATGACGCATATTGAAGAGCGAGCGCATAGAGGAGTTCTTGTCGGTGCTCCCCTTACCGACGTAAAGATAACGCTCACAGCGGGCAGAGCGCATCTAAAGCATACCGAGGGCGGTGATTTCCGTGAGGCGACCTATCGAGCGATAAGGCAGGGGCTTATGAAGGCTGAGTCGGTTCTGCTTGAGCCCTGCTTCCGTTTTCGAGCGGAGCTGCCGCGCGAGTATCTCGGGCGTCTTATGCGGGACGTTACCGCAATGAGCGGCACGGCAGAGCCGCCTGAAATATATGAGGACACGGCGGTGCTCGAGGGGGTATGCCCCGTGGCTACCATACGCTCATATCAAACCGAGCTGCGCGCATATACTCGCGGTGAGGGCAGACTCTTTTTTGTCGGAAGCACCTATCTTCCCGCACATAATGCCGATAAGGTTATAGCCGAAAGAGGCTACGACCCCACCCTTGACGTTCGTAACACACCAAGCTCTGTGTTCTGTAAGGGCGGTGCGGGATATACTGTACCGTGGAACGAGGCTGATGCTCTTATGCATATTGACGTAAGAGAGGCATTCTCGGATAATGAGGCACCCGTGTTAAAAATACCGCCTAAGCAAACCTACAAAGGCACGGCCGACGAGGATAAGGAGCTCATGCGCATCTTTGAGGCGACCTACGGCAAGATAAAGCCGCGGCGCGCACCTGAAAAGGTGGAAAACAAGGCGAAAGAGCCGCAGCGAGAGAAGCCGAAGAAGCTCCGTCCGCGCGGCAAGGACTATATCATTGTAGACGGCTACAATTTCATTTTTGCAAACGAGGAGCTAGCACGCGCGGCAGAGCGCGACCTCTCGCATGCGAGAGATACGGTGGTGCGTATGATGTGCTCCTATGCTGCCTATCACAGATGTCTTGCAACGGTGGTTTTTGATGCGTATAAGCGCAAGGATAATGAGGGCTCTACAGAGGAGCTTGGTCCTGTCAGCGTGGTTTATACGCGCGAGTCGGAAACTGCTGACTCTTATATCGAGCGCGCAGCGCACGAGCTTGCGGGAGAGCATACCGTAAGGGTTGTGACCTCCGACCTTGACGAGCAGATGGTTATACTCGGTGTCGGAGCTCTCAGAGTGAGTGCAAGAGAGTTTTACGGAGAGCTCCTCTTAACCCACGAGGCGATAAGAGAAGCAATTGCGTCGGCCTCCGGCTAAATGTAAAATTTTTTCGCGCGCTTGTGCAGTGAGTAAAAATATAGTAAAATATACTTGTTTGTTTTTTAGGCCCCGATAGTTTATGTGAGGTGAAAAAGTGAATCTTATCAAGGACAAAATTTTCGAGTCGCTTCGCTCGGTGCTTCCGATAGCGTTGATAGTGCTCGCTTTAAGCATGACGATAGTTCCGATGCCGACGGGAGATATGCTGCTCTTTTTAATAGGAGTTGTGTGCCTCGTTTTCGGAATGAGCCTTTTCACCGCGGGAGCGGAGATGTCTATGCAGCCTCTCGGCACGAAAATAGGCAGCTCGATAGCGAGCAGCGGCATGGTGTGGCTTATTGCCTTTATCAGCTTTATAATAGGAATAATAGTAACCATCTCAGAGCCCGACCTTCAGATTCTTGCAAATCAGGTAAACGGAATTGAGAATATGGTGCTTATCCTCACGGTGTCGGTGGGCGTCGGTGTATTTCTTATGATTGCGGTTCTCCGAATTGTTTTTGGCTGGAGTCTCAAGATTATACTTATGGTATTTTACACCGTTGCGCTAGTGCTTTCTTTCTTTCTGCCCGATGGCTTTAAGACGCTTGCCTTCGACTCGGGCGGAGTTACCACGGGCCCTATGACAGTCCCCTTCATTATGTCGATAGGCGCCGGTGTTTCAGCTGCAAAGGCTTCGGCGGATAACCGAGACGACTCTTTCGGTATCACCGGTCTTTGCAGCATAGGTCCTATCATCTCGGTGCTGGTGCTTGGTGTTGCGCTCGGGATTGAGGGCGGCAGCTACACCCCCGTGACGACTCCCATCATAGACACGACAAGAGAGGGAATTTTGCAGTACGCAGACGGTATTTTACACTACACCCCCGAGGTTTTTGCGGCTCTTGCACCGATTATTGTATTTGCGCTCCTTTTCCAGCTGGTTACTCGCTCATTTACGAAGATGCAGTTTATAAGAATGGGAGTAGGTACGGCATATACGCTCGTTGGACTTGCGGTATTTTTAACCGGTGCTAACGTCGGCTTCGTTCCCACAGGCACGGCAATAGGAATACAGCTTGCGGGTATGTGGCAGGGTATCCCTCTCGTGTTTATCAGTATGCTCCTTGGCTACTTTATTGTTAAGGCCGAGCCTTCTGTATACGTCTTAAATAAGCTCGTTGAGAATATGAGTGCGGGTGCTATCTCCGGTAAAACCACGGGATTCGGTCTTTCCGTCGGTGTTGCGGCGGCTCTCGGACTTGCGGCACTGCGCATTATCACCGAGATACCTCTTATATGCATTCTCATACCCGGTTACGTTATAGCGTTGACACTCAGCTTTTTTGTACCGAAGATTTTCGTTGGTATCTCCTTTGACTCGGGCGGAGTTGCGAGCGGTACTATGATGAGTGCATTCGTCCTGCCGTTATGTACCGGCGCGTGCGAGACGCTCGGTAACGACGTTATGACAAACGCCTTCGGCTGTGTTGCACTCGTAGCTATGGCACCTATCATATCAATACAGATTTGCGGTCTTCTCTACCGCATAAAGAGCGTTGGCAGAGCGCGTAGGTTCGTATCTGCGAGCGAGAGCTTTATAGATTACGGCTACGTAGACGAGAGAGGCAGCGGCACGGTTATGCGCGCCGGAAAGAGCACGGCAAAGGAGGTCGAAGTCTGATGGCAAGAAGGGCTACACAGAAAAATCGCAGAGTTAAGCTGCTTATTGGTATCATAAACAAGGAAGACGAGCTTAAGTTTACCGACATAGTTAACGAGTGCGCGACTGCCGTTCATTTTTCGGGACTCGGTCACGGCACGGCTCATTCGAGCTATATGAATTACTTCGGCTTTAACGAGATAGATAAGCGAATTACGATGTCTCTGATTCCCGACTCGCTTGAGCATTCGGTCTTAAGCGCTATAGGTCACGGACTTAAGCTCTATCTTGTCGGACGCGGCATAGCATTTACCATTCCGCTCTCCTCTATATCAAACCTGATTAACGACGCGGTGCTTTCGGGACAGGAAAAAACCGATCGTCCTACGGCAAGGAGAGCACCCATTTCCAAGAAAAAGGAGAAAAACAGAATGCACGAGCTTGTAATAGCAGTTGTTGACAGAAAATATACCGATACCGCAATTGAGGCCGCGCGCGCTGCGGGCGCGACCGGTGCTACGGTTTTCCATACGAGAAGCATAAATAACGCAAAGGCAGAGGGTGCGATAGGCACTACCATAAGCCAGGAGACCGACAGCGTATTTTTCCTTACCACGCTTGAATACAGAAGCAAGATAATGGAGGCGGTGAGAGATGCCGCCGGACTTAAGACCGAGGGCGGTGCCGTGCTTTTCTCGCTCCCCGTTGACGACCTTGTAGGCATCGGCCGATTTGACGACTATATAGATGGAGAAGAGAACGAAAGGTAATGAAAAAAAGGGCTTATAAAACAACGTCAAGGAGCGTTTCCGCACTGCGTAAGCTATGTAGAGTGTTCTTTTCAAGATACGCAATCTCGGCGCTTTTAATAGTAGCAGAGGTTGCCTTAATGACCTATCTTTTGGTAAGCGCAACTACCTACTTTTACGTATTTTTGGCTCTTTCCTACGTCTTTGGCGTTGCGACGATAGTGTCACTTATAAATAAGGACACAAATCCCGAGTATAAGGTGACCTGGTCGGTGATTATTCTGCTCTTGCCGGTTTTCGGCCCGGTTACGTATCTCTTGTTCTATAACAGACGTATGACGAGGGCGGAGTCAAGGCTGCTACGCGGCTCGTTTTGTGAAATGAATAATTACAGGCTTTCCGACGAGGCATTTGCGTCTCTTATGGAGGAGGATTCGCTTGCCGGCGGAAAGGCGCTTTCAATTCTTCGAGAGGACGCACTCGCTGAGGTGTATAGAAACACGTCGTCGGAGTTTTTTGCGACGGGTGAGAGCTATTTTGAATCCCTTCTTGTCGACCTCGCCTCAGCCAAGAAATATATTTTTCTCGAATATTTTATCATTGAGCCGGGCGAGCTTTGGGATTCCATACTTGAGGTTCTGCGTGAGAAGGCTGCGGCAGGTGTAGAGGTAAGACTCCTTTATGACGACATCGGCTGCATGAAAACACTCCCTGCGCATTATGAAATAGGCCTGCGCCTTGAGGGCATTCAGGCACATCGCTTTGCGCGCGTATCACCGCGCGTTTCTGCCGTTCATAATAATCGCGACCATAGGAAGATATGCGTAGTCGACGGCAAAATCGGCTACACGGGTGGCGTGAACATAGCCGACGAGTACGTAAACCGCAAGCTCCGCTTCGGTCATTGGAAGGATGGCGGTATCAGGCTTGAGGGAGATGCGGTAAGAGGACTGACAAAGCTGTTTTTGTCTTCTTGGGACTTCACGGCGCGCACGGTAAGCGACTATGAGGAGATACTGTCTCACTCAGAGAGCGCGGAGGCCGCCGACGGCGGTTATTACATTCCGTTTGGCTCAGGACCTGCGCCGATTTACAAGCGGCCCGTCGGTAAGAGCACTTTTATGAATATAATAAATCAAGCCGAAAGGTACGTTTATATAACTACTCCGTATTTAATTATCGATTATGATTTGACCGAGGCTCTTTGCGGTGCGGCGCACCGCGGTGTTGATGTGCGTATTGTGACGCCGGGCGTTGCTGATAAAAAAATCGTTAATATTATGACCAAGAGCGCCTATCCGTATCTTATGGAGGCGGGGGTTAAGATTTATGAGTACACCCCCGGCTTCATCCATGAAAAGACGCTCGTCTCAGACGATAAATACGCCGTAGTGGGAACTATAAATTTTGATTACCGCAGTCTTGTGCATCACTTTGAGAATGCGGTATGGACCTACAAAACACCCGTAACGGCGGCGGCAAAGGCCGAATTTCTTCACACGCTCACCACCTCAGACGAGCTCGATGCGAGAAAATCCCGGCTTTCCTTTACCGAGTGGCTCTTCCGTATGTGGATTAAGCTGTTCGCACCTCTTTTGTAAAAGTGAGGGAGTGTATGAAATCAGTTCTTATAACCGGTGCATACGGCGGTATGGGCAGGGCAACTGTTTTAAGGCTTTCCCGCGACGGCTACAGGGTTTATGCGCTGGATAGGCGCACCGAGCCGTCGAATGATGAGAATGTTATACCGATAGCGGCTGACGTCACCGACGCGCAGAGCGTTGAAAAAGCGATTTCGCTTATAGCTGACGGTGAGCTTTGTGCCGTCGTGCATTTTGCCGGTGTATACATGCTTGACTCGCTTGTTGAGATGAGAGAGGAGTCGTTTGATAGGATTTTCAATATAAATCTTAAGGGAGCTTTCCTCATAAACAAGGCGGTTATGCCAAAGATGTCGCGCGGTGCAAAAATCATTATAACCACAAGCGAGCTCGCTCCCCTTGACCCATTGCCTTTTACGGGCATTTACGCTATTTCAAAGGCGGCTCTCGATAAATATGCCTACTCGCTCAGAATGGAGCTCTCGCTCCTTGATATATCGGTGTCGGTGCTTCGCGCCGGTGCTGTTGATACCGGAATGATTGGTGCATCCTGCGAGGCACTGGACGCATTTTGTAAAAAAACCGAGCTTTATTCAGTAAGCGCCGAAAACTTTAAGCGTGTCGTTGACAGCGTTGAGTCGCGACGAGTACAGCCTGAGAAAATTGCCGCAAGGGTAGAGAAGATAATAAGGAAAAAGTCGCCGAAGTTTGCCTATGCGATAAACAGAAACCCGCTTCTTTTGCTTCTCAATGCGCTCCCGAAAGGTATGCAGCTCTTAATAATAAAGAAGATTTTAAAAAAGAAGTAGCTCCGCTTAATATTATGAAAGCATAGAGGTAAAAGTCTCTGTGCTTTTTGTTTTAGCGCCTTACTTGAAAAAAAGTGAGCTTTATGTTATAATGAAAAAAATATATAAAAAGGAACCCGTATGAAAAGTCTTTTAATAACGGGCTTTGAGCCCTTTGGCGAGGAAAAAATAAATCCCTCGTGGGAGGCGGTGTGCCGCCTTGACGGTGAAATAGGCGGATATAAAATACATAAGCTGCTTTTGCCCGTTGTATTTGGCGAGGCGGCACGGCGTGTGACAGAAGCGGCAGAGGAGCTACGCCCCGACGTTATTATCTCCGTCGGTCAGGCAGGCGGCAGGGGAGCTATAACTCCCGAGCTTGTCGGCATAAATCTTCGATATGCTAAAATCCCCGATAATAACGGCAATACGCCGGAGGATGAGCCGATAATTTGGGGAGGCGACGATGCGTACTTTTCCACCCTCCCCGTGCGAAAGATGAGAGAGGCTATAGAAGCGGAGGGTATTCCGTCTGAGGTTTCATACTCAGCGGGTGCATACGTTTGCAACGACCTTCTTTATACACTGCTATCGCATTTTCGTGGCAGTGAGGTGCGGGTAGGCTTCATTCATATACCCTACTGTGCCGAGCAGGGTAAAGAGCCGTCTATGAAAATCGAGGATATTGTGCGCGGCATTTCGGCAGCTATTGAGAGTATTGACTGAGACACGGAAGGAGGCATTACGGTGTTAAAAAAGTTATACGAAAAGAGTGAAATTCTCTTTGCTCTTCTATGGATTATTGCCTACGTGGTGCTTATGTCGGTGGGGGATTCGCTCTCGGAGCTAATTGCACTTCAAAAATCGGTGACGCTTGCCGTGGCGGCTTTTCTCTCGCTCGCTCTCCTTTTCTTTTTAAAAAGGCGTGGGCTTCTTCGAGCGTACGGTCTCACACGTCCGCGCGCGTCGGCAAAATCGATGTTATATTACCTTCCGATTTTTGCTATGCTCACGGCTAACTTTTGGAGCGGAACGTCATTGAATTATGGTGTTTTGGAAACTATACTTTACATATGCACTATGTTTTGCGTTGGCTTTCTCGAGGAGGTAATATTCAGAGGGCTGCTTTTTGAGGCGATGCGAAAGGATAATACTGCGGCAGCTGTTGTTGTCTCGAGCGTAACCTTTGGAATCGGGCATATTATAAATCTCATAAACGGCTCGGGCGTAGAGCTTATACCGAATATTTTGCAAGTGATTTACGCTACGGCGGCAGGCTTTATGTTTGTTATGATGTATTTAAAAAGCGGGAGTCTTGCCGTGCCTATTGCCGCACACGGATTATTCAACGCTACGAGTGTCTTTAGCGGAGAGAAGACGGCAGTGCCGGAGATGCGCATGCTCAGTGCCGCGCTTCTCACCGTGATAACCGGGGGCTATGCTATTTACCTAGCGGTGAGCCTTCGGGCAAGAGACCGAAAAAAAACCGAAGAAACGAAAGGGGAATAAATATGAATACCTTAGAAGCAATAGCAAAGAGAAAGTCGACGAGGGCATACACCTCGAAGCCTATATCCGAAGACTCGCTTTCCAAAATTTTAAAGGCAGCCTCGGCCTCGCCCGTGGCGATGGCAAGATACGACTCTCTTCATATAACCGTCGTGCAAAGCAAGGCTCTTATCGCGCGCGTATTTGACGAGGCGCAGGAGTTGATTTTTGCAACGCTTGGTATGAAAAAGAGCTTTAACTATGGAGCGGGTACGCTGATTGTAGTTTCCTCTCTGCCCGCACACCGCGTGGGTATGGATTATGCGAACGGCGGAATTGTCGTCGAAAATATGGTGCTTGCGGCGACAGAGCTTGGTATAGATAGCTGCATTATGGGCGCTCCGATAGCAGCACTTGCAGGTAATGCGGAGCTGTCTTCCGCCGTCGGTATTCCCGATGGCTTTACTCCGCTGCTTGGTGTTGTTTTCGGCTATGCTGCAAGCGACGAGCCCGTTAAGGAGCACGTGATTTCCGTCAACAGAGTGTGAGGAGGGCGCTATGATAAGAGTGGCAGAGGAAAAGGATATTTCCAAAATCGGCGAGCTGCTCTCGCAGGTCTGCCTCGTTCACAACGCTGCAAGACCTGATATTTTCAAGGTGGGCAGAAAGTATTCAGAGGGAGAACTAAGAGCCATGCTTGCCGACTGCGAGCGCCCTGTACTCGTATCGGTGAATGAAAAGGACGAGGTCGAGGGCTATTGCTTTTGTGTTTACGTAAGGCATATACACAACCCGGTACTTACCGATATCAAGACTCTTTATATTGACGACCTATGCGTAGACGAGACTCTGCGCGGCAGAGGAGTTGGCAGGGCTCTGTACGAGGCGGCCGTGAAGCTCGCAAGAGATAGCGACTGCTACAATCTCACCCTGAACGTGTGGAGCTGCAATCCGTCAGCTCTTGGATTTTACGAGTCCATCGGCCTCACAGCGCAAAAGGTTGGAATGGAATTGATACTTTGAGGGATGCAGGGAAAATGAAAAGAGTAATTGTAATAGGCTCTCCCGGCAGTGGAAAAACAACGTTTTCGGAAAAGCTGCAGAGAAAGACCGGGCTTCCGCTCTTTTATCTTGATGCCATATGGCACAGACCCGACAAAACGCATATTTCAAGAGAAGAGTATGACCTGCGTCTTGCCGAGATGCTTAGGCTCGACGCTTGGATTATAGACGGAAACTACAGTCGCACGCTTGAGCCGCGTATGGCCGCGTGCGATACGGTTTTTCTATTTGATTTGCCCTCTCGCATTTGTCTTGACGGTGCTATATCTCGCCTAGGTAAAGCTCGGTATGATATGCCGTGGACAGACACCGAGCTTGACCCGAATTTTAAGCGCGAAATAGAAGAATTCGGTATCAAAAATCTTCCGAAAATATACTCACTTCTCGAAAAATACAATGATAAAAATATCATTATTTTTAAAGCCCGAGAAGAAGCGGAAGACTTTTTGTGCGAGCTAAAGCAGAGCGAGAGTAGAAAAGCAAAAGCCGACGAGGAGACCTCATCGGCTCTTTTATATACCGAAAGCACCTGTTATAGGGTCCTTGAATAAAGCAATTTCAGGAGTTCTGAAGGTGAAAAGTATAAAGGCTGCGGCAAGGGCTGTGAGCGCGACAATCGCGAGCTTTGGATTTCCCCGCATAAGCGCCTCGGAGTTGAAAAGTCGGGTTTCGCAGATATAAGCCGCGGCGGCTGCGACGAAAAATATTGCTATGTTTATGAAGTCCGCAGACTCGCCGATAACGCCGTTGTAGGTGTAAAATATGAGAGGAATAAGCGAAAGTCCCAGCAAAATTCCGCGCAGCTTCACGCACCAATAGTCTTTTCTTTCTCGGAAGAAAAACCACTGAAATACGGC
This sequence comes from Eubacteriales bacterium, assembly GCA_045576815.1. Lineage (GTDB taxonomy): Bacteria > Bacillota > Clostridia > Oscillospirales > CAG-272 > UBA1740. Next base: position 19,502 of record JAZNHD010000016.1, read on the forward strand.
ATAAATAAGCATAGGCCAGAAAAGGAGCTTCATATGCTCCCAGGTAGACTCATTAACTCCCGAAAATGGTGCTGCAAAGACGGCACCGCCTAACCAGTCGTACAAAAAATGCAGCAGTGTCCCGCCAAGCGAGGTCACTGCAAATCCCATAAGCTCCCATAGCCATACAGTTCTTTTCATATCTTCCTCTCAAAAGGTTTTTAGATAGTATATTCTCAGATATGGAGCTTTATGCTCGCAGTAAAAGCAAAGCAACTCCGAGTGTATCGGAGTTGCTTTTTAAAACTATTCGGAAAGGATTTTCCCGACACGTTCGAGGTTTTCGCGGATTTTCAGATGCTGAGGGCACTTCTTTTCGCAAAGACCGCAATTCTTACAGTCGGCAAATGTCTTGCCGTCTCTTTTTAGATAATCGGCCATCATCCGCTTTGCGTATTCTCGAAGCCCAAAGACGTTGTAATAGGTCCACATTTCGAAAATCCTCGGTATGTCTATTTCAGCAGGGCAGGGCTGACAGTATTTACAGCCGGTGCAGTAAAGCTCGGAAAACTTCTTAAGCTCCTCAATCGCCGCACCGAGCTTTTCCCATTCTTCTTTTGAGAAGCCGGAGCTGTCTGAGGCAATGGCGGTGTTTGCTTTCACCATATCAATGGTCTGCATACCCGAGAGTGCACAGCTAAGATGTGGGTTTCCAAGGCAGAACTTTAATGCAAGCTCGTAGGTTGCAATCGATGGTTTGCCGGTGAGCTTTGAGTAAAGGTCGGTCGGTGCGGCAAGACGTCCTCCGCCGACAGGGCCCATAGCGATAGTGCCGAGACCTTTGCTGTGAGCGTATTTTATCATTTCCTCATTTCTTCTGTCAATCAGATTATACTGACATAGCATCGACTCCATCTTAATTCCGCGCTCCTCTGAGGAGTCAATAATATGCTTTATCGCGGATGGGTGGTCGTGAAATGAGAAGGAAATATGGCGGATAAGGCCCTCTTCTTTAGCACGCGCGGCAGCCTCAAGGAGATTGTTTTTTATGATGATGTTATCAAAGTCTTCGCGGTCAATGCCCCAGAAGTGATAAAAATCAATATAATCAGTGTCAAGGCGTGAGAGACTCGTATCTAGCATTCTGCGGTACGCGTCGGCATCGGTGTTCTCTGAGAGGCGGCATTTTGTGGAAATTAAAATTTTATCGCGAAAGCCCTTTACCGCGTGACCGAGCGCTGCTTCGCTGCCGGAGTTGCAATAGATGGGGGCCGTGTCAAAATAATTGATGCCACGCTCGTAGGCAAGAGCTATCATCTCGTCAACCTTATCCGTGTCGACAAAGCTCTTTTCATCCTTAACGTATTCAGGAAATCGCATACAACCGAAGCCAAGCGCTGAAATTTTTTCCCCCGTTTTTCCAAAATCTCGATAATTCATAATCTGCACCTCAATTGATTTGTAAAAATTATATCATAAATTTTTTGGTCATGCAAGCGGTAAAGCAGGTTTTTCAGCAAAGAACAAAGAAAGGGCAGCTCCCATAGATATGAGAGCTGCCCGCATGACTTTTATTAAAGAGTGCCCTTTGAGCCGAGAACGTTGACGATCTTGTGGCTGACCATCTTCTTAACCTCTGCTCTTGCGACCTTGAGATACTCTCTGGGGTCGAATGCTTCGGGCTTCTCGGCAAATACGCGGCGAATACCTGCGGTCATTGCAAGTCTGATGTCGGAGTCGATGTTAATCTTACAAACCGCCATCTTAGCCGCGCGTCTTAACTGCTCCTCGGGAATGCCGACAGCATCGGGCAGCTTGCCGCCGAGAGCATTAATCTCCGCAACGCACTCGTGAGCTACGCTCGATGCACCGTGAAGAACAATGGGGAAGCCGGGAAGTCTCTTTCCAACCTCTTCAAGAATGTCGAATCTGAGAGGCGGAGGTACGAGAACTCCGTGCTCGTTTCTCGTGCACTGCTTCGCGGTGAATTTATATGCACCGTGGGAGGTACCGATGGAGATAGCAAGAGAGTCAACACCGGTTCTGGTAACGAACTCCTCAACCTCCTCGGGCTTTGTGTAAGTAGAATTTTCGGCAGAAACCTCGTCCTCAACGCCTGCGAGAACACCAAGCTCGCCCTCAACAACGACGCCGCGGGCGTGTGCATATTCAACAACCTTCTTAGTGAGGGCGATGTTGTCCTCAAAGGAGTGGTGCGAGCCGTCTATCATAACGGAGGTGAAGCCGCCGTCGATACAAGACTTACATACGTCAAAGTCTGCACCGTGGTCAAGATGAAGGGCAAAGTCAACGCCGCTGTCCTCGGCTGCAGCTCTGGCAAGCGCCATAAGATATGCGTGCTTTGCGTACTTTCTTGCTCCTGCGGAAACCTGAAGTATAACCGGCGACCTTTCTTCCGCAGCTGCCTCGGTTATTGCCTGGATAATCTCCATATTGTTAATGTTAAAAGCACCGATTGCGTAACCGCCCTCGTAAGCCTTTTTGAACATTTCCTTCGTTGTAACAAGTGCCATTTTTATTCTCCTTGCGTTTTATTTTAACATATATATTTTACACCTTTTTGGGAAAAAATCAAGTCTTATTTTGAAAAAATGGCAAAATATGTTTCAAGAGAAGCAGTCGGTTTTGATTTCGCCATTGATTTTTATATCAGTTTATCCTGCTGTAGCTTTCACGTATTTGAATTTTCAACCGCCTGCGACGCGGTTTCAGTTAGAAAATTGTATAGATTGCCGTAATTCGCTGATTTGAAGCTTGAGAATACGTGAGATAATTTCGAAGAAGTTCCCTTTGCAGAAGGAGTAGAGCGCTTTTCATGGAGGATAAGAAAAATATATGACGAAGAAAAAATAATTAGCCACCTTCCCCTCATGCAAAAGCGGGGCTGTTTTAAACTGCAAATTTTTATCCAAAAGCTCCGAGTATCACATCGGAGCTTTTCTTGTTGTTTAAATTTTATTATAAGAACCTAGACTCTTGATATAAGAATTTTCAAAAATTTGTAAACATGTATTTACATTATCGCCGTTTGAGGCTTTTCGAATAGGAGTTTATTAACCCCCTTGCACAGCAAGTCAAACAAGTATGCTGTTATTAAAGTCAAAGCGAACGTCAAAACAACAAATAAGTATCTATTCATGTCCGGCAGGAAGTATTTTTGCAAAATGAGCATCGGTATGCGTTGAACCAAATATATGGCAAATGAATACTTGCCAAGCCAAGTTAAAACCCTATTATTGAATGAAATTTTCATTGAAACCAAAACAAATGCCAGTGTGAACATCAAGTGAGAGAAAATTACAGCAAGAGGCTCGTTATTTTCAAGGTGAAATAAAGCGGAGCCAATATAAAGCATCAGCACTGCAAGGGCGGTGGGGTAATAAATCAGATTTTTATTTAAAAGGAGTTTTTCAATTTTTTCCTTGAAATAGGAATAAATAATACCGAGAGGAACGCAAAGCGCGGTATCGTACCACCAAAAGGAAATGTCACTTTCTCTCGCATAAATGATATACGTAACGGTTAGGCCTAGGGTGGCGAATATGGCTATAAGGTCATGCTTTTTGAAAAGCCTGAAGCTCACAAAGATAATGAGATATGCAATAAAGATGTAAAACATATACCAGTTAGAATTTCCTATTGAGGACAGTCCGATAAGGGCTGTTATGAAAGTTGACAGGCTTATGAATTTTTTCAGTATAATAACTTGAACAAGCCAATACAGCACAACACCAACGTTAAAGTTAACCAGTGTTTTTAAAAAACGGTTTTCGAGGAAGGAATCGAAATAATTTCTGTTTTTCTTGTAAGACTCGTAAATTCCATATCCCGTGTAAAAGAGGAAAAGGCACACAATGCCTTGTCCAAGGAATCTATCTGCTGCTTTAAACCATGTGTCCGTCCATACGTTTTCAAGCTCGAAATACGAATATACGTGCCGCATGAATATCAAAAAGGCAAAAATTCCTCTTGCGGCATTCGAGGTGCTCTTGGAGAGATAGTCGGCATGAAATCCTTTGACGGTTATCCTGCATTTAAAGAGTATAATTGCCAAAAATATAAAGTAAAAAATAATCATAAAAAGTCCTCATATAAACTAAAGCATACTGACAAGCCATGATACAACAATATATCATTTTTTGAGAAGTTGTCAATAGAAAAAGGCTTGATTCATCATCCTTCCCAGCTCGGCGTGTAAGGAATTTGAGTTTATTCCTTAAGCAGCGTTCTCGATGTGCCGGGAATTGTCTGAAGTCAGCAATATATCATTGACTCACGCCAAAGCGCAGTCAGCGAATACGTATCAAACGGGATATAAAGATGCGAAAGTATGCTCTCTGTTTTTTTAGAATACGATAACCTCGTCCGCTTCACTTTCGTGGCAGATATTGTGCCTGTATTTCGAACCAAGCTTTGAGTGATGAGCAAGAATTATCTTTTTTGCAGAATTTCTGAATGCTATTTTTACTATTTCGACATTTGAGTCGTCGTTCACCGTTATCATGCCATCATCTGAAAAACCGTCGCACGAAAGAAAGGCAATGTCTGTGTTGATCGAGCGCAGAAAATTTTCGGTCTCTCTGCCTACAAGACAACGCTCGCTTTCTCTGTATTCACCGCCGGTAAGCACGCATCTTATCTCAAACTTTGCAAGAGCTTGAACAAACTGCACGGAATTTGTGATGACTTGGATGTCCTTATAGTTTTTAAGGCAGGGTATAATATATGCGCAAGAGGAAGAATTATTGAGAAAAATGGTTTGACCGTCTTTAATGTACTTCGTTACGCGAAGAGCAAGGTCTCGTTTCTCCTTTTCATTTATTTTCAGACGCATTAAAAGTGGATATTGAATATAATCGTTTTGTGCAAGTGCGCCCCCATGGTAGCGCTTTATCAGTCCCTCGTTTTCCATAAGTTTAAGATCTCTGCGTATGGTCATCTCGCTTACGTAGAGCTTTTTAGATAGGTATCGCACTGTAACTTTTTGCTTTTGCTGAGTTAATTCGAGTATTTGATTTTGCCTTTCATTGAGTGCCATATAACTTGTTCCTTATGTTTGTTGATATGTTCGATTTGCTTGAAAACGAACATATATTGCGTTGTAAATGTTCGTATGGTATGATTATACCATAGGGTATGACAAAAATCAATAATGAAACGAAAGTTTTTATCACATGAATAAAAATGACAAAAACGGAGGTTTTTATATGAAAGAGAAGGCATACGTACTAGGTATCGATATGGGTACCGGAGGCGCCAGAGTCGGCATCTTTGACACTGAAGGTGAGCCCATAGTTTTTTGCGGAGAAAACTACCCTCTGTATACTTCCGCTTCGGGACGTGCCGAGCAGGATCCGCGCGAGTGGTGGGATGCAATCTGCAAGGCATCGAGGTCGGCAATAGAGAAAAGCGGTATTGATCCGAGTGACATCAAGGGAATGAGCGTCGATACGACGTGCTGTACTGTTCTTGTTTCAGGGGACGATATGGAGCCTCTTACAAGAGCGATCCTCTGGATGGACGTTCGTGCGTCAGAGGAGGCAAAGCGCATCTTTGAGAGTGGACACGATGCTCTCAAATATAATGGCTACGGAATGGTCTCTGCCGAGTGCTTGCCCGCAAAGGCTCTTTGGATAAAAAATAACGAGCCTGAGCTTTGGTCGCGAGCAACAAGACTTTACGAGTGTACCGACTGGCTTATGTACCGTCTTACGGGAGAATATACTGCAAGTATAAATTGCGCGTCTGCACGTTGGTATTATAATTCCGAGGAGGGCGGATATCCCGTTGATTTTTATGAGAAGATAGGACTTGAGGACCTTGCGGAGAAGCTTCCGTCGAGAGTTGTGCCTATGGGAGAGCTTGTAGGCGGACTTACCGAGGCTGCGGCAAATGATCTTGGACTTGTCACGGGCATACCCGTAGGAGAGGGAGGAGCTGACGCTTTCGTTGGCGTTATAGGTCTTAACGCTGTACAGCCGGGTAAGATGACGCTTATCACGGGCTCGTCTCACCTTCATATTGCGCAGGTAAAATCCCCTGTTCATGCAAAGGGTATTTGGGGATCATATCCCGATTGTATCGTAAACGGACTTCAAATGGTTGAGGGCGGACAGACCTCAACAGGCTCGATCATAGAGTGGTTCGTAAAGAATATGTGCGGTGACGTAAAGCAGCGCGCAAAGGAAGAGGGAAGAAGTGTCTACGATATTCTCAATGAAGAAGCTGAAGCACTTGGTGTTGGTGCGGACGGACTTTTGGCGCTTGATTTCTTCCAAGGAAACCGAACACCTTACGTGGATCCTGATGTAAGAGGTATGTTTTACGGTCTCTCACTTGGGCATACAACGTCTCATATGTATCGCGCGATAATTGAAAGCATTTGCTATGGCACAGAGGCAATAATCGAGTCCTTCAGAGCAGCAGGCTTTGAGCCGACCGAAATGATAATTTCGGGCGGTGCGGTAAAGAGCAGATTTTGGATGCAGACACATGCTGACGTGAGCAACCTTCCCATAACTGTACCGAAGGTCACCGAGGGTCCTTGTCTTGGCTCTGCGATACTTGGAGCTGTTGCGGGCGGTGTTTACCCTGACATAGAGACCGCAGCAAAGAGTATGACGAAAATAGATTACGTCGTAACTCCTGATTCCAAGAAGCACGAAGAATATAAATTCTATTTTGAAAAATACAAAGAGTTTTATGCTTTGACAAAGGAGTGGATGCACTCGGTCACAAAGCATTCTGTAAAATAAAGTGGAGGCAGTTGATATGGCAATAATTGAACCCTCGATTCTATCCTGTGATCTTACAAAGCTTGGCGAGCAAGTCGTTGCCGCGTGTCGCGGAGGAGCCGATGCCTTGCATATAGACATTATGGACGGAGTTTACGTAAGCAATCTTACCTTTGGCCCAAGAACAGTGAGCGACCTCAAAAAGATAACCGATATTCCGCTTTCGGTGCATCTTGAAGTGCTGCATCCCGAGAATTACGTTGATATGTTTGGCTGGGCTGGCGCCGACGTTTTCACCTTTCAACTAGACGCCTGCCATAATCCTATACATCTCTTAAAGGAGATAAGAGCGAGAGGAATGAAGGCGGGCATAGGAATAGGCCCTGCCTACGGAATAGATACGCTTAAGTACCTTTTTCCACACGTTGACTATATAATTCTCATGAGTGTTGAGCCTGGATACGAGAAGCAGACCTTTGAGGAGAGTGTATATGAAAAGCTCGTAGCACTCAAAGCACTTATGAAGGAATACGGATATTCGATACCCATAGGTGTTGATGGCGGTGTTGACGTTGAGAAGGGCAAAAAGCTGCTTGAGCTTGGTGCTGATAAGCTCATCGTCGGTAGTTACGTATTCTATAGTAAGGATATAGAAAAAACAGTAAAAGAAATGAAGAAGCTGTAAAAAGGAGACAGGAAATGTTAGTTACTTCAAAGGAAATGTTCAAAATCGCGCAGGAGAAGCAATTTGCTATCCCATCGGCAAACTTTATTGACCTCGAGTCACTTCGTTGGCACGTTGAGGTTGCAGAGAAGCTCGGATACCCGCTTATCCTCGCTCTTGCCGAGGCGCATATGGGTGAGAATATAACTCTTGAGGATGCGGCTCTCGTCGGCAAAAAATATGCCGAAGAAGCAAGTGTTCCCGTAGTTCTTCACCTTGACCACGGAACGACCCCCGAGCTTATAAAGAGATCTATAGATCTTGGCTTTACGTCGGTAATGATTGATGCATCAATGGAGGATTTTGACGAGAACGTAAGGCGCACAAGGGATATAATCGACTATGCTCACGCACGCGGAGTAGTGGTCGAAGCAGAGATAGGACACGTCGGCGTCGGACGCAATATAGGAGTGAGCGAAAGTGCGACGTCCGATGATTCGACCTATACCTCGGTAGAGTCTGCCGTTGAGTTTTGCAAGCGCACCAACGTTGATTCACTTGCTATTTCTATCGGTACGGCGCACGGACTTTACAAGGGAATACCCAAGATAAATTTTGAGCGGTTGGCTGAAATAGCAAGCGCGATAGATACGCCTCTTGTTCTTCACGGTGGCTCGTCTTCGGGAGACGAAAATCTTAACAGATGCGCTAAGGGCGATATTGCTAAGGTAAATATCTACACCGATTTTCTTGTCGCAGCAAAGAACGAGATAGACGAGAAGAATCCTGAGAATTATCTTGCGCTCAAGAAGTGCTCAAAAGAAGGAATGCAGAAGTGCCTTGAGCATTACTATAAGGTATTCGATACACAGAAAATATAATAGATACGGAGATAAGAAATGGCAGTATATAAGGAAACTATAGAGGTAAAGTCGCACGGAACGACACCTACATACGTAAACGTAACACCAGAGGTAAGGACGGCAATAGAGAAAAGCAGGATCAAAAATGGCATCTGCACGGTAATTTCTCCTCACACGACGTGCAGCGTCTTTTTCGAGGAATTCGTACATGATTTCACGGAGGACGGTGAGGAATTTTTGCAGGTAGACCTCAACAACGTTCTTGGCAAGATCATTCCTGATCAGACGGGAGAAGGAATATTCCTTTATCCCGGCGAGGAACATTATAAGGCAGTAGCATCGTGGCCCGATGCCGAGGCTTATCTTCCCGGCGGTGATCGAACAGCACTCTGGAACGGAGACGCACATCTTAAGGCTACGATACTTGGCTCAAGTCAGACCTTTGACGTTGATAACGGAAAGCTTGGTGTGGGAACGACGGGATATATCTATTTTGTTGATTTTGACCGCACGCGCCCCCGTACACGCAAGTGCAAGATAATTATTATTGGAGAGTGAGGTAAAATATAATGAAAAGACAGGTAAGAGTACCTTTTTTGATAGTTAACCCCAAGGCATATATCTACGGAAACGAGTCACTTGAGCTCGCAAAGGTCTGCGACGCGCTTTCCGAGGAATATGATATTGATATCATATTTACAGCACAGCACGTTGATATTCGTATGATAGCCGAGGCGACAAAGAATATAGTTCTCACCGCACAGCATATGGACGGCATTGTAGCGGGACGAGGAATGGGACACATTCTTCCCGAGGGTGTGAAGGCTGCGGGAGCGCAGGCGGTAGTTCTTAATCATGCTGAGCATGCGCTCAAGCTTGAGGAGCTTGACAGAGCAATGAAGAGAGCAAACGAGCTCGATCTTTTTACGATCGTTTGCTGCGATTCACCCGAAGCGGCAAAGGCAGTGGCAACACTCGGTCCCGATATGATGATATGTGAGCCTACAAGTGGAATCGGCACAGGAAGCATTAGCAGTGACGATTATATTCACTCTACCAATGAGGCAGTGAAGTCGGTAAGTAAGGATATCCTCATACTTCAGGCGGCAGGTGTATCTACAGGAGACGACGTTTATAAGGTCGTTATGGAGGGAGCACACGGAAGTGGCGGCACAAGCGGTATTCTTAATGCGCCCGATCGCAAGGCGAAGATAGTAGAGATGCTCGATGCACTCAAGAGAGCAGAGAAGGCTCTCGGCACGATCGAATGAATCTAATGTATGTAAGGCATGTAATCGTGAGTGAGATGATTCAAAACCTGAGCTGAGGTTTATCCTAAAGCTATGTGATTCTTACGTAAGCTAATCGAACCTGCGACTACTGCCGTTGTCGCATAGTCGTCTGCCGTCGCCTCTGTACACCCGGCTCGGCATACTCCTTGCTTTAGACGGTTTCGCTGCGGCAAAAACAGTTATTAACTGTTTTGCCTTGCTACCCTACACACCAAGTATGCCACCGCAGGTGGCATACTTGGTGTGGCAGAATGACCAAAGTTCAATCCTGTCACTCAAAAACGAATGTGGAAATGTGGAAAACTAAAAGGGAGACTCTTTCGAATCCCCTTTTTTGGTCTGAGTGACAAGACTTGAACTTGCGGCCTCTACCACCCCAACGGACCCGTGCGAGTTTTTTGCGTCTTTTTTAGTCCGTATAGTCCGATTTTGCAAACCAAACTGTACAAATAATCACATTATTTCCGTATGTTCCGTATATTCCGTTTTGCGAAATGGTCAAAACATGTGGTCAAATGTGGTCAGAATCAAGAAAAAGTAACGCGTAAAATTCCCATCGCCTCGGCTCACCAGCCCAGGCTTTTTCTTTGCCATATTGTAACTCTGTTTCGAAAATTATTCAAGGTATTTTGAGATTAAATTTGACTGTTTTTCGCTTCGTGCTGGCTAAAAATTACGCGGCTCTAAACCTGCTAAGAAAAGTCAATAGGATTTTTAAAAATAATTCAGTAAATTTTGAAAGATGCAGCAGAAACACCAAAAGGGCGAAAAAGGATAAATTTTTTCGCCCGAAGGTATTAAATTGAAGTGGTGTTAAAGGTCTAAATTGCGGTAAAGCTCGGTGACCTTGCCGTAGTAAATACGAAGGAATTTGTTCATTCCGGCAACCATACCTTCCTTGCCGCACTTGCCCTCCGCACGCTTCTTCTCAATAAACTCAAATACGGGATCGCCCTCAGGCTTGTGCTGTATGTAGCCCATTGAAACCTCAAATATAACCTTCCT
>JAZNHD010000017.1:0-8182 GCA_045576815.1 Eubacteriales bacterium
AAAGATGCAGACCGCTGCTGTTATCCGCGCTGCTATCAACGTTCAGAAGGCACACGCTGACTGGAACGTTAAGCCGGAAATCATGATCCCGCTGGTAGGCGACGTAAAGGAACTCAAGTTCGTTAAGAAGGTTGTTGTTGAGACCGCAGACGCAGAGATCGCAGCAGCAGGCGTATCCCTTAAGTACGAGGTTGGTACTATGATAGAGATCCCGAGAGCATGTCTCACCGCTGACGAGATCGCTAAGAACGCAGACTTCTTCTGCTTCGGTACTAACGACCTTACTCAGATGACCTACGGCTTCTCCCGTGACGACGCAGGTAAGTTCCTTAACGCTTACTACGATGCAAAGATCTTCGAGAACGATCCCTTTGCAAAGCTCGACACCACCGGTGTTGGTAAGCTTATGGATATGGCAGTTACCCTCGGCAGACCCGCAAACAAGAACCTCCACGTAGGTATCTGCGGCGAGCACGGCGGCGACCCCACATCCGTAGAGTTCTGCCACAAGATCGGCCTTGACTACGTTTCTTGCTCGCCCTTCAGAGTTCCGATTGCAAGACTTGCAGCAGCTCAAGCCGCTCTTAAGAAGTAATTAAGGTAAGTTTTCGGTATCGCCGCAAGGCGACGAAACGGACAAAGGCTCTGTTTCGCGAAAGCTAAGGCACGACGCAGATAAGGCTCGGACAACCGCAAGCTTTACCGTCGTGCTGCTCAGGCAGCTCTTAAGAACTAATTAAGAGAAGTTTTCGTTTTCGAAAACTAAGGCACGACGCACGCAAGGCTCGGACAAGCACCGACTTTACCGTCGTGCGGCTCAGGCAGCTCTTAAGAACTAATTAAAGACAAACTTTCGCCTGTGAAAAGGCAAACCGCCTTATAACACGAAAGGCAAAACAAAATAAAATTACGACCTTGTAGAAGAAATTCTATGAGGTCGTTTTTTACATTTTAACGTCAGGTTGAAATAACATTTTTTTGCCAAAGATAAGCGTAATTTTTTTCTTTCTTGACTTTTTAAAAAACCTCTTGACTTTAGTTTTTTTGTGTGCTAATATTACATTAAACCGAATACCAATTCCCTTTGGCCGCTTAACACGTAATGGAGAAAACTGTATGAAAGCTATGGACAAGGATATATACAAATCGAGTCGCGTTATGTATATACTGTGGGCTTCCTTTGAATATTTCGTAAGCATTGCAACCAGCGGTGCGTATCTCGCTAAGCTCACGACATATCTCGGAGTAGCCGACTCCACGACAGCGATTATATCCTCTATTGCCACCTTTGCCGGCTCATTTCAAGTTTTCGCAATAATGTTAAGCCACAAAACGCCCATAAAGCGCTGGGTAGTTCCTCTTCAATCACTGTCGCAGGTCTTACTTATAGGGCTTTATCTCATACCGTTCGTTGACCTTGGCGGCTTTACCGGGCTTGCAATCGTGCTTATTATGCTGTTTTCGCATGCGGTGCACAACATCATAACTCCTGCCAAGACCACCTGGTTTGTAAATATGATAAATCCAAAGACGCGCGGACTCTTTACAGCAACGCTTAACGGTGTTTCCATATTTGGCAGCATTGCTTTCACACTTTCGATAAGTGCGCTTTTTGATGACTATGAGGCGCGCGGCGATATCAAGGGCGCATTTATGATCCTCAGCATCATAATTTTCGTGCTGACTCTTTTGGACCTTATAGCGCTTCTTGCGTCAAAGGAAAAGCCTGTCGAAAAGACGGAAAAAATATCTCCCATAAAAGAGCTACAGAGCCTCACTAAAAACAAAAAATACATTAAATTTACGGCAGTAAGCACGCTTTGGTCCTTTGCCTCCGCCTGCACTCTCCCCTTTCTCTCCACGTATCAGATAAACGAGCTCGGCTTTGATATTACCTTTATATCCTTAACGTCTACCGCAGTAAGCCTGCTACAATTGCTGTGTATGTATCTTTTGGGCATTTACTCTGTGCGCCACTCTTATTTCGGTCTGTTTCGAGCGGGATATACCGTAAACGTGATAGCCTACGCCGTAATGATATTTACCGTCCCGCAAAACGGAAGGGTAATGTACGTGATCTTCAGCGTGATAAGCCTTATCGGATCATCCGCTGTCGCTATAGGAAAAAATCTTCTCTACGACATTGTGGACGTCAAGGATCTCACGACCGCAATAGCGATAAATACAGTGCTATCGGGTGCTATAACCTTTATTGCAACGCTCGTTGTGTCCCCGCTTTTCAATTACATAAAGGAAACCTCTGCAAGCACAATCTTTGGAGTGACGGTGTATGCACAGCAAATACAGTCCGCAATAACGGTGCTTATCGGAATATTCCTTATAATATTTCTATATACGGGATTTACGAACACGGTTAGCGGTGACAACTCTCAAAAATCATCGTGAAACGAAAAAGAAACTGAGGCATCGGCAATTTGCCGAGGGCTTTTTCATCTTTTTGGCTTTATATTAAGGAAGCTCTTATAATACTTTCGGTAGGTCGTGGGGGACATATCATAGCGCTCCTTGAAGCATCGTGAGAAATGTGCGCTTTCCTTAAACCCTACCCTCTCGCCTATCTCCGATACAGAAAGCTCGGTTGATTCAATCAGGCGCTTTGCCGCCTCCATTCTCTGATTGCTTATATATTTTGCAGGTGTCGTGCCGACCTTTTCGCGAAAGGCTCTTATGAAATGGTTGGGGTGGGCAAAATACTTCTCCGCGAGAAGCTCGTTTGTTAGCTCCGCATCCAAATTCTCATTTATGTAGCGCAGGACAGTCTCAATTCTATCGTCACGGCCGCTTTTAACGGTCACACCGGGGCCAGCCAGCCTAAGATATTCACCTATAAGCTCAAAAAGAATAGCCTTGACCCTAAGCTTATCGGAGAGGTCAGACGAGCGCGAGATTTTAGCAAGCTCGGAAAAGAGCTTATGCGCTCTGCCGCCCTGCTTGTAGCGCACCTTATACACTCTCTCGCGCCCTTTAAGCGCACTGTCGTCGGGATAGAGGTTGAAGTGCACCCAGAATTTTGAGAAGCGACGGGTGCTGTCGTTGCGGTAGGAGTGGTACGCTCCGGCAGGTATGAAAAGCCAATCGCCCGCCTCGGCAACAATAGCCTCTTTCCCGATAGTTATGGTGCAGCCGCCCTCTGAAATAAAGTAGAACTTGCTCTGATCAAACGAGCCACCGTCAAGCTCCCATGACTCCCCCTCTCCTATCGAGAAGTAGCCGCCGAGGTTATAGGTCGCATTGATATTTGCAAAATAAACGTCCTCTAAATAATTCATATCCACCTATAAAAACGCTAATTTTATATAAATTTTGAGTGATATCAGCTATTCCAATACAATTATAACAGATGTATAATCAATATGTCAAGTAAATTTAAAAAGGAGTATTTTCTATGAGCTTTCAGATGGAGCTTTCCTATCCCCGTGAGGTTGAGGAAGCAAAAAGAGAATGTAAGCCCGTGCTTTTGCCAATCGGCACTATGGAGTGGCACAGCGATCATTGCCCCTACGGCTGCGACACGCTGACCGCATACGGTGTTGCTGAGAGGGTAGCACGCGAGGTTGACGCTATGATTTTACCGCCTGTTTGGTATGGTGTTGCGAGCTATGCTGTGGGTGGGCCGGAGAAAAACACGCTTAACGTCGACTGCGACACTATGGAAAGCTACGTATATTGCATTTTGAAGTCGCTCTTTGCGGCAGGCTTCAAGAAGAATATCTTTATCCTTATCGCACATCAGACCGAGGACTATATGCCTATGACGCTCGCTTGTATGAAGGCGGCGAAGAAGCTGATTATGGCCGACCTCGAGGAGTCGGGCGGCTACGGCTGGTGGGGCAAGAATGAGAACGCGGATTTCTACGAAAACCTCGCGGCAAAGGACAGCCCCTGGAACAGAATAAGAATAGTAAGACTCCCCTACACGCCATCCTCTCCGATGGTCGGTGACCACGCCGGAGTACACGAGTGCTCAATGCTTGAGGCACTCTACCCCGGCTCGATAAAGCTCGACAGACTCTCGGACGACTGGTTTGCCTCGACGGCAAAGGATATGACGATAGAGCACGGTGAGGAGATTGTTTACTCCTGCGTCAAGGACATAGTAGATATGATTAAGGGTGAATGATATGCTAAGAGAACAGCGAAATGACGATTTCAAGGTAGAGCTGCTTGAAATACATAAAAAGAATATACGAAACAGCTCTATAAAGTGCGCTGACGGCGAGTTTGAAATCGCCGACGGCACTCGCGTTTACGTTGAAAACAGCGATAGCGACGTCGTTATGACAGCGGCAAACGACTTTCTTGACTACCTTTTCACCTCTCACGGTGTTGGCGCGTGCTTAACTAAAACCGAGAGCGGCACGAAAATCAAAATCCGCACGGGATGCGACCTCGGTGAAGCCGAGGGCTATATGGGCTACCGCATCACCGTAGGTGCGGACGGTATTATACTTGAAGGTCACGACGAGCGAGGAATTGCGCAGGGACTTTATTATCTCGAAGACTTAATGAACTTCAAGAAAGCTCCGATATTAAAGTTCGGCACCGTCGCGCGCCGTGCGCTCTTCTCACCGAGAATTACTCAGTCGCCCTTTGGAATGTTCGAGTGGAACGACGACGCATTCAAGATTTTGGCGCACCGCGGCTTTGATGCGATAGACCTTTGGTTAAAGGACCCTTGCACGACGACTCGCGGCACCTATATCGACTTAAAGCTACTTGCAGAGAGAGCAAAGAGGTACGGTATTGACGTTTTCGTCGAGCTTTACGCACCACACAGCGCACACCCGTCTGACGAGGGCGCACAGGAGTTTTACGACGAGCTTTACGGCTCACTCTTTAAGGTTTGCCCCATTATCAAGGGCGTGACGATAGTCGGTGAGGCATCGAACTTCCAGAGCCGTGACCCACACGTCGGACTTGCTCCCTATACGAAAAACTTCGTTGACAATATCCCGACCGGTAAAATAAGCCCCGGCTGGTATCCTTGCGAGGACTATGCAGACCTTGTCAGAATGGTTAAAAATGCGGTAAGACGTTACAGCGCTGATGCAGAGATAGTATTCTGCTCCTACAACTGGGGCTTTGCGCCCGAGGCGGACAGAGTTAAGCTCATTGAGAAGTTGCCCGACGGAATCACTCTGCTTGCAACCTGGGATATGTTCGAAAAGCGTAAGTGCGGAAACTCGGTGTTCGATATATGCGACTACTCGCTCTCCTTTGAGGGCCCCGGCAAGTATTTTGTCAGCGAGGCTATGGCGGCGAAAAAGCACGGCGGTATAAAGATGTCGGCTATCTCTAACTCCTCGGGTAGAACCTGGGACTTCGGCCCTGTTCCCTATGAGCCGATGCCGCAGCAGTGGATTAAGCGTTACAAGAATATGATAAAGGCGCATAAGGAACTTGGACTTCGCTCGCTTATTGAAAATATTCACTACGGCTTCCACCCCTCGTTTATCACCGACCTTGAAAAGCAGGCGTTCTTTACCGAGGTTGAGCCGCTTGAGGTAACGCTTGATAAGATTCTCGCACGTGACTTTGGCGAGGAAAACCTCGACGAGGTAAGAGAGGCGTGTCGCCTTTTCTCCGAGGCTATAACCCACTATATCCCGACAAATGAGGACCAGTACGGCGCTTTCAGAACCGGCCCGCAGTATCCCTTCTGGTCGGGAGAGCTTAAGGCGTTGCCCGCCTCTATCCCCGGTGACGGAAAGATGCCGTCAAGACCGCACTTTGGCTCTGCGAATTTCTATTTCGGAGTCTACACTATGGACTACGAGGGCAGAAACTCGCTGCCCGGCGTGCGTATTTTCGACGAGCTGAATGCCGCCAAGACGGTGGAGAGAATTATGGGCGAGGGCATTGCGGTTTTGGAGAATATAAAGTCTAAAAACGACAATATTGAAAGACTCATTCTCCTTGCTAAATTTATAAGAAACAGCTGTCGAACGGTTATCGGCATAAAGCAGCACTTTATAACCAAGCAGCGCCTGTCCGTCGCCGGAGATAAAAAGGTGGCTGCAGAGCTTATCGACCGTCTTGAAGCAATCTTACTTCGTGAACGCGAGAACGTGCTCGACACAATTCCTATCGTAAGGCTGGATTCAAGACTCGGCTGGGAGCCTTATATGGGCTATACTACCGACGAGCAGTCGCTAGGCTGGAAGCTTCGCCAGCTCGACTACGAGCTTAACACAAGAATCCCCACTTACAGAAAAGCAAACTCGCTTGATATATAAAAAGAAGGAAGAGACCGCGGTCTCTTCCTTCTTTGTTTTCGGTTATACCTAAATACGAAGCCGTCCATCAAGGCTAAAGTGAGGTAGGCGCACGTATTTAGATGAGAAAGCGCAGATTTCGAGCGACGGCGTACGAGGGTACGTCGAGCGAAAAATCTGCGGTAGCAAAAAACGGGTAGAAAAATCTACCCGTTTTTTTGCGGTTATACCTGAATACGAAGCCTACTAATTAGCCCTGAACCATCTTCTGAATCTCAGCTGCAAAGTCCTCTTCTCTCTTCTGAAGACCCTCGCCCTTGTCGAAGCGAACGTAGCCTGTGATCTTGATAGAGCCGCCAAGAGCCTTTGCGGTGTTCTCCGCGTACTTACGGACGGTCATAGAGTCGTCCTTAACGTAGGTCTGCTCTACAAGGCAATTGGTCTCGTAGTACTTGCCAAGCTTACCCTTAACGATGTTCTCAAGCACCTGTTGGGGCTTGTTTGCCATCTTGGGATCCTCGCTCATCTGCTTTAAGAGAATAGCCTTCTCCTCCTCGAGAACCGAAGCGGGAACCGAATCTTTATCAAGATAAAGAACGGTCATAGCAGCGGTCTGGAGTGCTACGTTCTTTGCGAACTCAGCAAAGCCTTCCTTGTCTGCAACGTCGGTATCAAAGCTTACAATAACGCCGGTAGCGCCAAGGCCGTGAACGTAGGTGGAAACTGTGCCCTCAACGATCTTGAAGCGGCGGATAGAAATCTTCTCGCCTATCTTGTAGATATTCTCTGCAAGAGCCTCGGAAACGGTGGACTCGGTGTCTGCAAACTTTGCAGCAAGGAGAGCCTCAACGTCAGCGGGCTTAGCTGCAATAATGGACTTAAGCACGTCCTTTACAAAGCTCTGGAAGGTTGCATTCTTTGCAACGAAGTCGGTCTCGGAGTTAACCTCAACGATAGCGGTGGTATCACCCACGGTCATAACGTCAACAAGACCCTCTGCGGCGATACGGTCAGCCTTCTTTGCGGTAGCTGCCATTCCCTTCTCACGAAGGTACTTTACTGCTGCCTCAAAATCGCCGTTCGACTCGGTAAGAGCCTTCTTGCAATCCATCATACCGCAGCCGGTCTGCTTTCTGAGCTCGGCTACGTCTTTAGCGGTAAATGCCATTTTTGTGTCTCCTTTAAATTTTGTTTAATTTGCAAGAGAGATAAGTGCCAAAAGCTCTGAAAATTAAGAGCACAGAGCGTGTTCGGATTATTTACTCTTGCCTAAGGTGAGAATTACTCTGCTGCCTCTTCGGTAGCCTCTGCTACAGTCTCCTCTGCTGTGGGAGCCTCGTCCTGTACGCCGCCGTGAGCCTCGATAACTGCGTTTGCAAGTGCGCCTGCGATAAGCTTAATAGCGCGGATAGCGTCATCGTTACCGGGAATGATGTAATCTGCATCATCGGGATCGCAGTTGGTGTCAACGATAGCAACTACGGGAATACCGAGCTTCTTCGCTTCCTTAACAGCGTTTGCTTCCTTGCGGGTGTCAACAACGAACATGCAAGAGGGGAGAGTGTCCATCTCCTTGATGCCGCCGTAGGATTTCTCAAGGTCCTCAATCTCCTTCATCTTCTTTGCAACTTCCTTCTTGGGAAGAAGATCGAAGGTGCCGTCAGCCTGCATCTTCTCAAGGTCCTTAAGACGCTTGATGGACTTTCTGATAGTGCCGTAGTTGGTGAGCATACCGCCGGGCCAACGAACGTTTACGTAGTACATTCCGCATCTCTGAGCCTCTTCCTTGATGGTCTCAGCGGCCTGCTTCTTGGTTCCTACGAAGAGAACGGTGCCGCCCTCCTGAGCGAGCTCGGAAACGTAATTGTACGCCTCCTCAAACTTCTTAACGGTCTTCTGAAGGTCTACGATGTGAATACCGTTTCTCTGGGTGAAGATGTACTCTG